>NZ_JBIQOB010000026.1:0-47219 GCF_044130285.1 Acinetobacter sp. BSP-28
AAATATTTCTCAAATAAACTTCGAGTAATTTCTACCATCAATCAATGAAAATAATTTCGATCAATCAACCAGTAAAAATCCACACAAGTTGTTCTTCATAATCTCTTAATGATCTTCTTAATACTTCGTCAGTATCAAGAGCTGGACTTCGATAAACTTAACAACTCAGCACTTCGTGCTTCGTTCGTTTCCGTCTATCTCGTCGGTATGGGGTGCATTCTAGAGCATTTCAGAATCATTGCAACCCCCAAATCACCATATTTTCCACGTATGTCTTTTTTTTCTACAAAAATTACCGAAAAATCGCTTTTTTATCTAATTTTTGAGCGTTTTTATGTAATAAACGCACTAAATGCGCCATTTTGTTTTTATAAGTTAAAATTTACTTAGATCTAGAAACTATCAAATTAATAGCTAAAACAGCATGATGAGATTTTTAATAATCAAATTTTGGCTTTTATCGAATCCAATACCCAGAAAGAGAACTAAAATTGTTACATATCACCCAAGACCCTGATCACAATCTCAGACTTTCAGTTTCATCAGCAACGTTTTAATTGACGTGGTTTTTATCAAAATTCGGAATTGGTTCCATAATAAGAGAATTGTCAAAATTTCTGTGTTTTTGAATAAAACTATCCACAATCCTTTTATCTATACAGGAGATGAATAGTCTTACTTATATTAAGCTACCTTTTCCTGATCGCCCTGCTCCAGCCAATGCTGCATCACTTCCAGAATCGTGTCTTTCTTACCCTGATAGTCTTCAGCAACAAAGAGTAATTTCGCACGTCGCGGTAAACGTTCTTCAATCAGGGAAAATAAAAAGTAATGCGAGGCCAGATCAAGCTGCATAAATAATGTAGAGACTGGTATATAAAGTTGCTGTTTTTTGTTCGGCAGACTGGTACTCAAACAAGAACCGTAAAATACAATCCATCTCTTGATCAAAATTATCTTCTGTTCGATACCGATACATCGGATCACCTCTGTTTTAATTTTTTTATGGTTTGGTCTTTTTTTTTGCAGCAGACTGTCATCATGCATTTTTTTAAATGCCAATTCGGTCTATAGATTGATTTTAAATTTGATGGCTATATTAGAAAAGCTCTACCTACAGATTTAAATACTGCTGATGAACTTATGATAAATAAAAAAGGAAGAGATCTCTCCCAAAATCTCTTCCTTAGAGTTGAATCTTTATGCGATCCATCGTGTCATTATTATAGTTATCTACAAAAATTTAAAAAAAGTCCCTCGGGGAAGAGACTCAAAAATTGTGGAGCTTTTCTTATACAAGTACCCTCTAGATATGTTTTCTACACAATGTCTAGATGAATAAATCATATACATAAGAGAAAAATAATGCAACCTATTCGGCAAAATTTAAGTATTGTTTTTATAAGCTTTTTTTTGAATTTGATTATTTGAAACATTAATATATGGTATAAAAAATAAAAGCAGGCCGAAGCCTGCTTTTATTTCAATGGCTTAGCGTATGCTTAGTCAACAAAAGTTACTTTTGCAATTGCTTTTTTGCTGGCCTGAACAATCAAAGTCACGTTCTCTTTCACAGAAAAATTAGCATCAACCACTTTCCAATCCACTTTAACAGCACCACGACCTAAAGCATCTTTGGCTTGAGCTGAATTTTTAGTGAGTCCTGCTTCACGTAAAATAGAAGCAATTGCAATTTCACCGTTATATTGACCACGTGAAATGGTCACTTCTGGCGTACCTTCTGGTAATTCACCTTCAGTAATCAGGTTACCCGCACCTTTATGGGCATTGGCTGCAGCTTCTGCACCGTGGAAACGCTCAACCAGCTCAAGCGCAAGAATCTTTTTCACTTCTTGCGGGTTACGACCTTCAGCCACTTCTTTTAACAAACCTTGAATTTCTTCAATAGATTTAAAACTTAAAAGATCGAAATAACGCTCAATTAAAGCATCTGGCATAGAAAGTACTTTTTGGTACATCGCACCCGGTGCATCAAATACTGCAATGTAGTTACCCAAAGATTTAGACATTTTATTCACGCCATCTAAACCTTCAAGAATTGGTACAGTAATACAGACTTGTGCTTCCTGGTCATAACGACCTTGCAAGGTACGTCCCATCAACAGGTTAAAGGTTTGGTCAGTACCACCCAATTCTAC
This sequence comes from Acinetobacter sp. BSP-28, assembly GCF_044130285.1. Classification (NCBI taxonomy): domain Bacteria; kingdom Pseudomonadati; phylum Pseudomonadota; class Gammaproteobacteria; order Moraxellales; family Moraxellaceae; genus Acinetobacter; species Acinetobacter sp. BSP-28. The sequence continues at coordinate 2,160 of NZ_JBIQOB010000026.1, forward strand.
GTCAGCATGTAAAGCTACCGAGTCATAACCTTGCACCAATGGATATAAGAATTCATGAATCGCAATCGGTTGATGGCTGTTATAACGTTTGGTGAAGTCATCACGCTCCAACATACGTGCCACAGTCTGCTGTGAAGCCAACTGGATTAAATCAGCCGCAGTTTTTTGCGCAAACCATTCAGAGTTAAATACCACTTTGGTTTTAGCCGGATCAAGAATTTTAAAGACTTGTTCTTGATAAGTTTTTGCATTTTCCAATACTTTTTCGCGTGACAAAGGTGGACGAGTCGCGCTTTTACCTGTTGGATCACCGATCATGGCGGTGTAGTCACCAATCAGGAAATAAACTTCGTGCCCCAGATCCTGAAACACTTTCAATTTATTAATTAAAACCGTATGACCTAAGTGCAAATCAGGTGCAGTTGGGTCAAAACCCGCTTTAATTTTAAGCGGACGATTTTCTTTTAATTTCTTCAGAAGATCTTCTTCAGAAATAATTTCATGCGTGCCTCGTTGAATGAGGGCAAGTTGTTCTTCAGCCGGCAGGAAATTTGACATCACAAAACCCAAACACATCAGTTATTCAATTTGTGCGATATACTAACACTTTTTCAGCACATTGCAGGCTTAAGAATAATCATGACAGCGATCTATATTGGGGTAATGACCGGCACAAGCATGGATGGTGTCGATATTGTTGCTGCTTCTTTTGATCCCTTACAGCTTCATGCGACCCTCACTTTGCCATTTGACCCCGATCTTCGTGACGAACTGATGGCACTCACCCTACCGGGCGACAATGAAATTGATCGCATGGGCAAAGCCGACGTTGCCTTAGCCACCATGATTGGTGCAGGGATTAATACGCTTATTGAAAAGAATCATTTAGATCGCAGTCAAATTAAAGCCATTGGTTCACATGGGCAAACCATTCGTCACCGCCCCGAACATGGCTTCACCTTGCAAATTGGTGATCCCAACATCATTACCGAAATAACACAAATTCCAGTCATTTCAGATTTTCGTCGTCGTGATATGGCGGCTGGCGGCCAAGGTGCGCCTTTGGTTCCTGCATTTCATCAGGCCTTGTTCCAGCATGAAAACATTCATCGTGTAATTCTGAATTTAGGCGGGATTGCCAATGTCAGCATGTTGCCTGCAGGTAAACCTGAACAAGTATTTGGCTTTGATACCGGCCCCGCCAACATTTTGATGGATGCCTGGTGTCACCGTTATACTGGGCAGCCTTATGATGAAAATGGCAACTGGGCAGCCTACGGACAACCAATCCGTAGTCTACTCGACCGCTTGCAAGCGCATGAGTTTTTCTCAAAAGAACCACCTAAAAGTACCGGCCGTGAAGACTTTAACCTTGAATGGCTAGATGAACAGATTCTCGACTGGCGTAACGATCTTGAATATGACGAGTTAGAAAATACACCGGAAAATGTTCAGGCAACTTTATTAAAACTGACTACACGTGCGATTAAAAAAGCCATTTACCGTTCTGACATGGATACCGGTGAAGTCTATGTCTGCGGTGGCGGGGCCTACAACTCACATTTACTGGAACAATTGCGTTGGCGTCTACGCAAACACGAATGGACAGTACAAACCACTGCCGCTTTAGGGCTAAGCCCAACCTGGGTGGAAGCGACTGCATTTGCCTGGCTGGCCATGCGCTTTATCAATCAACAAAGCGGAAATTTACCTGCAGTCACCGGTGCAGCTGACTATCGTATTTTGGGAACCATTACTGCAGTCTAAAATTTTTTGATTCAAAGCTTCTGCATAAAAAAGGTCTGCATCAAGCAGACCTTTTTTATTTCTATACTTTTACAGAACTATTTATCGCATCATTTTTTTGGCATTTTCATTGCGAAAAGCATTTAAAATTTGTTGTCCTGCACGTCCGGTTGGGCTAAGGCCCAAACGAATCTGTTCCTGACGGATCGCTTGACGGGTTTTATCTCCAATCAGGCCATCTACGGTGCCAATGTCATAACCACGATTGATCAAGAATTGTTGAATTTCACGACGTTCTGCACGTGATGTTCCCGCATCATCGGTTGGCCAGGGTTTACTAAAACCACCTCCACCTTGTAGCCGATCAGATAAATGCGCAATCGCCAAAGCATAACTTTCCGCAGCGTTATAACTATATATAGCATCGAAATTTTTAAAGACTAAAAACACCGGTCCATTTGCACCTGCAGGTGCCATTAAACCCGCAGCGGATGACTCGCTTAAATTACCTTGAATTAACGGTGTACCATCAGCGCGCACCACACCCCGACTCATCCAGCTGCTTAAAGCCTTTTTATTGCGCCGGCTTTCACCTGCAATTGACATCCCTTCAGGAATTTTGACTTCAAAGCCCCAAGGTTGCCCGGTTTGCCAGCCGCGTTTTTTAAGAAAATTCGCCGTTGAAGCCAACGCATCTGTAGTGCTGGAAACCAAATCACGACGGCCATCGCCATCAAAATCCACCGCCAGCTCTTCATAGGTCGAAGGCATGAACTGGGTATGACCAAAGGCCCCAGCCCATGAGCCTTTCATTTGCTGCTCGCTTAAATCACCACGTTGTAAAATTCGCATCGTGGTAAAAAATTCTCCACGGAAAAAACTTTGACGACGCCCTTCACAACTTAAAGTGCCCAAAGCCTGCAATAAAGGATAACTTCCGGAAATATCACCAAAGTTACTTTCTACGCCCCAAACAGCCACCACTGTTTCAGCTGGCACACCATACGCTGCTGCAACACGATTAAGTACATCTTGATGCTGGACTAATTTTTGACGTCCAAGTTGCACTCGTTCTTCATCAACCAAACCGGATAAATAATCCCAAATTGGGGTCGAAAATTCAGGCTGATAATTCAATTTATCAATCACGGAATAATCGGGCGTTAAATTTTGTGTATAGCGATCATAGGTGGAACCACTCACACCCGAATTCATGGCCTGAGTACGCAAATTAGCAAGACATTGCTGAAAATTATTTCGTGGAGTCAAAATTTGATTTGAAGGTGTGGTTGAAGTGACTATGACTGGTTGACCATTAATAATCAGCTCAGCATTGGCTTGAGTCATGGCAAGGAAAACTGAACCTAAAACGAAAGCTAAGCGCTGCATAGTATCCTTTACGATCTTTGAATTTAAATTATGCTTTTACCATACCACCATCAGCACATCGTTTCTGAATCAAATCGTAAATTTAAATTCATTTTCTTCATTTTAAATTCATATTTTACTTTTGAATTTAAAAACTTTATCCACAGACTTTGTTTTCAGAATTTTTTAAATTCAAAACACAAGGAAACATGAATTTAAATTCATTTTTTTAAATTTAAAGCAAAGTTTTAAATTCAAACGGCTTGTGGATAAGTTAATTCTGACCGTTTTTATAATCTTAGAAAGCAAATGCTTTAAATTTAAAATCTTATTTTTTAAATTTAAAAGTTTAAATTCATTTTCCCTTAAGCACTTTGAATTCATATTTTTTAAATTCAAATGTACGAGTTTAAATTTAAATTCATATTTTTGAATTTATTTTTTCTCTTTTTAAATTTAAAAATCTCTGCATCGTTTTACAGCAGTAAAACTGAAATACAGGACAATTCTATTTGTTTGTTTTTTATGCAGTATATTTATAAAGCATTGTACAAATTACACACAATTATTTTTATTTTGTTCCGATAAATGGCGCATTCTCGAAAAGAGGCGCAATCATGCCTGAACGACAGACATAAAAAAAGCGGCCATAGGCATGACCGCTTTTTTATCATTCAAACTTGGGTTTAAATGCTCATATCTTCGCTAAGTGCCAGTGGATTCGGCAAAATTTTCGCCAATTGACGACATAAAGTGATCAGTTCAGCACTGTCATTTGGCATCAAGGTGATATGGCCAATCTTACGACCTTCACGCTCAGTCTTGTTATAAAGGTGCAAATGAGCACCATTTAAAGCCAAGACATCTTCAGACTTAGGATGTTGACCAATAATATTGATCATGACCGTTGGGCGCACGACCTCGGTCGAACCTAAAGGTAAGCCAGCCACCGCACGAATGTGGTTTTCAAATTGAGAACAGATCGCGCCTTCAATAGACCAGTGACCCGAGTTATGCACGCGTGGCGCCATCTCATTGGCATATAAGCCTTTTTCTGTCACAAATAGCTCAAGCGTCAATACACCGACATAATTCAAATGATTAAGCAGGCGAGTGATATAGTCTTGTGCTACTGGCTGTAAATCTGCACTATTTGGAGCCGGAACAATCGAATGCGACAAAATACCGTTGTGATGGTGATTTTCCGCCAATGGCCAGGTTTTCACATCACCGTTTTGACCACGTACCGCAATAATCGATACTTCACGTGAGAAAGTCACAAAACTTTCTGCAATCAATTCACCCGCAGGGCCAAGTTCCGCCCATGCCTGATCAATTTGATCGGCACTGCGTAGTACAAATTGACCTTTTCCATCGTAACCACCACGTGAAGTTTTTAGTACGATTGGCAAGCCGAGTTCAGCAACTGCTGCTTGTAAGCCTTCCAATGAAGTCACTGCTTTGTACGGCGCAACTGGAATCTGTAACTCATCAAACAATGCCTTTTCAGACAATCGATGTTGTGCAATAGCTAAAGCCTGACGCGGTGGATGTAATTGTTTTTGCTGAGTTAAAAAATCTACATCTGCAAGTGGAGTATTTTCAAATTCTAGACTGAACACATCTGCGCTTGCGATGAACTGCTGTAAACCATTTTCAGCTTTGCTTGAGATTACCTGACCCAGCGCTGCGGAAGGGCAATCTGTATTGGCTTCAAAGAAGGTGCATTGAATATTCAGCGGCAGAGCAGCTTGCGCCATCATACGGCCGAGTTGACCACCACCAAAAATACCGATGGTTTTATCCATAACGTGTGTCCCGTTTTAAGCTTGGCTTTAGTTTTGACCAGGAATATTTTTGCTTGCCACTTTTTCAGTTTGCGCAGCGCGGAATTCAGCAACATTTTTTGCAATGTCAGGACGTGTCAGACCCAAAATTTGCGCTGCCATAATGGCTGCATTGGTTGCGCCCGCAGGACCAATCGCCAAAGTGCCCACTGCAATACCTGCCGGCATTTGTACGATCGAAAGCAATGAATCTACACCGTTAAGAATTGAAGATTTCACCGGTACACCTAAAACTGGTAAATCGGTTTTTGCTGCGCACATACCAGGTAAATGGGCTGCACCGCCCGCACCGGCAATAATGACCTGAATGCCACGCTCACGTGCTGTTTCCGCATATTCGAATAAACGGTCTGGGGTACGGTGTGCAGAAACGACTTCCGCTTCAAAGGGTACGCCAAGCTGTTTCAGCATATTGGCAGTGTTTTCCAGAGTTGCCCAGTCAGATTGGGAACCCATGATAATTCCAACAAGAGGTTGAGTGTCTTGTGCAGCAGCCGCATTCATTGCAAATATTCCGTAAACGAATGTAAGGAAGGATAAATCTCGACAAGAGCCAAGTTTTAAATGAATCACAAGCTCGCTATTATAGACTGATTTTTCATCTCACCAAAATTTAACAGCTCAAGCAGGCCGATATTTTCAATTTTTTTTATATAACCAGATCAAAATAGGGGAGTGGCCAATTTACTGGCTACGGAATACAAAATAAATACATCCCACCAAACAGAGACCCGCCCACAAATAATCCAGTTTAAAGGGCTGTTTAAACAGAAAAATCATAAAAGGCACAAACACCAGTAACGTTACGACTTCCTGGGTAATTTTCATTTGTCCCACAGCCCAGCCTTGTTGTGCAAGCAGACGGGTGGCCGGAATCATAAAACTGTATTCCAGCAGGGCGATCAGCCAGCCAAATAAAATCGCTTGCCAAAGCGGAGCTCCATGTAAAAACTTCAGATGACCATACCAGGCCAGCGTCATAAAGCAGTTGGAAATAATTAAAAGCAGCAGGGCAAAGTACATAGTCAATTGATCTGGAATAACTGCAAATATTTTACGTTTTTCCAGTAAAAAAGCATGTGATTTCCGGACAAATTTTAGCGCGGAGAAATCTCGATCCAACAGCGCCCTAAACTGCCGGATGCAATGCCGGGAATAGATACAAGAAAGACTATCTTTTCCGCAAAACCCTTGATATCGTTGCTTTCAAATTGAATCGATAATGACAACACCACCAATAACAACGTGATGTGTCTAAAAAGCAGTGGAGTTAAAACGCATGCATCTGCATATTTTGGGTATTTGTGGCACCTTTATGGGTTCGCTCGCACTATTGGCACGTGATTTGGGACATAAAGTGACGGGTTCGGATGCAAATGTCTATCCACCTATGTCCACTCAACTGGAAAATGCAGGCATTGGCTTAATGCAGGGTTATGACCGCAGTCATTTGCAGCCACATCCCGATCTGGTCATTGTCGGGAATGCCATGAAGCGCGGCATTGATGCGGTGGAATACATGCTGAATGAAGGTCTGCCTTATATTTCAGGTCCACAGTTTTTAGCCGATCATGTTTTACAAGGCAAACATGTGCTGGGTGTAGCGGGTACGCATGGTAAAACCACGACTACAACGATGCTGGCTTGGGTACTGGATCAAGCCGGTTTAAATCCGGGCTTTTTGATTGGCGGCGTACCTTTGGGTTTTAGTGAAAGTGCACGTTTGGGCGGCGGCAAATACTTCTGTGTGGAAGCGGATGAATATGATTCTGCCTTCTTCGACAAGCGTTCCAAGTTTGTGCATTACCATCCTAAAACCGCGATTTTAAATAACCTTGAATTTGACCATGCCGATATCTTCGATGACCTGGCCGCAATTCAAAAACAATTCCATCATCTGGTACGTACTATTCCAAGCGAAGGCCGCATTATTGCGCCAATTACTGAAAGCAATATTGATGAAGTTTTGGAGATGGGCTGTTGGACACCTGTGGTCCGCACGTCATTGGATGCCAATGAAAAAGCATCGCTTTCTGCAGAACAACTCTCTGCTGATGGTTCTCACTTTAAAGTGCTGGAAAATGGCGCGGTCAAAGGCATCGTTAAATGGAACATGACCGGACAGCACAGTGTGGCCAATGCCTTGGCGACCATTGCAGCGGCTGAACATGTGGGCGTTTCGATTGAAACTGCATGTGAAGCATTATCTAATTTTGGCGGCGTGAAACGCCGTATGGAATTGCTGGATACGGTAAAAGGCATTGAAGTGTATGATGACTTTGCCCATCACCCAACTGCCATTGAAACGACCTTGGACGGCGCACGTAAACGCCTAGGTGAACGTAAACTTTGGGCGATTATTGAACCGCGCTCAAACACTATGCGTATGGGTAGCCATAAAGATGGTTTGGCGCATTCAGCACGTTTGGCTGATGAAGTGATCTGGTATCAACCTGAAGGGCTGGACTGGGATCTACAGCCAGTAATTGACGCTGCACCGAACAAAGCGATTGTGGCACGTTCACTGGATGACATTATCCGCACTGTAACTACGGAAGCAGGCGAGGGCGATGCTGTGGTGATTATGTCGAATGGCGGTTTTGGAGGATTACACCAAAAATTGATTAGTGCTTTACAGCAAAACGCTTAAACTTCTTTTCAGCCTGAGCTTGATCAGGACCGTAGCCAATCGTTCTGCGGTCCCTCACTAACAAATTAATAAATCATATATTGTTTTTTATTTAAGTAACCATTTTGCTAATGACCTTGTCATCAAGACTTGTTAATTTAACTGGATAGCATCCTGCCAACATGACTGTTGCTATATAAGCTAGGCGGCTGGATGTCTTTTACAATAATCATTAAGAAGGATGGTCACCATGTCAAATACAATGAAAGCAATGGTTTACTACGGCGCCAATGATATCCGTTTCGAAGAACGTCCCATTCCTACCATCCTGCATCCCGATGATGCCATTATCAAGCTGACCAAGGTCACCATTTGCGGAACTGACTTGGGCATCTGGAAGGGTAAAAATCCTGAGATTGAACAGGAAGCGATTAAAAAAGACGGCCAGTTTAATGGGCGCATTCTCGGTCATGAGGGCATCGGGATTGTAGAAGAAGTCGGTTCAGCCGTGAAAAACTTCAAGAAAGGCGACCGGGTGATTATTTCCTGTGTCAGCCGCTGTGGCACCTGTGAAAACTGCCAGAAACAGCTCTACGCGCATTGCCGTAATGAAGGGGGCTGGATCATGGGCTATATGATCGATGGCACCCATGCCGAATATGTCCGGACTCCATTTGCCGATACTTCACTCTATCATTTGCCTGAAGGCTTGAATAAAGATGTCGCAGTTTTCCTGTCTGACATCCTGCCTACTTCACATGAAATTGGGGTGCAATATGGTGATGTCAAACCGGGCGATAACGTGGCGATTGTCGGTGCGGGCCCAATCGGAATGAGCTGTCTGCTCACCGCACAATTCTATTCACCTGCCAATATTATTATGGTGGATACAGATGATAACCGACTGGAATTTGCCAAGACGGTAGGAGCCACCCATGTCATCAACTCCGCCAAAGAAGACGCGATTCAAAAGATTTTAGAGCTTACCGATGGACGCGGTGTCGACTGTGCCATTGAAGCAGTTGGTGTGGAACCGACCTGGAATATTTGCCAACACGTGGTGAAAGAGGGTGGACATATTGCCAACGTCGGCGTACATGGCAAACCCGTCAACTTTGAACTGAACAAGCTCTGGATCAAGAACCTGACCATCACCACCGGGCTGGTCAATGCCAACACCACCGGCATGCTGCTGAAAACCTGCTGCTCTGGCAAACTGCCACTTGAAAAACTGGCGACCCATCACTTTAAGTTTGCAGAGTTTGAAAAAGCCTATGATGTCTTCAAGCACGCCTCTGATGAAAAGGCACTGAAGGTGATGATCGACATGGCTTAAGCTTTAAGTCTTCGATAAAAAAGTCCGCATCGCGGACTTTTTTATTTTAGCATGAATCAGAAATAGGAGAGTGGGCCTCTATTGGCCTGACGGCAGGTTCTGAATTTTATACGCTACTGCAAGGCCTTGATCTGCCAGATTTAAAAGCTAAATGACAGACAATCTCTCTATCGGCCAGCACCCTTAAACTGTAGCTGCTACATCCTGCAGCTCAGGCTCACGTTTAAACATTACATCCACATAGGAACAGGTGGGAATAATTTTTAACTGTTTTTCACGTGCAAATTCAACTAAAACATCTAGTAATTTTCGTGCTACGCCTTGACCACGCAAACAATCATCCACCCAGGTATGATCAGCCACTATGGTCTTTTCATTGCGCCAAACATAACTGATTTCTGCAATTCGCTGACCTGCATCATTCAAAGTAAAAAACTCACCTTGTTGGTCGTTATCCTTATGTTGAAACTGCATCGCTAGTCCTCACTTTTTATTTGACTGAAACTAGAATACGTTAAAAGTAGATTATTTTAAAACAGTGTGAATAGATAAAATTTGCACAATTACAATAAATATGCGATTCTTCAGCCATATTTGGATGAAATCCAAAACAAAATTAAGTTGAACAAGGGGAGTAGCCTCCTCCAAACCTGATCATGATGCCGTTTTAAAATGATCAGGTGTCAGAATATCGTCATTACACTTTGCAAAAAGTCGGTATCTGAGCATTTGAAATTACCCAATATGGATATTCAGATGTAGGCAAGACCTTGATCATGTTGACACAGATGTTTAAATCATCTGGCAACAGGTCAAGGTTTTTTTATGGCCAGTTGTCAGGTGTGGAGATTTTTATGGAATCCATTGGCAATTTATGGCTGTATTTAGCATTCTTCGGTTTAGTTGCCGTTATGCTCATCATCGACTTTTTGGGCTTTAGACAAAAACAGGGCCAAGAAGTCAAAATTAAAACCGCAGCGTACTGGAGTATGGCCTGGGTTTCTGTCGCCGTGCTATTTGGTGGTGGCTTATGGTTTTACCTGCAACAGACAGCTGGGGTAACCATCGCAAATACCAAAGTCATGGAGTATTTTGCAGGTTACTTATTAGAGAAATCGCTGGCGATTGATAACGTTTTTGTGTGGCTGATGATTTTTGCTGCCTTCGCTATTCCTCCGGCATTGCAACGTAAAATATTGCTCTATGGGGTACTCGGCGCCATTGTATTACGTACCATCTTTATTTTTATTGGTGCCTGGTTCGTTCAGGAGTTCTCTTGGGTACTTTATATCTTCGGTGCTTTCCTGGTGTATACCGGCTTTAAATTTCTTAAAGGTCATGACGAAAACCCCAATATTGAAGATATGGCCTTACTCAAGTGGTTACGTAAACATATGCGTATTACCCCGCAGCTGGAAGGAGATAAATTCTTTGTCCGTCAAAACGGTCTGTTATGGGCCACGCCGTTATTCCTGGTCTTGATTTTAGTTGAAGCTTCAGACGTCATTTTTGCAGTGGATTCCATTCCGGCTATTTTTGCTGTCACCAGTGATCCCTTTATCGTATTAACAGCAAACTTAATGGCCATTTTAGGTCTACGTGCCATGTTTTTCTTGCTGGCAGGTGCAGCATCCAAAATGCATTACTTGCCTTATGGTCTCGGAATTATTCTGCTGTTTATCGGTTTTAAAATGTTAATGCTGGATGTGTTCCATATGCCAATCTGGATATCACTCGGCTTTATTGTAATTGTCCTGTCGATTACTGCCTGGTTATCGATTCGATATAACAAAAAGCAAGAACAACTTTAACACCTTATATCATTAGAATCTAGCCTTTCATCTTGAAGATGGAAGGCTTTTTTTATGCCTTCTATTGCGATTTATTCCTGCGGCAAAGTGCAAGGATTTTGTTTCACCTCCTTAACGGGGGAGGGTGAATAAAAGGGTGTCATTCGGGTTAAATCCCCATATTTCAGGTACAATCAATCGAAAAAATTCAAAATCGCAGGTTTTCAATGTCTTCTGTAGTTGCAACGACGGCAGTTCGCGGTCGCTTCCTAGATATTCAGAATACGGTTGCCCAAGCGCGTGAAATTCACGACCAAGTGCGATATGTAGAAGATGGTTTACTTATTACCGAAAATGGCAAAATTCGCTGGTTTGGCAACTGGCAAACAGGCCAACAGCATGTTCCGGCGGATGTTCAAGTTGATCATTATCCCGACAAGCTGATTGTACCGGGATTTATCGATACCCATATCCATTTCCCGCAAACCGAGATGGTTGGTGCTTATGGTGAACAGCTGCTGGAATGGTTAGACACCTATACCTTTCCTACAGAATTACAGTTTAAAGACAAAGCTTATGCCGACAAAATCGCGCAGTTTTTTGTGCAACAATTATTAAAAAACGGTACTACTACAGCGTTGGTATTCTGTAGCGTGCATGCTGAATCGGTCGATGCCTTATTTAAAGCCGCAGAACAGCATCAAATGCGTTTAATTGCTGGCAAGGTGATGATGGACCGCCATGCACCAGAAGATTTGTGTGACACTGCTGAAAGTGCTTATCACGACTCTAAGGCACTCATTAAAAAATGGCATGGCAAAGGCCGCAACCTGTATGCTATTACCCCGCGTTTTGCCCCAACATCTACACCAGAGCAACTCGCTCGGGCAGGGCAGCTGAAAGCTGAGTATCCTGATGTGTATGTGCATACGCATTTAAGTGAAAATAAAAACGAAATCGCCTGGGTCAAAGAACTATTCCCTGAACGAAAAGGTTATCTGGATGTGTATCACCATTATGGTTTAACCGGGCAACGTTCGGTGTTTGCCCACTGCGTGCATTTGGAAGACGCTGAATGGGACTGCATGCATGCAACCGACTCGGCCATTGCCTTTTGCCCAACCTCAAATCTATTTTTGGGGAGTGGTTTATTTCCCTTAAAAAAAACATGGGAAAAACAGGTCAAAGTCAGTTTAGGCACAGACATTGGCGCAGGCACGTCCTTCAGTCAGCTGCAAACATTGAATGAAGCCTATAAAGTACAGCAGCTGCAGGGCGATAAACTCTCTGCTTTTGAATCCCTGTATCATGCCACCTTAGGCGGTGCCAAAGCCCTAAATCTGGACCATCAACTGGGTAACTTTAACCTGGGCAAAGAAGCCGATTTTATCGTGCTCGATTTAAAAGCCACTGCACTGCAAGCGCTACGTCAACAACGTGCCAAAGGTATTGAAGATACTTTATTTGCCCTGATGACCATGGGCGATGATCGCAATATCCATGCCACCTATATTTATGGAGCAGCTGCCTATGTCAAAAAGTGAAGTGAGGAAAAATTCTGCTAAAAAGATCATTGTGTGGACTGGAATTGCCCTGGTGTGTGCATTTTTACTGAAACGCGATACGGCGCAGCATAAGGCCTGATGAGATTTACAAGCGCAAAAAAGATGCATCTCTTAAACAGATGTATTAAAATTAAAACAACTTTAGAGGTGTTGCTGGTCAACACCTTTTTTATTTTTTGATTTGCTTTTAGGTATCTCCCCATGACCGTTCATATGAGTGTGATGATCTCAACTGAAGAAATTCAAGCCAAAGTCAAAGAGCTTGGTGCGAAAATTGATGCTCACTATGCCAATAGTGACAAAGAACTTGTACTGATTGGTTTACTTCGTGGTTCTGTCATTTTTATGGCGGATTTATGTCGCACAATCAGCAAACCGCATGAACTCGATTTTATGACCGTATCAAGTTACGGTGGCGGTACAGTTTCAAGTCGTGATGTCAAAATTCTCAAAGATTTAGACGGCGAAATTCGCGGTAAAGATGTGCTGATTGTGGAAGATATTATTGACTCTGGTAATACCTTGAGCAAAGTTCTGGAAATCTTGAGCACTCGCAATCCTAATTCGATCGAACTGTGTACGCTCATCAGTAAACCTTCACGCCGTGAAATTGAACTTGAAGTGAAATTCCTGGGCTTTGAAGTTGAAGATAAATTTATTGTCGGTTATGGCCTGGACTATGATCAAAAATATCGCCATATTCCATTTATTGGTGAAATTGGTTTATAAGACTGAGCAAAGATACTTAAAGTGGCCGAAGGCCACTTTTTTTATACTTTAAATTGCATGACGCACAAAAAAACAACAGTAATTAGCAGGATGCATCTGTTTCGTGTTCGATAAATAATTAATTATAAAAATGAAAACGAATTGAAAGTAAATAAATGATAACAAAAGGAGAAAACCTATGTGGTCACTTATAGTTGCGATCGTGGTCGGTTTTATTGCAGGCCTGGTTGCTCGGGCAATTCATCCCGGTGATGATAAGGCTGGATTCTTTATTACGGCTTTGCTCGGTATTGCGGGTTCTTTATTGGCGACCTATGGTGGACGCTTACTCGGCCTGTATGGTGAAAACTCTGCAGCAGGTTTTATTGCTTCGGTGATCGGGGCCATCATTATTCTATTTCTTTATAACCTGGTGACCAAAAATTCTAGGGGTTAAATGTCCTACCCAATACTGCAATAGGTAATAAAAAAGCACCGTACAGGGTGCTTTTTTATAATTCCTTACATCAGAACAGATTTTTACAAACCCAGTTCTTTCCAGATTTGTTCAATTTCTTGAGTGGGGCGGGCACCCATCACTTTAAAGCCATTGGAGAAAATAATAGCCGGTGTACCAGTTAAACCTAAATTTTTTCCTAAAGTTAAGTTACGCTCAATCGGGTTGGCACAGGTTTTGTTAGAATTGGGTTGAATCCCTTTACTGATCAAATTTGACCAGGCCAAAGCTGCATCTTTCTCACAAAACACCTGTTTAGAAACTGCCACAGATTGGGTTTTAATTGGATAAATAAAGGTGTAAATGGTCACATCCTTTAACTTGCTTAGTTCAGTCTCAAGTTTTTTGCAATATGGGCAATTTGGGTCAGAAAAGATCGCGATCTGGCGTTTACCATTACCTCGCACAGTTTTGACCGCATCCTGCAGTGGCAATTTTTTCCAGTCAATACTGTTCTGTTTCAGCACTAAATCTTTGGTCAGATTTTTCTGATCGGCTAAACGGAACATGGAGCCGACCAGAATATGTTGTGCATCCTCCCCCAAATACACTACTTGACCATCCATTGAACCGCTATAAATCCCTTTCATTTCGGTGGTTTGAATATTTTCAATGTTCAGTTTCGGATGTTGCTTACTCAGGTTGCTTTTAACCGTATCGACATTTGCCAAAGTTAAAGTTGAAATAAAACCCGCCAAGGCACATGCCAATGTTTTTTTAATCATATTTTTGCTCATTGCTTCAAAATCTTTCCAGCTGATTCTACTCAAAAACCAGCTCAAGAATCTTAAAATTTTAGCTCGCCTTACTGAAAACCCACAGATTTACCTATCAAGGTTTCACGTGGAACATTGACTTGTCGCGGATTAATTTCCACCGAAACATGTACAATTTCTTCATGAATGGATAAGGCCTCACGAACCTGGTCTGCATTCAAACTGGAATCGGTGACTAAAGCCAAAATACAGGAAAATTTGCCTTTACCGACTTTCCAGACATGCAAGTCGGTAATTTCTACAGTCTCAAATTCCGCAATTACCTCTCGAATTTCTTCTACTACCGGATGATCCATTTCGGCATCCAGTAAGGTTTTTCCAGTTTCTTGAATGAGGCCCCAAGCCCATTTCGCCACCAGAATGGATCCAATAATGCCCAGTGCGGCATCCAGAAAAGTCCAATTCAAATACTTGGCAACAAACAGCGCAATAATAGCAAAGATGGAAGTCACTGCATCTGCCACCACATGCATAAAGGCCGCTTTCTGGTTTAAGTCATGCTCGGTATGAGTATGTTCATTTTCGTGAGCATGATCGTGGTGATGGTGATGGTGATGGTGATGGTGATGGTGATGGTGATGGTGATGGTGATGGTGATGGTGATGGTGATCATCATGCAACAACCAGGCACAGATTAAATTGACGAGCAAACCCAAAATTGCAATCGGAATGGCTTGATTATAAAGAATATCAATCGGATTGAGCAGTCGTTCGATCGATTGAAAGGCCATAAACACTGCCACGACCATCAATAAAATGGCACTGCTATAACCAGCTAAAATTTCTATTTTCCAGGTGCCAAAACTGAAACGATTATCCTGTGCATAATGACGTGCAGAACGGTAAGCAAAATAAGCCAGTCCCAGCGCCAACATATGCGAACTCATATGCCAGCCATCGGCCAGCAAAGCCATAGAGTTGTAAATCCAGCCACCAATCACTTCTAATAACATCATCACTGCCGTTAGAATGGTCGCCAATAAAATGCGTTTTTGTGCGAGCGGATTACCTTCATCAAACTGATGGCTATGGGTTCGGGTCAGTGAGGCGTCTTGCATAATTTAGATTTTCAGTATACTCCCCCATAGTATATTTATTTTTGGAGAATAATGTTGGGTCATTTATATCAAGACAAGAAAATTCAGAATCGGGTCAAACGTTTACAAGGTCAGATTAATGCAGTAGATCAGGCTTTAAATACACCTGATGCTTCATGTATTCAAATATTGCAGCAGGCTGCCGCAATTAAAGGTGCCGTGAATGGTCTGATGAATGAGCTTATTGAAGCACATTTGCGTCATCACGTGATTGGAGAACAGACAGCAATTAATGAAACAGAACTAGAAGAATTTCTTAAATTATTAAAGCGTTATAGCTAAACTTCTTACATTTTATCCATTGACGCTATAGATCGATAACCAGTACGCTAAATTATCCTTTTCTCCCCATATTTGCCATTTTGAATGCTGTGGCAAATATTTTTGTGACACTCTATGACAAATCAACAATCCTGGCGCCCGTTTTTGATGGTGAGCCTGGCACTTTGTATTGGAACGATGGGGACGGCACTGGCCAGCCCTTTATATCCCATCTATCAGCAACTTTGGCATCTGTTGCCGAGTCATATCACCTATATTTTTGTCACCTATATGTTGGGCTGTTTAGCCACGCTCCTGTTTTTAGGCCGTACCAGTAACAGCATTGGCTTTTTAAAAACCTTAGAACTGGGTCTGGTCATCATCACACTTGGGCTTCTACTGTCCATGTTTGCGAATAATGTGCTATGGCTGTCTTTGGGGCGTTTTATTATCGGGATTGCCTCGGGATTAATGACCACATCGGCATTGATTGGACTGATGTGGAGTATTCCTGAATCACATAAAAGCCATGCACCCCAGCTCAGTTCAGTGATTACCGCAGTTGGTTTTGGTTTAGGCCCGCTGGTTGGTGGACTGATTGCCCAATTTTCTGCTACACCGCTATTTACCCCGTATATTCCTGTCATTGTTGGGGCAATGTTGTGCTTCGTAGGCTTGTTACGTCTGCCACAGCCTGAATTTAGCGCACAGGCATTCTCGATTGCACCGCATTTAGAACGTCCTGAAGCACAATTTCATGCTGAATTTTATATTACCGGTTTGACTGCCTTTTGTGCCTTTGCAGCGTTTAGCCTATTCGCTTCACTTTCTCCCTCATTTGTACAGTTCATCATTCCCTGGCATGGTCCTTTGGTCAGTGGATTAGCCATTACCTGTATTTTGCTGATTTCTGCCATGGTACAGTATTTTTCCAGATCGATTCCTGCAAGAAAATGCCTGAATTATGGGCTGTATACGCTGTTGTTCAGTTTATTGATTCTGGGTTTATGTATATATCTACACTGGAGCTTTCTGTTTTTTATCAGTGATGTACTGGTTGGCGTTGGGCATGGATTAGCCCTGATCGGGGCATTTGGTTTAATTCATGCCATGACCAACCTGCACAACCGGGCTGCGGTGATGTCGACTTATTTATTTGTAGCCTATTTAGGCACCATTTTACCCATTCTTGCAGTGGGTTATCTTGCCGATCATTTTGGTTTAACCGCAAGCGTACTCAGTTTTTGTGCTGCGTTCTGTTTACTGTGTCTGTATTTGTTAATTTGGCATAAAAAAATAAATGATAAATAATCATCCTCAGCTTTAATGATCTTGCCCAGAAAGAAGTTTAGGCTATACGCTCATTCTCAATAATATTGAATCCATTTTATTCCTCATCGACAGAATGGAAATGCTCAAATTCTAATTCAGCTTTTCTCATATCTGGTGACTAATAACAGAATAAAATATCATGCCATCAGATGGATTTTGAGCATACCCTGAATCATTCAGTGATATAAAAAAGCATTAAGTTATTAAAACTTAATGTTTTTTAATTATCCTTAGAACTTACTGGAATATAAAGGTAAATTGAAATTACTTTCCAATACAGAATGATCCGAAAATCTTGCCTAATAAGTCATCTGCACTGAAGTCACCAGTAATTTCACCCAAGGCATTTTGGGCCAGTCGTAGGGACTCCGCTACCAATTCACCAGCATGAAACACCACCAATTGCTCCCGTGCCTCAGCTAAATAGGCCTGAGTACGCTTCATTGCATCTAAATGACGGGTACGTGCAATAAAGGTATCTTCTTCCGGCTGAAAACCTGCATGCGCTGTAATCGCTTCTATGAGTGACTGAACCCCGGTTTCCTGTTTGGCCGAGACGGTAATATGACGAAAACCCTGATAATCACCAATTTCAGCGGCTGCACCGGTTAAATCACACTTATTGGCAATCAACATTAAACGACGTGGCTCGATATGTTCGGCAAAATAGCTTTGTGCCAATTGCAGCGGATCGTCACCCTGACTTAAATCGTAGACCAGCAGCAATAAATCGGCTTGTTCAATTTCTTTAATCGCACGGCGGATGCCTTCTTTTTCCACCACATCGCCGGTTTCACGCAGACCGGCTGTATCGGTCAGGGTAATCGGTAAGCCATTTAAGGTGATTTTTTCATGCAAGACATCACGGGTGGTACCAGCAATATCAGTCACAATGGCGCGTTCATTGCCCGCCAGGGTATTCAGCAGGGAAGATTTACCTGCATTCGGCTTGCCGGCAATCACCACCTGCAAACCTTCACGCAATAACTGACCTTGTCGTGCCGAAGTTTGAACGGCAGCGACCGAACCTTGTACATCTTCCAGCAAGGCTAAAATTTTGCCGTCGGCCAAAAAGTCGATTTCTTCTTCCGGGAAATCAATCGCGGCTTCCACATGTAAACGCAGGTGAATCAGCTTTTCCAGAACGGTATTCACTTTGGTCGAAAACGCACCTTGCAGTGAACGTACCGCAGAACGTGCTGCGGCCTGTGAAGTGGCATCAATCAGGTCGGCAATGGCTTCTGCCTGGACCAGATCCAGCTTGCCATTTTCAAAGGCGCGCATGGAAAATTCACCCGCTTTGGCAGCGGTTGCACCCAATTCCAGCAAACGGCTGAGCAGGGCATTTTGAATCACCGGGCCACCATGCCCCTGTAACTCCACCACGTCTTCACCGGTAAATGAGTTGGGGTTAGGGAAGCAAATGGCCAAGCCTTCATCCATCACTTCGCCCGCTGCATCATAAAATTGACGAAAACCGGCATAACGGGCTTTAGGCAGGTCTTTTTGTGTCAATGCGGCTGCAATGGCATAAGATTTTGGACCCGACAGACGAATTACCCCCACACCACCACGCCCAGGCGGAGTTGCAATTGCAGCAATCGTAGTAAGGTTTTGCATAAAATTCACCTAAAAAAATCCCAAATCACAGCCAAATAAAAATCCGCTTAAGATTACCATCTTAAGCGGATTTATTCAGCACTTCGCGCTCAGTCGTTATTTAAACGCCTTCACGTTTTTCACGTTCTTTCTCAACACCCTTGTTGATCAAACTTTGCTGCAAGATGGTAATACTGTTGTTGACAATCCAGTACAATACCAAGCCCGCAGGGAAGAACAACATAAATACGGTGAAGATAATCGGCATGATTTTAAAGACTTTCGCCTGCATCGGATCAGCTGGCTGCGGATTTAAAGACTGCTGAATAAACATGGTTAAACCCATCAATAATGGCAGGATAAACCACGGATCCATTGCAGATAAATCTTGAATCCAAGCCAACCAAGGTGCATGACGAAGTTCTACCGATTCCATCAATACCCAATACAAGGCCAAGAAAATCGGCATTTGCAATAACAATGGCAAGCAACCAGAAAGTGGGTTCACTTGTTCACGTTTATACAGCGCCATCATTTCTTGTGAGAAACGCATACGGTCTTCACCAAACTCTTCTTTCATGCGTTGCATTTCAGGTGCAATGACACGCATTTTCGCCATAGAACGGTAGCTCTTAGACGATAATGGCCAAAGAATCAGTTTCACCAACACAGTCAACAGGATAATTGACCAGCCCCAGTTGCCCACAATGTTATGGAAGAACTGCAAACCCAGGAACAATAATTTGGCAATTGGCCACAACCAGCCATAATCTACAGTTTGATTCAAGCCCACAGCCAGGTCTTTCAATTCAGACTGAATTTTAGGACCTGAATAGAATGTCGCATCCACTTCCGCCGTGGTACCAGCAGGTACATTCATGGTCGGTGAAGTAAAACCAATAATGTTCATGTTATCGGTAGATTGGCGAGATTCCAGTTTCGCACTATAAGGTTGACCATTGGCTTGAGTCAGTTTCAGATCCCCAGGAATCCAAGCACTGACAAAATAATGCTGAACTACAGCAACCCAGCCGCCTTTGGCTTCCACATTCAACTTTTCTTCGTTGAAGTTGTCAAATTTCAGCTTGTTATAATGTTCATCTGGCGTACCCCAAGCCCCACCCAAGAATGTGCCTAGGGTGAAAATACCTTGAGAAGATTTACCTGGATCATCCGAATTGTCACGTTTGATCTGACCAAACATCTGACCTTGCCAGTTCTGGCCACTACGGTTCACCACTTTGTGGTTGACAATAATCGGATATTCACCTTGTTTGAAGGTAAAGGTTTTAATAATCTCTATACCATCGGCAGTCTTATAGACCATCGGCACTGATAAAACTTTAACAGCTTGACCATCTTTGGTTTTTTCTGCTTTGGCATCCGCCAATGTATAAGACGCTTTTTCAATCTCATATACAGGACGACCATTACGGTTACTGTCTGGTCCATTTAAACCAATCAATCCAGACTGAGCAACATAAGTACGTTGTGCATCGCTTTCCAGCATCACGAACGGATCATTACTGTCTTTATCTTTATCATGGTTCAATAATTCAATACGAACAATGTCACCACCTTTAGGATTAATCCAAAGATGATAAAGGTCAGTTTGTACTGAAATAAGCTGTTGACTTACAGGTGCAGTGGCATCTGTTGTAGTTTGCTGAGTAGCAATATTCGCTTGAGGCATGTCAGACGCAGTGGTAGCGGTTTGACCATTTGGCAAATCTGCAGATACCTCATGTGAAACAACGGCAGTTTGTTGCTGCGGTTTAGTTTCTGCATGACCATAATCTTTTTGCCAAGCCAAAATAAGCAAATATGCGACGACAAACATGGCCCCTAGAATTGCAAACCTGGCCCATTGTTGCATATCTATTATCCCAAGTAGTTAGAGTGATTTCGGTTCAATAAACGATCACGAAAGGGTACAACAACGTGAAGCGTTTGAGAATCTATTTGCTGAAATGAAATAAAACGAATTGCCTTTGGCGGAACAGGATCATAACCCGAGCCCCCCCAAGGATGACAACGACAAATACGCTTAGTAGCTAACCACGCACCACGCACAGCACCATAGGTATGCACTGCTTCCAAAGAATATTGAGAACATGTAGGAATATAACGACAGCGGGGTCCTAATAAAGGACTAATCGCGATCTGATAGAATCGAATCAACCAATGCAGTAAACGTACCATTGGCCTTCTCTACTTTTGTGGGGAGGGAGCTATCTTTTTATGCTTTTTGGCAAGGCGTTGCAATTTCTGCCAAGCAAATTGTAATTGCTGCTGCAATTCTGCATTAGGCACTGCTTCAATACCCATTTTAGGCATGACCACAATATCTAATAAATCTAATTGCTGTTGATGCAGGCGAAAACTTTCGCGAGCAAGACGTTTTACTCTATTTCTTTCATGTGCACGACGCACTTTCTTCTTGGCAACAACAATACCCAAACGGCTTTTCGGCTGTTCGGAATTTTTTGCAAGAAATAAGAAATGGGGTTGATGCACTTTAAAAAGCGCACCATCAAACACACTTTTATAATCGGCAGCACAGCGTATACGTACATCTGTGCTGAAGCCATAAAGTGTCATAACACCCAAAATCGTAATAGCGTTAACAGATTAAACAGTTAAGCTATGACGACCTTTTGCACGACGGCGAGCTAATACTTGACGACCAGCTTTAGTAGCCATACGAGCACGGAAACCATGAACACGCTTACGCTTTAATTCTGATGGTTGAAATGTACGTTTCATATTGAAACTCCAAAAATGATCTTTCTATGAAGGTTCGCGATTTTAGTGTTCATTGCTTGAGCTGTCAATCAAAAACAAACTTTCTTTCAAAATAAGCGCAGTTTTTAAAGAGTTATTGGTTGAGAACACTTTTAGATCATTAAAAGTTGTTTCTGTTTTATACACAGTGTAAATTGTTGATTAATAAAACAACATAAGTTATAAACAGAAATACTCACAATATTATCCACAAGCTACTGTTGATAAAAATGAATGTTGCTGGTTTTGAATTTAAATTTATAACTTTTGCGAGTTATCCCCACAAAATTGGTTTCCTATAAATAAATTCAAATTTATAAATTTAAATTTATTATTATTAGGGAAGCTTTTTTTTGTGGAAAAGCATGTTTTGTTTTTAATAAACATAAATTTATATTGTGGATATCTATGTTTTTATGATTTTATTAAATTGTGGATAACTTTGTGCTATATTTTATCCACAGCTTGCGGATAAACTTATCCACATGGTGGTTTAAATTTAAATTTAATCGGAAAATTACTTTTTTCACTGATATTTCCTTAATTTTGCCATGACAGATGTGGATAACTTCGATAGAATGGCGACCCGCTTTGTCGGGCTCGCATGATTTTTTTACTAATAATGGAATGAATAGGGGTTTCACATGCTTTGGACAGACTGTCTAACTCGTTTGCGACAAGAGCTTTCGGGAAATGTCTTTACCATGTGGATTCGCCCCCTGGTTGCTGAAGAGCTGAACGATACTTTAAGACTCTATGCGCCCAATCCTTATTGGACCCGTTATATTCAGGAACATCATCTTGAATTGATCACCATTTTGGCTGAACAGATGTCCGAAGGTCGGGTTCGTAAAGTTGAAATTTTGGTGGATTCCCGTCCGGGTGCAATTTTATCAGCCAATGAACAACCGGCAACCACCACGGCTGCCTTGCAATCTGCTCCAGCCCCGATTGCCAAAGCTAAAAAAGAAAAAGATGAAACAGGCAATAAAAACAGCCGTAAACGTTTACTCAATCCCTTATTTACTTTTTCCTTGTTTGTTGAAGGTCGTTCGAACCAGATGGCAGCTGAAACCTGCCGTAAAGTTTTAACCCAATTGGGGGCTTCACAGCATAACCCGCTGTTTTTATACGGACCCACTGGTCTAGGTAAAACCCACCTCATGCAAGCTGTCGGCAATGCCTTGTTACAGGCCAAACCCAATGCACGGGTGATGTATATGACGGCGGAAAGTTTTGTACAGGATTTTGTCAGCTCCTTGCAGCAGGGCAAAGTGGAAGAGTTTAAGAAGAATTGCCGATCTTTAGACTTGTTATTGGTGGATGATATTCATTTGCTCGCGGGTAAAGAAGCCAGTCTGGTGGAGTTCTTTTATACCTTTAACGCTTTATTGGATGAATCGAAACAGATTATTTTGACTTCAGATCGTTATCCGAAAGAATTGACTGAACTGGATGCACGTTTGGTTTCACGTTTTTCCTGGGGCTTGTCGGTCGGGGTTGAACCACCGGATATCGAAACCCGAATTGAAATTTTGTTGAAAAAAGCAGAAAGCAGTGGGGTAGAGTTACCGCGTAACTGTGCCCTGTTTATTGCCCAGCAAGTGGTGGCCAATGTCCGTGAGCTGGAAGGTGCGCTGAACAAAGTGGTGGCGATTTCCCGCTTTAAAGGTACGCCGATCGATCTGGATGTGGTGCGTGAATCGTTAAAAGACGTGCTGGCCATTCGTGCGCGAACCATCAGTACTGAAAATATCCAGCGTGTGGTCAGTGAATATTTTCGTATTCCTTTAAAAGAAATTGTGGGGCCGAAACGTACCCGTATTTATGCCCGTCCACGTCAGTTGGCTATGGGCTTGGCTCGTGAACTGACCGGAGACAGTTTCCCGGAAATTGGTATGGCCTTTGGTGGTCGTGACCACAGTACCGTGATGCATGCCTGTGAAAAAGTCATCAGTCTGCGTGAACAAGATCCGATCTTTAATGAAGACTATAAAAACTTACAACGCCTGTTGCAAAGCTGATCCAGTTTGATCAAATTCTATTCTTGCAATGCGGCATATTCTGCCGCATAGTACACTGCTAAAAAACACATTTATTTATTTTAATCTTCAGTTGTTAGAGGAATGTACCGTGCGTTTGAAAATCGCGAAAGAAAGCTTACTTAATGTTCTGTCACATGTCGTAGGAGCGGTTGAACGTCGCCATACTTTAAACATTCTGTCTAACGTAAAAATTCAAGTTAATAATGAATCGTTAACCATTACTGGTTCCGATCTGGAAGTGGAATTGGTCGCCAGCACCACACTGGCTGAAGGTGCTTGCCTGCAGGCGGGAGAAACGACTGTACCTGCACGTAAGCTGGTGGATATCTGTAAGTCTTTGCCTGCTGCGGCATTGATTGACCTGCAAATTACTGAAGATCGCTGTGTTTTAAAATCGGGTAATAGCCGTTTTGTGTTGGGTACTTTGCCGGCTGAAGACTATCCACTATTGAGTACTGAAAATGCCCAAGGCATGCAAGTCACCGTGACTCAGCGCGAATTAAAACGTTTGTTTGAAAAGACAGCTTTTGCGATGGCGGTACAGGATGTGCGTTTTTATTTGACCGGTACCTTGCTGGAAATTGATCAAAATCAGCTTCGTGCTGTTACTACTGACGGCCATCGTCTGGCGCTTTGTGAAACGGTTGCACAATCTACGGCAACTCAGCCTATCCAGGCGATTGTGCCTCGTAAAGCGGTAGCAGAGTTGCAGCGTCTGCTCAGCATTGAAGACGAGCAATTGTCCTTATTGATTGGCCGTGAATTATTAAATGTGACCATTAGCACACCAAGCCGTGATAAAGAGCAGGGTGATATCACCGTTCGTTTCACCACGAAACTGATTGATGGAAAATTCCCGGATTACCGTCGCGTGATTCCACGTGGTGGTGATAAAAACGTATTGATCGCGCATGACGTATTCAAGCAATCCTTGCAACGTGTGGCCATTCTCAGTAATGAAAAATTACGTGGCGTGTTCCTGAATTTTGGTGCAGATTCTTTGCAGCTGCGTGCCAATAACCCGGAGCAGGATGAAGCAATTGAAGATTTAGCCATTCAGTATGCAGATGCACCGATGGAAATGTCTTTCAATGCCCAATACCTGCTTGATGTGCTGAGTGTGTTAGATGGTGAAGATGTTTCTATGACCATGACGGAAGCCAACCAGTCGGTATTGGTGCATGATCCGGCACAACAAGATCAGACCTATGTTGTGATGCCAATGCGTGTTTAATCTGCCGATATTGAATCAGATCAAACTATGCATATTACGCGTTTAAATATAGAACGTGTTCGAAACCTTAAGGCGGTTGCACTCTCGGAGTTGCAGCCGTTTAATGTCTTTTATGGGCAAAATGGTTCAGGCAAAACCTCGATTTTAGAAGCCATTCATTTGCTGGCGACCGGGCGTTCTTTTCGGACCCATATTCCCAAAAATTATATTCAGAATGAAACAGGCGACGCGATTGTGTTTGCACAATCAGCGACGGAAAAAATTGGCATGCAAAAGCTGTTATCCGGTGAACAGCTGATTAAGGTCAATGGTGATCATATTGCGACCCAAGGGCAACTGGCCAAAATTTTGCCCTTGCAACATATTGATCCACAAAGTACTGACATCATCGATTATGGTGCCAAGCCACGGCGGCAACTTCTGGACTGGCTGATGTTCCACGTGGAACCGGATTTTTATCATGCTTGGCAGTACTATGCACGTGCGTTAAAGCAACGCAATAGCTTGCTGAAATCAAAAAGAAATCTCAGTTTTCAGGATCTGGAACCGTGGAACAAAATGCTGGCTGAATATGGGGAAATGCTGAATTCGCAGCGTAGTGCTATTGTCGAACAGTGGAAGGTTTATTTTGAGCAGGATTTACAGCATTTGCTGCCCAATCTTGCGGTTGAATTGGAATATAGTCCCGGCTTTCATACTGAACAAGGCCTGCTGCATGACTTGACTGTGCATCATCAGAAAGATGTGGATCGCCGTTATACTGAATACGGACCGCATCGTGCAGATTTACGTTTAAAAACAGCAATCGGCGATGCCGATGTGGTGCTTTCACGCGGTCAGAAAAAGCTACTGATTATGGCTTTAAAACTGTCACAGATTGCAATGCTACATGCCTGTAATAAGGAAACTGTGGTATTATTAGATGATCTGACAGCAGAATTAGATTTAACTGCACAACGACGATTAATTGAGCGATTAAGCCAACTGGGTAGTCAAGTTTTTATCACCACTTTAGAGCATGAATCAGTCAAAAAACATTTACATGATTTGTCTATTTCATATCAATTATTCAAAGTTGAAAATGGTCAAGTTCAGGTTGTTGTGCAATAACTTTTTAAATTTTACCCATCTTTGGATAGACCTATATTTCACTAGGGAGAAACCATGAGTTCAGAAGATCAAGCTGCTTCTCAAACAGAACAAACCAATGAAAAGGCTTATGATTCCTCTAGTATCAAGGTATTACGTGGCCTCGATGCTGTGCGTAAGCGTCCAGGTATGTATATTGGTGATACTGACGATGGTTCAGGCTTACATCACATGGTGTTTGAGGTGGTCGATAACGCAATTGATGAAGCCTTGGCAGGCCACTGTGATGAAATCTTGGTGACCATCCATGAAGATGAGTCAGTCAGCGTATCCGATAATGGCCGTGGTATTCCGACCGATATTCACCCTGAAGAAGGCGTATCTGCAGCTGAAGTGATTTTAACCATTCTGCATGCCGGTGGTAAGTTTGACGATAACAGCTATAAAGTCTCTGGTGGTTTACACGGTGTAGGTGTTTCAGTAGTGAATGCTTTATCTAGCAAACTGGAATTAACCATTCACAGAGCCGGCCATATTCATCAACAAGAATATAAACATGGTGATCCGGTATATCCGCTCAAAATCGTGGGCGATACCGACAAAACCGGTACTACTGTACGTTTCTGGCCAAGTGCTGAAACCTTTAGCCAAACCATCTTTAATGTCGATATTTTGGCCCGCCGTTTACGTGAACTTTCATTTTTGAATGCCGGTGTTCGTATTGTGCTACGTGATGAACGTATCGATGCGGAACATGTCTTTGATTACGAAGGCGGTTTGTCTGAGTTTGTGAAATATATCAACCAGGGCAAAACCCATCTGAACGATATCTTTCATTTTACTGTTCAAGCAGACAATGGCATTGGTGTGGAAGTGGCATTGCAATGGAATGATACCTACCAGGAAAATGTGCGTTGTTTTACCAACAACATTCCACAAAAAGATGGTGGTACCCATTTAGCCGGTTTCCGTGCAGCTTTAACCCGTGGCTTAAACAGCTACATGGAAAGCGAAAACTTGCTCAAAAAAGAGAAAGTAGCGGTATCTGGTGATGATGCGCGTGAAGGTTTGACCGCGATTGTTTCGGTTAAAGTGCCTGATCCTAAATTCTCTTCACAAACCAAAGAAAAACTGGTTTCAAGTGAAGTGAAACCTGCTGTAGAGCAGGCGATGAATAAGTCATTCTCTGAATACCTGCTGGAAAATCCGCAAGCAGCAAAATCGATTGCGGGTAAAATTATTGACGCGGCACGTGCGCGTGATGCTGCACGTAAAGCGCGTGAAATGACCCGTCGTAAGAGTGCGCTGGATATTGCCGGTTTACCAGGTAAATTGGCGGACTGTCAGGAAAAAGATCCAGCATTGTCTGAATTGTACCTAGTCGAGGGTGACTCTGCGGGCGGTTCTGCAAAACAGGGCCGTAACCGTAAGATGCAGGCGATTCTGCCACTGAAAGGTAAAATCCTGAACGTAGAACGTGCACGTTTCGACAAGATGATTTCGAGTCAGGAAGTCGGTACGCTGATTACGGCACTGGGTTGTGGTATTGGCCGTGAAGAGTACAATCCGGACAAATTGCGTTATCACAAAATCATCATCATGACCGATGCTGACGTCGATGGTTCGCACATTCGTACGCTACTGTTGACCTTCTTCTTCCGTCAAATGCCTGAACTGGTGGAACGTGGTTATATCTATATTGCACAGCCACCGTTATATAAACTGAAAAAAGGCAAGCAAGAGCAGTACATTAAAGATAATGATGCACTGGAAACGTACCTGATTTCTAATGCAATTGATGAGCTTGAACTGCATGTAAGTAGCGAAGCTCCTGCGATTCGTGGTGAATCTTTGGCGAAAGTCATTGCTGACTATCAGACTTCACAAAAGAGCTTGCAACGTTTGACTGTGCGTTATCCTGCAAGCTTGCTGGATGGTTTACTGGGCTTGGATGCATTCAAGCTCGACCATAGCCATGATGAAGAGTATGTGAAACAGTGGTCTGAACAGTTGCGTGCTGCCATTGAAGCACATCAGCCAAGTTTACGCCCTGAAATCACGCTTGAAGTATTTGAGAAAGAACACGCAGATGGTAGCAAAGTGGCACATTACTGGCCACGTGTAACGGTGTATGTACACAACTTGCCACACCATTATTTACTGGATGCTGGCCTGTTAGCGTCGAGTGAATACAAGCGTTTACTACAAAATTCGAAAAGCTGGTTTACCCTGCTTGAAGAAGGTGCTTATTTACAGAAAGGCGATCGTAAGATTAATGTGGCGACTTTCCATCAGGTTTGGCAGCATATTTTATCCGACTCACGTCGCGGCATGATGATTCAGCGCTATAAAGGTTTGGGCGAGATGAATGCGGAACAGTTGTGGGAAACCACCATGGATCCTGAAAACCGTAACATGCTGCAAGTAACCATTGAAGATGCGATTGAAGCAGACCGCATGTTCTCCTGTTTGATGGGGGATGATGTGGAACCGCGCCGTGCCTTTATTGAAGAAAATGCCTTGAATGCGGATATTGACGCTTGATGCCTTGATGAGTGAAATTGTAAAAAGCATCCTTCGGGGTGCTTTTTTTATGCTATTTTTATCTCAATCTGATTAACTTTTAGCCATCTTTATTTTTATTAAAATGACTTATTCCTCTGTCATGATGACTCTAAGCAAGAGGAAATCATCATGCAATATGACGAGGTGAGCACTATGGATCAAGAACTGGAACAGATCCGCGATATCTGGACTCAGGCCTTTTTTAGCGGAAATTATGAGGTGCTGGCTCAGTATGAACATGAACAGTTCAAAGTGGTCTATGAGCAGGAAGGTCGTGTGGAAAGCAATTTTGTCCGCTATGACAGGATTGCTCATGCCATGCAAAATGGCGTCTGGAAACCCCAAAAACCCGAAATTGAGTTTGAAGAATTTGATTATGATGAAGATTTAAAGCATTGTCAGGTCTTGATTGGCTTGCAAGATCAGAAACAAATTCGGGAATTATGGGTCAATGAGGGCGCCTGGAAGATTATCGAACTCAGGTTTTTAAAACGTAAAAAATCAGCTCAGGATGAGTCAAAAAACTAATTTAAAATGACCAGTATAATGTGGAAAGCTCTGTGTGGATAAGTTTTTAAACTGCTATTTTTGCTCAATAGAAAAGTGGAAATTAACTTATCCACAGCATAAAACGATCTTTTATTTTAAATTTAAACTTGAATTTTGAGGGGTTGTGGATAAAATTTTTAAATTTAAAAGTAGATTTTGAATTTAAATTTATTTTAGAGGGTTTTTGAATTTAAACCTTGATCATGTTGTTTGATTTAAAATAGCTCGCCATAGCTGGGTAGAATGGTTCTATAGAGTGGTTGTGTAGAATAGAATTGTTGTGTAGAAAAATTAAAAAATCGCAGTACAGGTTTGAAATTGTACTGCGATCATAAAATAAGCATTACTTTAGCTTTGCTTAAGAATAGAAAAATGCCTTATTCAAAAGAACTTTCCAGTTCTTCCAGTTCCATCATTAGCTCTAACATTTGTTCTTCCACCGCTTCCAGCTGGCTTTTTAACTCGGTTTGCTCATTCATCAGCTTGAGTAAATCATCTTTACGACCTGCTTCATAAATTGTCGTATCACCCAGTAAGACTTCAATTTCAGCCAAACGGGGTTGCAGCTTGGTAATCTGTGCTTCATTTTTTTCAATATTTTTACGAATCGGGCGGCTCTGTTCACGGCGGCGCGCGGTTTCTTTACGTTGAGCTTCTTTATCCAGTTTTGAAATTGTCGGTTTAACTTCAACTTGTGATTGCACCAGTGCAGCAGGTTTCTGTCCATTTTTGATCATCTCGATACGCGCCTGGCGTAACCAATCTGCATAGGCAACCAGATCACCATCAAATTCACGACATTGGCCATTGTGTACTAACAATAATTCATCACATACGCTGGCAATCAACTGGCGCTCATGCGATACCAACACCACAGCACCTTCAAAGTCTTGTAAGGCCATAGTCAGGGCATGACGCATGTCCAAGTCCAAATGGTTGGTCGGTTCATCCAGAATCAACACGTTTGGACGCAACCACACAATTAAAGCTAAAGCTAAACGTGCACGTTCACCGCCGGAGAAGCTCTCGCTTGGGGTATCCATACGTTCGCCACTAAAGCCAAAGCTGCCGAGGAATGAACGTAAGGTTGCTTCACTGATTTTTTTGTCTGCGATACGCGCTAATTGCAGCATTGGACTGGCATTGCCATCCAGAGCATCCATTTGATGCTGGGCAAAATAACCAATATTAAGCAATTCAGAATCTTTACGCTGACCTTTCAGCAGTTTTAAATCACCTACTAAAGATTTGATCAGCGTTGATTTACCTGCACCATTCATGCCGAGTAAACCAATACGGCTGGTCGGAGTGATTTGCAGATTAACATTGGTGACAATCAGTTTGTCACCATAACCGATATCGGCATGTTCTAATGTCAATAAAGGCGAACTCATTTTAGTCGGTTCACGGAAACTGAAGGTAAACGGTGTATCGACATGTGCAGCAGAAAGTTCCTGCATGCGTTCCAGTTGTTTAATCCGGCTTTGTGCCTGTTTGGCTTTGGTTGCCTGAGCTTTAAAACGGTCAATATATTTTTGCAGATGGGCACGGGTTTCAAGCTGCTTTTCATAAGCTTGTTGTTGCTGAGCCAAACGTTCACTGCGGGTACGTTCAAAAGTCGAATAATTTCCGGTATAAAGCGTCAGTTCTTGGTTTTCGATATGTAAAATATGATCGGTGATGGCATCTAAGAAATCCCGGTCATGCGAAATCAATACTAAAGTGCCTTCATAGGCTTTTAACCAATCTTCTAGCCATAAAATTGCATCTAAATCTAAATGGTTGGTCGGTTCATCCAGTAACAGTAGGTCGGAACGGCTCATGAGCGTACGTGCCAGATTTAAACGCATACGCCAGCCACCAGAAAAACTTGAAACATCCAGTTGAGACTGATGTTCAAAGAAACCCAGACCTGCCATCAATTGTGATGCTTTGGATGGAGCAGAATAGCCATTAATTTCGTCAAAGCGACCATATAAATGCGCTAATTCATCATTATCCAAGTTTTCAGGATGGTCCAGTTTATGTTGGATGTCCCAATATTCTTCATCTCCAGACAGGACAAAATCGATGGCCTTCATATCCAGCGCTTTAATTTCTTGCGCCATATGTGCCACTGTCCAGACCGCAGGACGTGTCAGAGAACCGCTATCCGATTCCATGCCACCCAACAATGCCGCAAACAGGGTTGATTTTCCTGCGCCATTGACGCCGGTTAGGCCAATTTTCCATCCTGGATGTAGCTGCATAGACGCTTTTTGAAATAAAACACGTCCACCGCGACGTATAGAAAGTTGATCTAACTGAATCATTGAAATATCTAAATGAGAAGAATGGTGTGCGTATTCTAAAGGAAGCGACTCAGAAAAGAAAAAGGCAGGGCATTATTCTTTTTATAAAAGAATGATTTTAAGTAGATTAATAAAAATGTGACAAATTATGCAAAAAAGACCTTTCGTCAGAAAGGCCCCAGCAGCTCTATTTTTACTATAAAAACAAAATTATAGTGATTTTCTAAGAGAAATAAGAATAAGGCACATCATGAAAAAAAGGACTTTTATTTTATCTACGCTCACACTTTTGAGTTTTTCGGGCTTGGTACAGGCAAAACAGAATATCTGTGTATTTGATCTGCTCGGTAAAGTAGGTGAGTCCTATAAATTAATTGAAGAATGGGCCTTGGCCAGTAAAAACTGGGGTGCTGAGGTCAATTTAATCCCTTATCAAGATGAAGCAAAAATTGAAAAAGATTTTAAAGCCGGTGTCTGTGATGCTTTTTACATGACCTCAATGCGCGCCCGTGCCTATAACAAATTTGCCGGCTCAATTGATGCGCTCGGTGGCGTTCCAAGTAACCAGATTGCACAAAAAGCCATTTCTTTTGTGCTGGATAAACGCAATAAAAAGCGGCTGATCAGTACCATTGCCAATGAAAAATATGAGGTGGCAGGGATTGGGCAAATTGGTACGGCCTATCTTTTTGTACGTGATAAATCAATTAACTCTATAGAAAAGGCACAAGGTAAAAAGTTTGCCATTCTGCACTATGATCAGGCGCAAAAAATTGTTGTACAGCGTATTGGTGCAGTACCGGTGATGGCTGATATTTCTAATTTTGTGAAAAAATTCAACAATGGTGAGGTAGACATGATTGCTGCACCTGCCTATGCCTTTAAGCCACTAGAAATTTATAAGGGTTTAGGCTCTGCCGGGGCAATGATTAATTTTCCAGTCGTCAATGTGACTGCAGATCTGGTGATTCGTCCGGAGAAATTTCCTGAAGGCTTTGCAGACCAATCGCGGAGCTGGTTTGTAAAACTTTTACCAAAAAGCTTTGCGATGGTGCAGCGCCTGGAAGCAGGAATTCCTGCCAAATATAAGGTAAATTTGACCAAGGAAGATCATGATAAATATCAAAAATTGCTGCGGGATGGACGTTTAGATCTGACCAGGCAAGGTATTTATGAACCGACCATGATGACAGTGCTGAAAAAAGCCCGTTGTACGGTGGAGAGAACCAATTTCGAGTGCTCATTAAACGGTGAATAAATAGATGATTATTGTATTCATTTGTAAAATAGCTCAAATTTTATAAATTATACGTAAAAATCGTTATTACATAAGTTTATGATTTTTATTGCTAACTTAAAAAAGTAAAAAATGATTGGCATCTAAAGCATAATTAATTGGAGTAAATGCTCTATTTTTTTATAATGAACTTGCTTAATATTTGTGGCGTGAACGGATACTCGTCAAACAACAAGATTATAAAAGGACCGAAATAATGAAAAAAACGATTTTTGCCTTAACAACATTTGTGGCTGTAGGTTTAGCTGGTACAGCACAAGCCGCTAAAGTCGATGTATGTGTATTCGATTTACTGGGTAAATCGGGTGAATCTTTTCAAATGGCTCAGGAATGGGCTCTTGCTGCCAAAGGATGGGGCGCGGAAATTAATCTTATTCCACGTCAAGACGAAGCAGTCGCGGATAATGACTTTAAAGCAGGCAAATGTGACGGCGTATTTATGACCGCAATGCGTGCTCGTCAATACAACAAATTTGTCGGTTCTATTGATGCTCTTGGTGGTGCACCAAGTAATGCGATTGCTCAGCGTGCCATCACTTTTGCTTTGGACAAACGTAATGCACCGAAAATGGTCAGTAATTTAAGCGGTAAAAAATATGAAGTGGCCGGTATTTCACCTTTAGGTTCGGCATTTATTTTTGTACGTGATAAAAAAATTGACTCAATTGAAAAAGCAGCAGGCAAAAAATTTGCGGTATTAGGTTATGACGATGCACAAAAAATTATGGTGCAACGTGTAGGTGCGCAAGCGGTGATTTCTGACGTGTCTAACTTTGTCGCAAAATTCAATAATGGTCAGGTTGATATGGTGGGTGCACCTGCCTATGCGTATAAACCTTTAGAAATCTATAAAGGTTTAGGTTCCAATGGTGCGATGTTCAATTTCCCTGTACTTCAGGTGACCGCAGATTTTATTATCCGTCCAGATCAATTCCCTGCAGGTTTTGGTCAAAAATCACGTGACTGGTTTGTGAAAAACTTACCAAAAAGTTTTGCAATGATTAATCGTCTGGAAGCCAGTATTCCTGCCAAGTTTAAATTGAACTTGACCGCAGAAGATAAAACCAAATATCAAAAATTATTGCGTGAAGGCCGTATGGATATGACTCAGCGCGGTATCTATGATGCAGGCATGATGGGCGTTTTGAAAAAGGCCCGCTGTTCTGTCGATAAGGCTAATTTTGAATGTTCACTTGGTGGTGAATAATATTGATTTTTAAAAAGAAAGCCTAGATTGATTCTAGGCTTTTTTGTCGCTTGGATTTTGTCATCTTTGCCATTGTGGTGGGTAAAAAAAGGCGTAATCTTAAAAAATACCAGTAAAATTTTATCAGCCCAAAAAACAACTCTTAAAGACTGAGGATGGGTGATGAATAAAAAAGCAAAAACCATTCAATTCAAGATTGAATAAAAACAAAGAAACAAGGAAGAAAAAATCATGATGCCATGGTCTAAAACATTGCTGCTTGGTCTGGGGTTGTGTGCAGTCACCAGTGTGACTCAAGCCAAACAAGTTATTTGCGTATTCGATTTAGTGGGTAAAAGTGGAGATGTTTTTGCCCTGATGAAAGATTATCAGTTGGCAGCCAAGAACTGGGGTGCCGATATTGAATTACGCGTGGGACAAAATGAAGGTGTCATTGCGGAAGATTTCAAAGCTGGTAAATGTGATGGTATTAGTGTGACTGGTATGCGTGGTCGTCAGTTTAACCATTTTACCGGTTCACTTGATGCCATTGGTGCGATTCCAGATTTAAAACTGGCGGTAAAAGTCATGCAAGGTTTAGCGAATCCAGCCTTTGCCAAGCATATGGTGAATAGTAAATATGAAGTGGTAGGTGTGATCCCAGTTGGTGATGCCTTTTTAATGGTCAATGACCGTAATATCAATACCGTAGCGAAAGCTGCAGGTAAAAAAATTGCCGTCCTGGATTATGATGAAGCACAAAAAATTATGGTTCAGCAGGTTGGGGCACAGGCGGTCAGTGCTGATGTCACCAATTTCGGCGCTAAATTTAACAATGGTCAGGTCGATATTATTGGTGCACCTGCTGCCGTGTTTAAACCGTTAGAACTCTATAAGGGTTTAGGGAATAAAGGCGCGATTGTGAATTATCCTATTTTACAGGTCACTGGCAATGTGATTATTCGCCCGGATAAATTTCCGGCAGGATACGGACAAAAATCACGTGAATGGGTGAAAAGCCAGTTACCTCGTGCCTTTGGTATTTTAGGTAAAATGAAAGCCGATATTCCACCAAAATACTGGATGCAAATTCCTGAAACAGATAAAGCAGGCTATCAAAAACTGATGCGCGAGTCGCGGGTCGATTTAACCAAACGCGGTGTTTATGATAAACGCATGATGAAGTTACTGTGGCAATTCCGATGTAAGCAAGATCCAAAGAATTTTGAATGTAGTCTGCAGGATGAAAACTACAAACAATCTTGAGAAAAATAGTCTGATTTAACTTTAAATCTGCAAATACTGACCATATATTGGGTATGCTATACTTGATATATGGTCTTTTATATTTCAAGACACCTGAATTGAACAGAGGAATCCGACATGAATGCCCAAGCTCTGGTGCTGACTGACAATGCTGCGAATAAAGTACGCCAATTGCGTGATAGTGAAGGCAACCAAGAATTAATGTTACGCGTTTATGTTACAGGTGGCGGTTGTTCTGGTTTCTCTTATGGTTTTAACTTCGCTGAAAGCATGAATGAAGATGATGCTGAATTCGTCAATGGCGACGTGAAAATGCTGGTTGATTCACTCAGCTATCAGTATCTGGTGGGTTCAGAAGTGGATTATGTAGAAGGTCTAGAAGGTTCACGTTTTATCGTGAATAACCCCAATGCAACAACAACCTGTGGTTGTGGTTCATCTTTCTCAATTTAATCACATAATAAAAAGCCCTCCAAAAAGGAGGGCTTTTTATTGTCGCTCAGTCATCTGTTGGGTGACAGTGTCAAGCGACTAAAGTTATTAAGCTTGTAGTTTTGCCGCTTCCAAAATATCAAAAATAACGGTAGTCACATCCTGGCTTAAATCACGGTTATTAAAAATTTCATAAGCACTAATGGTGATATCAGTATCACTTGGCAGTAAACGTTGTTCTTCTTCAATCAAATCTTGAATAGGCAACAGGGTTTGTTTCACTTCTAAATGTAAAATATCTTTAAATTCTATATTTTCATCTTCGAGTTCAATCAGTTGCTCGTTGAAATAAGGCAACAGAATGGAATGGAGATAAGGCTGAATCTCAATAATATCAAAAATTTCAATATCACGAGTTTGTTCAATCGTACTGATGTGATCATTTACTTCAATAAGAATATGGTAGTAACTCACACGCATCTCCAGAGATTTTCTGTTGTCATTTCGGATCTTACAATAACATGAAATCAGTTTTATTGCCGCTGTATTGCCATGCATATACTTATAAAAAGTAAGGGATTTTTGCATTGTATCCGGATAAGCTTTTAACGGGCTTGTAATAAGGCAAGGTCCGCGGCGGATAATTTAAAATTTTGCAGGTTCTGTTCTTTCATGACTGGATACATCAGCGCTTGAGGGTTCTGATTATGCTTCAAGCCCAATGCATGGCCAAATTCATGCGCTAGCGTCAAGCGTAAATCATCAATAGATTCAAATTCATAAATATTGATTTGCTTGCCATTAAATGAACCTTTATCAAATAATCGTGGCTGAAAACGCTGATTAAAGTTTTTTACAGAGCTATCAATCTGTTGATTAAGCTGATTCAGGTCATCAACCTGAAGATTGAGTTGCTGAATTTTTTGATTGTAAATATTGATTTCTTGCTGCAGTCCAAAGATTTGCTGTTGTAATTGATTTTGTTGCTGGATGAGCGGGTCACGTTGTGAAGAAGCGATTCCGCCATTTTGATTAATAATGGCTATATGCTGATTATATTGTTGTAACTGCATATCTAATTGGTTTTTTTTAGTTTCAAGTTCAGCATTGGTGCGCTCGAGTTCATCTTTAAACTGCTTCAGCTGTAGATTCTTATTGGACCACAATTGCTGGCTTTGCTGAATTTGTCCGATTTGCTGACGACGTTGCACCGATTCATTTTGGCGTTGGTCATAAATTAAATGGATGGTCAGCCGGGCATTGGGATCATAAACAAAATAGTCTTTGCCTGTACCTTCTTTCCAGATGTCAGTGGCTTGCTGACTAATTTGTTTTATCTCATGTTCAGTGAGACCAAAACGCGGATCAATCTCAGCAATGCGGTAACGTAGCCGGGTGTCGAAAGGGTGTTGAATACGATCCAACAGGTTGTTGTTGCGAACTTGGGGATGATTTCGGTTTTGATAGGTCATGCCTAACAGAAAGATGACCAAAAGGCTGAGTAGCATCAAGCGCATAAAAGCTTAAAATCATTATTTTTTTATACTGTATAACAATTAAGTATAAATAAGAAATAAAAAAAACCGCGCTTACGCGCGGTCTTTTTTTGTTAATTCGACAAATTATTTTTTGTCATCTTTAACTTTAGGGAATTTAGCATCTTAAGCTTTATTTTTTTGTTTTTTAAACTGATCAATTTGTTTTGGCAAATTAAAATGATAAACGAAAATTAGACCTAAAAAATTGAATGAAAAAATAATAAATTCAATTAAATATTTAATATTGTAGGGATTTTCATTTCGATGATTAAAAGCATATAAACTCACTTCATATTTATACACCTGGAAAATAATATAGCTGACTAATCCCAAGCCCAATAATATAAAGCCTTTTCCATAAGGGTAGCGCTGAGGTACCGATAACATCAGCAATACTATCGCAGAAATTAAAAAACCTAGGGCAAAGGCAGCCTCTATACCTAAAGTTTGCAAATAATTAAATGGGGAAAGGAAAACATTAGGGGGGAGTATGATAAAGAGATTACCCATAGGGTAGAGCATCATGATTGCAAAGCCAGAAGCAATCAGTAGAAGTTTAATAAAATTCTGCATGTTTTTATTTTTCAGTGATTTATATCATTATATATTAGTCAAAATCTATCCTGTTGCCTATAAGATAAACAAAAAAAGACCGCACAAAGTGCGGTCTTTTTTCAAAGCGACAAATTATTTTTTGTCATCTTTAACTTCTGTGAATTCAGCATCTACAACGCCGTCATCCGCTTTTTGTTGTTGACCCGCATCGCCTTGAAATGCATTTGGATCAAAACCTTGCGCACCGCCTTGAGCACCTTGCGCAGCTTCATAAGCGCGTTGAGTGATCGGCATGATGATGTTTTGCAGTGCTTCAGTTTTCGCTTTGATATCTTCAACATCATTTTCTTTGGTTGCAGCTTCAAGCTCTGTAACTGCAGTTTCAACCGCAGTTTTTTCATCTGCTGTTACTTGCTCGCCAAGATCTTTAACTGCTTTTTGCGCGCTAGAAACAAGAGCATCTGCTTCGTTACGTGCTTTAGCCAGTTCTTCGAACTTACGGTCTTCTTCCGCATTCGCTTCAGCATCTTTAATCATCGCTTCAATTTCAGCATCGCTCAAACCTGAGTTTGCTTTAATTTGAATAGATTGTTCTTTACCAGTGCTCTTGTCTTTCGCAGACACTTTCAAGATACCATCAGCATTGATGTCGAACGATACTTCAATTTGTGGCACACCACGTGGAGCAGGTGGGATGTCGCCTAATTGGAAGTTACCCAACAATTTGTTTTGTTGAGCCATTTTACGTTCACCTTGGTAAACCGAAATGTCTACAGCAGGCTGGTTGTCTGCAGCAGTTGAGAACACTTGAGATTTCTTCGCAGGAATCGTGGTGTTTTTCTCGATGATTGCAGTTAACACGCCGCCCATAGTCTCAATACCAAGAGTCAATGGAGTTACGTCAAGAAGCAATACGTCAGTTTTGTCACCAGACAATACAGCACCTTGAATTGCAGCACCGATAGCCACTGCTTCGTCAGGGTTTACGTCTTTACGTGGCTCACGACCAAAGAACTCTTGTACTTTTTGTTGTACAAGTGGCATACGAGACTGACCACCCACAAGAATCACATCAGAGATGTCTGAAGTCGCAAGACCGGCATCTTTAAGTGCAATACGGCAAGGCTCAATGGTACGTTCAACAAGATCAGCAACCAAACCTTCAAGTTTTGCACGAGTCACGTTGATCACTAAGTGTTTAGGACCAGTGGCATCTGCAGTGATGTATGGAAGGTTGATTTCAGTTGCATTCGAAGAAGAAAGCTCGATTTTTGCTTTTTCAGCAGCCTCTTTCAAACGTTGTAATGCAAGTGGATCTTGTTTCAAGTTCACGCTTTGCTCTTTCTTGAATTCTTCAACCAGGAATTCAATTAACGCGTTATCGAAGTCTTCACCACCTAGGAATGTATCACCGTTAGTCGACAATACTTCAATTTGTTGGTCGCCATCCAAGTCAGCAATTTCGATGATTGATACGTCAAAAGTACCACCACCCAAGTCATAGACTGCAACTTTACGGTCGCCTTCTTTTTTGTCCATACCGAACGCAAGAGCCGCAGCAGTTGGTTCGTTGATGATACGTTTTACATCAAGACCGGCAATTTTACCTGCATCTTTCGTTGCTTGACGTTGTGCATCGTTGAAGTATGCAGGAACAGTAATCACCGCTTCAGTAACTGTTTCACCTAAATAATCTTCTGCAGTTTTTTTCATCTTTTTCAAGATTTCAGCAGAGATTTGTTGTGGTGCCAATTTTTTGTCGTTGACATCTACCCATGCATCGCCATTGTCTGCCTGAATGATTTTGTAAGGTACCAGACCGATATCTTTTTGCACCGCTTGGTCTTGATACTTACGACCGATCAAACGTTTGATCGCGAATAATGTGTTTTTAGGGTTAGTCACTGCTTGACGTTTAGCAGATTGACCTACCAGAATTTCACCATCTTTATAAGCAATAATAGATGGAGTTGTACGAGCGCCTTCAGCGTTTTCGATTACTTTAACTTTGTCGCCTTCAAGTACGGCAACACAAGAGTTTGTTGTACCTAAGTCAATACCAATGATTTTAGCCATTTGGATGCTTCCTCAAAATTATTTTTTGCAATGTTTTTGCTTGTTATCCGATATGAGAGCCATTCAAAATTTTTCAAGTTCTTTGCATGAAAAAAATAGAAAAACTCTCGAATTTCTTTACTTTATTGACCCACAAGGACCATTGCTGGACGCAATAAACGGCCTGAAAGGGCATAACCTTTTTGCAATACCGTACCGATTTCACCTGCTTTGACATCTGGTGCAATACCGACTGCCTGATGTAAATCAGCATTGAAGCCATTGTTCATGTTGACTTCTACAACATTAAATTTTTCCAGAGTACTGAGTAAGGATTTATGTGTTAGTTGCACTCCTTCAAGTAATGGAGATTCAATATCACCAGCCGCTTGAATGGCACGTTCTAAGTTATCGACAGTTTCGAGCAATTCTTTAGCAAACTTCTCAATCACGGTTTCTTTATGCTTTTCAGCGTCACGTTGAATACGTTCTACGCTTTTTTGTGCTTCATAGACTGCATTGGCTGTACGTGCTTTTTCAAGTTTTAAATTTTCTTCCAACTTGGTGATTTGGGCTTTTAAATCTTCAACTGAAACTTCGGCTTGCTCTGTTTCAGCTGTTTGTTGTTCAGCTTGTTCTTGCCCTAGATCTTGAGCGTCTTGATTTTGCTCAGTTGCCATAGATTTACTCCGTTTAAATGGGTTTTTAAACATGTCAGTCCTTTTGGCCTCAGTGCTAACTGCGTTAATCCTGAACTGCCATGAGTGATAAAATTCATGATTAATACAGAGTTCGGGGCAGACAGTAAAAATTCAAGCGAGACAAGCAATTAAATCTGTTTAATTTGATTAAAATTATTAAAAAGCATTATTTTTTAAAATAGAATGCAAAATTGTGAGGGGATTACTGCCGAATACCGAGATTTATACTTGCTTAAGCAAGACCGCAGAGATTTGGCCATTTTAAGCAGCCGATTATGATCCAGGTACACAATATTTCTATAGCCTAGTGAATGATAAAAATAAAAGTTGTACCAGACTGTTGTGAATTAAATCATTGATTTAAAAATATCTGTGGAAATTCATAGCAAGTGGGGAGTGAAATCCTAAAGGTCTACTTAGACTTAAAAGCGATCATTATGAAATAAATTATCTATTTTACAAAAAAGTACAGGCTGATTATTATTTCACCCAGATTCTATCGCTGTAGTTTCTTCTTGGTATTTTAGAAATGTGTTTTTCTAAGCTTATTCAACCTCTGAATAAGCTTTTTTTTTTGCCTGAAATTTGGCAAATCCTGCATGAATAAAATTTATGTATCTGTTTAGCAAAATTTTATAAAGTTTTTCATAGATCAAGATTATGTAAATGATTGTGAAACTGACCCTTTCTCCAATTTTTATAAAGTAATAAGAATATTAAATACAAAACCTTAATCCTGAATTTTGATAGGAAACAAGAAAGCAGAGTAAGGAAATTAATATTAATAAAAAGCATGTGAATAATTACATGATTTCGCAAAACTACAACTCAAGAGGTGCGCAGCCGCAGTAAAAATTTTGAATGATAGGCAGCGCAAAGTTGGACTTTGCACTACTGACTTAAGAAACAAGGAAAATATTGATGAAAAAAACGGCTTTATTATCTTTAACCGTGGTTGCTGTTTCATTGGCTGCTGTAGGTTGTACATCTACTGAAACCACACAAAATCCTGAGACTGCTCAAGTTACTACAGGTCTAGGTGTTTCAACTCAGGCACAAATAGGTGATATTGGTGTTCAGGCAGGTACTTCGGTTCATGCAGATGCTATTCACTCTAGTTCTACTTCTCAAAGTTCACAAGCTGCTCAGTAATCAAAAAGTTATAGAAAGCTAAAGGATAAGAAGATTTA
This sequence comes from Acinetobacter sp. BSP-28, assembly GCF_044130285.1. Taxonomy (NCBI): domain Bacteria; kingdom Pseudomonadati; phylum Pseudomonadota; class Gammaproteobacteria; order Moraxellales; family Moraxellaceae; genus Acinetobacter; species Acinetobacter sp. BSP-28. The sequence goes on from NZ_JBIQOB010000026.1 coordinate 43,508, forward strand.
AGCTCAGCAATGTCTTCAGCTGAGGATTAAGTATAGATGGTAGCGAAGAGGCCTCTACCATCTATTTGAGAGAGATCGCAAAGTTAAATATGGCGTTGATTGAATCATGATTTCAGTAACCAAATATTCGGTTCTCAGCTGAATTATTCTGATTCAAAAAATGTCCTTTAAATAAAGGTCATTGAGTTGATTAAAATGTAGTGGGTTGAAAGGGATTATTTGTCTCGATCCTGACGTTCTCGCTGCTCTGTATCTCGATGCCGATCATCCCAGCGTTTTTCCTGGGCTTTACGTTGCTGCTGTATTCTTTGGCGATGTTGTGCATGTGACTTGTCACGTTGCTGTTCTAAACGTTGGCGTTCCACTTCACGCTTTTTGCGATCCCAGTCAGCTTGATTTTTACGATTCTGTTCAGCGATTCTTTTACGTTGTTCTAATTGATGCTGCTGTTCACGTTGTTTACGTTCCCGCTCAGATTGTTTTTGCTGGTTCTGTTCCCATTGACGACGCTCAAGTTCGCGCTTTTTACGTTCTAGCTCTAAGCGGTTTTGGCGTTGTTGATATTCCCAACGTTGACGGTCTCGCTCTCGGTCATATCGGTAGTCATAACTTGAGCCATAATCCCGATCATAATGACGGTCATAGCGATCATCATAACGTCCATCGTAATAGCCACCATCTTCTGGAAATACGACACACCCTACAGCTAAAAATGTCGTTGCTAATGAGAATATGATGAGTCTTTTAGCCATAACATTTACCCTTCTTGTTGTAAGGAGTAGCAAAAACACTCCGAAATATACATGGAAATAGTCAATGACAAGGTATAAAAAGAAGATTAGCGTATGAATGTTTTTACTGTGTATACAGATGATTAGACTTATATAAGATTATGGTCACGTATCGGCTGATCATGTAGAAAATGTGAAGATTACAATAAAAGGAAGGTGCAATGATGGTTGCTTTTAGTCGAACTTTACAGATCGTATTAGAAAAAGGTCAGGGTACAGCGGCACGTACTTTGGATCGATTACCCAGTTTTGCACAAAAATCTTTAGTTAAAATTTTAGGATATCCGCATCAATATCCTGAACTTGATCCCTTAGTTCAATGCATGATGGCAGCCCAGTTAAGACGGGGTAATAGTGGTTTTGTCAGTGAAGATATTATCCATGCTCGTAAAACCTTTGATTTGCAAATACAGTCCATTAAAGGTAAACCGACACCAGTAAAGCTGGTTGAAGATCTGCGTTTACCCTTACACAGTGGTACCATCTTCGCGCGACATTACCATCCTGCACCGAGTAAAAAATTACCAATGGTGGTGTATTTTCATGGCGGTGGGTTTGTTGTAGGCAGTCTAGATTCACATGATGAAGTTTGCCGCTTACTGGCAGTGCATGCCAAAGTACAGGTTTTAAGTATTGAGTATCCTCTGGCGCCTGAAACAAGCCCGATCAAACTGATTCAAAGCTGTGAAGATGCACTGGCATGGGTTTATCAAAACCGCAAGCAGCTTAAAATTTTAAAAAATAGAATCTCGGTGGCGGGTGATAGTGCGGGGGGAAATATCAGTGCGGTCGTGGCACAGCGCAGTGCGCATAAAGTCTATGCGCCACAAGCCCAATTACTACTCTATCCGGCAGTCGATTTTAAAAATCGTCATCCATCTTTTTATGCGTATAAAGATGGCCTGGTTCTCACTGGTGAAGATGTGGATTTTGTCACCCACTATTATGCAGATACGCATCAGATTGAACTGGATGATCCACTGATTTCACCGACCTATGGTAAGCATGACAAATTGCCACCTGCGTTTGTGGTTACTGCTGGTCATGATGTCTTGCATGATGAAGGGGAAATTTATGCCCATAAATTACGTCATCGTGGTGTGAAGGTGCATTATCAGGAATATACCGATCAAGCTCATGGTTTTGTCAATCTAACGCCTATTTCTTATCGGGCTAAAAAGTATTTTATTGAAATCAGTAAAAACTATAGAAAGTTTTGGGATAAACACGCTTAGTTTTTTGAGCTGGGTATTCATTCATTTGTAATAATAAAGGTGTTTCACGTGAAACACCTTTATTTTTTCTCAATTTTAGCTTTAGGTAAGGTGAGGCTAAATTCTGGCACATAAAAGCTGTGTAAATAGCGGGCTTGAGAAAAATCAGGGAAAATGTCTTGGGTGTTTTTCCAGCTGGCCTGTTTTAATTTACTCAGTTTACCGCGAAATTGTGGAGTGAATTGATAACGTAAACCTTGCCAGGCTTGTTGAATGTTGAGCAGCCGTGCCGGCAAATGATGGCTATTCACATAAAAAGTTTGACTATGTTTATATTTTTGCAAGCACAAACTCATTTCTTGCTGTTCAAAGCAGATATTGCAATACACCACATCATCATTGATGAGCCATTCAAATTGGACCAGCTGTTTTGGAATTCCCCAAAAATGTTGACCATTCAGCATAGAGCTTTCGGTAGAAACATAAATCTTAGGAATGGAAGATAAGCGTCTTTTACTTATTAAAGGATGATCCAGGATCAGCAATTCATCATATGGTCCCACAGGAGAATCATGATAACGAACCAATATGACCTGTACCACACGGCCAAGCGGAGAAGGAGCAATATAAAAGGCCCGATGCTGCTGAATAAATTTGGGTGTTAACCAGTAATTCAAAATAAAAGCATCACCCTGTAAATGCCAAGGTGGATAAAGGGAAAAAGTAGTTGTGTTTAATTCTTCACTCATTGTAATACTCGTTTTATATCAAAAAGAGAAGCTGTTATATTTATATTGAAAGATTAATATATAGACATTCACAATTACAACTTGACGTAGAAGAGTAAAGAAATGTTAAAACAAACCCTATTTGCTATCGGTGCTGCATGTATGAGTTTGCAGGTGATGGCTGAAAATACCTTGGTGGAAATGAAAACCTCTATGGGGAATATTGAAATAGAGCTATTTAATGATAAGGCACCTATTTCAGCAAAAAACTTTGAAGGCTATATAAAAGATAACTTTTATAACGGCACTATTTTCCACCGGGTGATTCCTGGTTTTATGATTCAGGGTGGGGGAATGAATGCAGACATGGTAGAGAAGCAGACTAAAGCGCCTATTCAAAATGAATCTTATAATGGCTTAAAGAATGCACGTGGCACTTTGGCCATGGCACGAACCAACATGCCTAATTCCGCAACCAGCCAATTCTTTATTAATACGGTAGACAATGACTTTTTAAACAGAAGTCAGATGAATGCAGGTTATGCCGTGTTTGGTAAAGTTACTAAAGGCATGGATGTGGTCGATAAAATCACTCAAGTACCGACTGCAAACTTTGGAATGCATCAAAATGTGCCCCAAAAAGCAGTGAAAATTATCAGTATGAGCATTAAAGCAGCAGCTGAGAAAAAGTAAGAAAAAAATAAAGCAGAAATATTTTGTTCATATTTTTGCTTTAAAATTATATGTTTATATTTAAATTAGAATAAAAATGAACCAAGATAGTGCATAAAAATACAACACTCAATAAAACAATCAGTTAAAAGCACTTGCACGTGTACGAAATTGCCCTATAATGAGCTCATCCCGACGCGATACAGCAAACGAACTTAGCTGAACAGGTTAAGTTGTTAAATGTTTATTGCGTTATATTTTCTACTGACGAGGTAGAAAATAGATCATTAAGAGATTATGAAGAACA
>NZ_JBIQOB010000027.1:0-45007 GCF_044130285.1 Acinetobacter sp. BSP-28
CCCCTGTTTTCACAGGGGCTTTTGAATTTGGCGGAAGCGGTGAGATTCGAACTCACGGAGGACTCGCACCCTCGTCGGTTTTCAAGACCGGTGCATTAAACCGCTCTGCCACGCTTCCATGTGCGCCATAATACGGATCTTTTTAAAAACTGACAAGTAAAAATTACAACTAAACTATTCAAATGAATATTGTTTCACCAAATCAACTCAAAAAATCATAATTTGGCTGCCAATTCAGCACCCTCGCGGATTGCACGCTTTGCATCAAGCTCTGCCGCCAGTTTGGCACCACCAATAATATGGTAATTTGCCAAAGTAAATTCATCTTGATTCGGCATAATGTCTTTGACTGACTCCTGTCCTGCGCACACTACCACTGTATCTACACGTAACAGTTGATCGTGACCATTGGTTTCAATCCATAAGCCTTCATCAGTAATAGATTTATATTGCACTCCACGTAGCATTTTCACGGCATGCTTTTTCAATTGTGCACGATGTACCCAACCTGTGGTTTTGCCTAATCCAATCCCCAGCGGCGTGGTTTTACGTTGCAATAAATAGATCTCACGTACCGGATGGGCCACTTCAGCCGCCTGCATGCCACCTTCAGACACATAATTCGGATTTGGGTCAATGCCCCACTCCCGTTGCCAGTCTGCCAACGGTTGCGGCTGAGGCTGATGTTCAGGCTTCAATAAAAACTCGGACACATCAAAACCAATCCCGCCAGCACCAATCACGGCAACTCTGTGACCTACTGCTGCTCCGCGTAATACTTCTGCATAAGACAACACTTGCGGTGCCTCACTGCCTTCAATTTTTAAACTACGAGGCACTACACCTGTTGCAACCACAACTTCATCGAAGCCTTCACGCTCCAGTTGTTCACGGTTGACTCTGGTATTTAAACGCAGTTCCACCCCGGTTTTTTCAATTTGAACTTTAAAATAACGGATGGTTTCATGGAATTCTTCTTTACCCGGTACCACTTTGGCCAGATTGAACTGCCCACCCACTTCATGACTGGCTTCAAATAAAGTGACTTTATGGCCACGACTTGCAGCCACTGTTGCAGCAGACATGCCTGCCACACCTCCACCAATAACAGCGATTTTTTTCGGTGCTTTGGTTTTCACATACACAAGTTCAGTTTCATATGCAGCACGGGGATTGACCAGACAAGTTGCACGTTTATTTTTAAAAGTGTGGTCCAAGCAAGCCTGATTACAGGCAATACAGGTATTAATTTCATCAACACGATTGGTGGCAGTCTTGCTGACCCAGAAGGCATCCGCCAATAATGGTCGCGCCATTTGCACCATATCTGCCTTTCCAGCAGCCAAAATGGCTTCGGCAGTTTCAGGCATGTTAATACGGTTAGAGGCAATCACAGGAATAGCCACATGCTTTTTCACTTCCGCTGTATAGTCAGCAAATGCAGCACGTGGTACAGAAGTGACAATGGTCGGAATTCGGGCTTCATGCCAGCCAATCCCGGTATTCAGCAAAGTGACTCCGGCTTGTTCAAGAGCCTGTGCCACCGTAATCACTTCCTGCATGGTATTGCCGTCATGTACCAGATCCAGCATCGACAAACGGAAACAGATAATAAAGTTTTCGCCAATTTTTTTACGGATGGCTTTGACAATGTCTACGGCAAAACGCATGCGGTTTTCAATGTCACCACCCCAGCGGTCAGTACGCTGATTGACATGACGACTTAAAAACTGATTCAGCAAATAGCCTTCAGAACCCATAATTTCCACACCATCATAGCCGGCTTTTTTCGCAATGCTGGCCGTATGCACATAATCGTGGATAGTTTCGAGAATCTGCTTTTCACTCATTTGACGTGGTTTAAACGGCGAAATTGGCGATTTAATTGGACTGGCAGACACCACAAAAGGCTGATAGCCATAACGGCCAGAATGAAGAATCTGCATCAAAATTTTTGCGCCATGCTTATGCACGGCATGCGTCACCAAACGATGGGGTGCTACATCACCCAAAGTGTTCATGGTACCACCCGCAGGAAGCAACCAGCCCTGACGGTTCGGTGAAATCCCACCAGTGATAATCAGCCCTACGCCACCTTTTGCCCGCTCGCCAAAATATGCGGCCAGTTTAGGATAATTATAAAAACGGTCTTCCAGACCTGTATGCATGGAACCCATCACGACACGGTTTTTAATGGTCGTAAATCCCAAATGTAGCGGTTTTAAAATATTTGCATAGCTAGTTGTCATGATGGATCCTTAATATATTGGCTTTGCAACTTGTTGCATATTACTTTACCTATTTTTAATTTTTTGTTTATGACTTCTTTTAAACATTGTCTGACGAAACAGTCAATTTCTCATAAAAAAAAGCACAGTTGTTAGACTGCGCCTGAGACAGAACTACTTCATATTTTTTATTTTAATTCAGCTTTTTAATTTAGTTTCCTAATTCCAGTATTTTAATTTTGAGGTATAACCAATCCCCACATTAAAACTGTTGGTTGGATCGAGCTTTTGATAATGATTTTTTAAAGCCGGTTTGGCGACATATAAATGTCCGACATTATGTTCAGCGGGATATTCTGCGCCACGTTGATCTAACAAATTCCACATTTGATGTTCTATCGCCAAAGGATCAACGCCTTTTTTGACAATATAGTCTTGATGGAACACATGACATAAAAAATGGCCATAATAAAGTTTATGAATAATCAGCTCATCCATTTCCTTGGGTAAAGTCTCTACCCATTCACGGTCATTACGACGTAAGGCAATATCCAGAGCCACAATATCTTCCACTTCTGAACGATGAGTATCGCGATAACGAATGGCAGCTCCAGCTACAGCAAAGCGATGCAAAAAGGCTTTACGTCCTTCTTCTTCACTACACAGGAAATAATTACCTGTGATATTTTCAGCAAAATATTGTTTTAAAAATTTCCCAACCTGCTCCACATCCTGATTTTCTATACGCAAAACCAGATGATGCTCATACAGATCACGAAACTCATTCATGCGTTTCGGTAAATGTGAGGGTAAAAATTTGGTCACCAGTTGCAGGACTTTATCTGACAATCCTTTCATGCCAAATTTTTCTAAATAACCATCCACCTTGTCTTTCATGGCAAAGGCAGCCGGGACTTTAGCCGTTCCAAATTTTTCAATAAACATGAAGGTATCTTTGCCGTATTCCGCACCAATGTCGTAAGCCACACGATGAATATATTCACCTGCAATCGGTAAGCGTGGTAAATCGGTCAATAAAAAACGGCGAATTGCGGTTAAATCTTGCTGGGTGTTGGTGCCGACATAAAATACTTGGCTTGGAATTTTTTCAAAGGTATCCAGACGGACTGCAAATACACACACCTTGCCTGCCGAACCGGATGCTTCAAACAAACGGGATGGATCGGCATTAAAACGTGCCGGGGTATTTTCATCGACCTGCGTAACATCATGCGCATAGTGCTGATCTGAAGCACAGCAACCTGGATTATTTTCAATATCGGCAATCTGATAGTTTTGGTTTTGCAGTCTGGTTAAAATATCTTCTGGGTTTGAACCTAAATTCACGCCTAAGTGATTCACCAGTTCCAGTTGTCCTGCTTCATTTACTCGGGCATACAGCGCCAGTTCTGTATAGGCCGGACCCCGGCGAACCAGTGCACCGCCTGAGTTATTACAAACCCCACCCAAAACTGAAGCACCTATACAGGAGGAACCAATCACCGAATGCGGCTCACGATTGAAAGGTGCCAGTTCTTTTTCCAGTTTGTCCAGTGTAGCACCGGGTAAACAAATGACCTGTTTACCTTCATTAATCACTTGAATACCGGCTAAACGGCGTGTACTGATCAAAATCACGGGTCGATCATAATCATCGCCAAACGGTGTTGATCCACCTGTGAGTCCGGTATTGGCTGCCTGCAGAATCACAATACAGTCTGCATCCACCGCAGCTTGCAAGACTTGCCACTGCTCCAGCAATGACCCGGGAGCAACCACAGCCAAAACCTGCCCCGAACCATAGCGTCGACCTTGGCGATATAAACGGGTGTCATTGTCATCAGTCAGGACATGCTGCCTGCCCACGATGTTTATCATTTTTTGGATTGTTTGTTGTGAATTTGATTGCGTGAACATATTTCTAATCCTTTTCTAAAGTCATTTTTGAGCTACTCGCCGCTCTTTTAATACGCTTTAGAAATATCATCATAACTAACATTTGATACACGAAAACGTCATCCGTTGCTGTTTGAGGCAGACTGAAATAGGACCTCAATGTTTCTGCGAGAGATTAATTCGTTTTGTTATTTGACGAGTTCAACGGATGACAAATGCCTTTGGTTACTTTGGGCAAAACCAAAGTAACAGCTGAGCTCCCAATATCTGCTTTTTCACGATAAGACTCCGTCTAAACTCATCTTGCTTCAATTTATTATCTATATGCTTAACAGAGACTGGGAGAAAAAATTACGAAGCTATTTTCTAGAATTTATTAATTTATAAATTCTAGAAATCTCCCCTAACCCCTCTTTAATAAAGAGGGGGAACTCCTTCTTTTCAAAGAAAAGTTTAGGTAATCATCACTCAGCCAACTCTCTATCTAGCTTCACCAAACAATCCGAAGTAATATCGGCAATGGTTTTGGCACCGGTCAGCGTCATTGCCACGCGCATTTCTCTATCAATCAATTCAAGTAGATTGGAAACACCTTCACCACCGGCAGCGCCCAGTGCATAGACAAAGGCACGACCCAACATACAGGTATCCGCACCTAAGGCCAGCATACGCACCACATCCAGACCATTACGGATACCCGAATCGGCTAGAATTTTGATGTCGCCTTTAACCGCATCGGCAATCGGTGGAAGCGCACGTGCAGAAGACAATACGCCATCCAGCTGACGACCACCATGGTTGGAAACCACAATACCATCGGCACCGAAACGTACTGCATCCTTGGCATCTTCAGGGTCTAAAATGCCTTTGATCACCATTGGACCATCCCAGAACTCACGAATCCACTCCAGATCTTTCCATGAAATGGACGGATCAAAGTTATTGCCCAACCAGCCAATGTAATCTTCAAGACCTGTAGGCTTACCCAAATATTTTGAAATATTACCCAGGTCATGTGGACGACCCATCATGCCAACATTCCATGCCCAATGCGGATGGAAACAGGATTGCATATAACGGCGCATTGCTGCATTTGGCCCGCTCATACCCGAGTGTGCATCACGGTAACGCGCACCAGGTACCGGCATATCTACCGTAAACACCAAGGTTGAACAGCCAGCAGCTTTGGCACGTTCCAAGGCATTTTTCATAAAGCCGCGGTCACGTAGCACATACAGCTGGAACCACATTGGACGCTGAATCGCTGGCGCCACTTCTTCAATCGGACAGACTGAAACCGTAGACAAGGTAAATGGAATCCCTTTTTTATCTGCTGCCACTGCCGCCTGAACTTCCCCACGACGTGCATACATCCCTGTTAAGCCCACTGGCGACAGCGCTACTGGCATCGATAGGGTTTCATCAAACAGTTTGGTTTCCAGGCTTAACTGCGACATGTCATTCAGTACACGTTGTCTCAACGCAATTTTTGATAAATCTTCCACATTACGCTTCAGTGTATATTCCGCGTACGCACCACCATCAATGTAATGAAATAAAAACGGTGGCAAGCGGCGTCTAGCGGCTTCACGATAATCATTCGCAGAAGAAATAATCATGCTTATATCCTGTTTAATCTACTGGCACGCTGGCGACGAGCTTCTTCTTCATCAATCAAACGTACCTGTTGTACTACAAACTCAATGTGTCCACAGACTGCACTGCGTGCAGCATCAGGATCACGGCGTTCAATTGCATCCATCACCTGAAAGTGCTGATCATGCAATTGATCAAAACGGTGCGATTCGCTATAAACTTTGCGCCGGCCCAAAACCACATTGTATTTCAACAGGTCAAACAGGCTGCGCATCATCTGTATTAGCACTAAATTATGTGAGGCTTCGGCAATGGCTAAATGGAATTCGGCATCCGCTTTTGCCGACTGCTCATCATCCCCAATGGCTTGATAATGAGCAATCTGATCATAGCAACGGCGTATATTTTCCAGGTCTGCTGCTGTGGCGCGCTGCGCGGCATACCAGGCGGTACCACCCTCTAAAACGCTGCGCGCTTCCTGCACATCAAAACGGTAAGCAGGGTCTTGATCAATCAAGTTGCTTAAAGGTTCTACAATTTGATGATTGGTCCAGGCACCTGGCAGCAACTGCAAAAAGGTTCCCGAGCCAGCCTTGCTGAGCAACATGCCCATACTGACCAAATGTTGAATCGCTTCACGCAAAGATGAACGCGATACCCCGAGCTGTTCACATAATTTACGTTCTGCAGGCAAACGGTCTCCAACCTGCATATTGCTCTGTTCAATCAACATGCGGAGCTGCTGTACGGCTTGGTCGGAAACTTTCATCTGCATTTCTCTACTCTTGCATCAATTCCGGTTTATGGAATCATCCATGGGAACACATAGGCTTGTAAGGTAATGATAATACCAATCATCACGGTAAAGGAGATACTGTGTTTCACGGTAAAGCGGAACAAATCAGATTCTTTACCGACCAGACCTACGGCAGCACAGGCAATTGCAATCGATTGAGGTGAAATCATTTTCCCGGTTACACCACCACTAGTATTGGCCGCAACCAGCAATACTTCTGGCACGCCAATCTGTTGTGCCGTGGTGGCCTGAAGTGCCGAGAACAGTGCATTGGCAGATGTGTCTGAACCGGTCAGGAACACGCCTATCCAGCCCAAAAATGGCGAGAAGAAAGTAAATGCCTGCCCTGTATGTGCCAGTGCTAAAGCCAGCGTGGCCGACATGCCTGAATAATTAGCAATAAAGGCAAAGGCCAGTACCATACCAATCGAATAAATAGGAACTTTCAATTCATTGATGGTTTCGCCAAAAGTGATGACTGCTGCTTTTGGCTTCATTTTCAGGAAAATGATGGTGATGATGGCGGCAATGAAAATGGCTGTACCGGTAGCAGAAATCCAGTCAAATTTATAGATGGCATCATAGTCCTTAATTTCAGGAACCACTGGTGGCATCTTTTGGATCAGCTGATGCAAATACGGCACCTTGATGGAAATAACCAGATCATGCAGCGCACCATCCTTAGCAAATAAATCCTTAAAGGGCTTGATACTCCAGATGGTGACCATCACCGTTAAAATGGCAAACGGCGACCATGCTTTGGCAATCTGGCCAATGGTATAAGTCTTGTTAGCATCTGCTACTGTGTTCGCATCAAGTGCTGTATCCATATCACTAAAACGGAAGATATGTTTTGGCTGCCAGAATTTGAGCAAAACAGTTAAAGAAACAAGTGATGCAATTGCAGCGGTAATATCTGGCAGTTCAGGACCAACAAAGTTAGATGTTAAATATTGAGCAAGTGCAAATGATCCACCACCCACAATCACCGCTGGCCATGTTTCTTTCACACCACGCCAGCCATCCATAATCGCCATAATCCAGAATAATACGACTGGAACCATAAACGGTAACTGACGTCCTACCATCTGGCTGATTTCCATGGTATCTACCCCAGAAACCTGCCCGGCTACAATAATTGGAATCCCCATCGCACCAAAGGCAACAGGAGCGGTATTCACAATCAGGCACAAACCCGCTGCATACAAGGGTTTAAAACCTAAGCCCACCAGTAATGCGGCAGTAATGGCTACCGGAGCACCAAAACCTGCTGCACCTTCAAGAAAGGTACCAAAAGCAAACCCCACCAGCAACATCTGTAAACGCTGATCTTCGGTAATGGACAGAATGGACGAGCGGATAATATCAAACTGTCCGGTTTTGACAGAAATTTTATATAGAAATACGGCACCGATAATGATCCAGGCAATTGGCCACAGGCCATAGAAAAAACCATAAACCATCGATGCAAAAGCCATCATGGCTGGCATTTGATAGGAAAATAGTGAAACCAGAAGCGCAAGGATCACGGTAATTGTTCCCGCTACACTGCCTTTCATACGGAATACCGCAAGCGCTAAAAAGAAAAAAATAATGGGGATCAGGGCGATCAAACTGGAAAGCCAGATATTGCCCATAGGATCGTAAATCTGTTGCCATTGTTGAAGCATTGTCATCTCCTTGAAATGCTCACTGGTCTGCTAGAAATGATTTGAATTGCCTTGTATTAATCAATATTGGTATGACCAATATAGAATTAATTAAAAAAATAATTCACATTATGGCGATTATGGTAATTTTTGTTTAATTAAAGATCAATAATGGCCTATTAAAATAATTATTGGTATGACCAATTTAACAAATAATTTCGAGTAAAAGATCAACTTTTTTAAATCACCCAACTGAGTACAGTTTCAATAAATTGCTTGTTTTTATTTATATTTTTTCTTTTGTATACAAAATTAAAACCCAAGACTACAACTTTAGTCGTATATTACTGTGCATAGCGGTAATTTTAGCCACATAACTTACAAATACAGCAAAACATAAAAGCCATATTGGTCTGATCACCCTATATGGCTTTTTAAATTTATCCTGTCATCCCACACTTATTCCCTACCCGCTTCCCAAAATGCCTGTCCAGCCTGAATCGGATCATGGGTTTCGGCCAGCACATTCACCCAAACATCATATTGAGCAATTATTGGGTGCTGACTAGGGTGAAAATCTTTTTTGAGCCATGCAAACAATTGTTTCTTATTTTTCCCTAAACCTTGTTTACTCAGAAGCCAAGGCACTCCTTGAGCAAACATTTTAATACGTGCTGAAATGGAATAACCCTCGTGGCGTAAAAGTGCTTCAGTTCTGACTAAGCTAAAACCCATCATGTGCATAATAGCAAATGGAAATACCATTTTACGCATCCACTCAGGAACGTCACCCACTTGCATCATCACATCATACACAACGTCCCTATGCTCCATTTCCTCAATAGAGTGCCATGCCAATAAAGCACGTACATAAGGGTCAGCATGGGCAAATGTTCTTTTTTCGCCAAAAAAACTCTCTGCCATTAATGCTGTTAAATGTTCGAATGCAGCCGTAAAAGTTACATTTAAGCGTGATGATAGATTATTCGACATCCAATCAAATATCAGCTTACCTTCTTTCGCAATTTGATGTGCAGGTAACCCTTTCGCTTCTAGAACCTGATTCATCTTGGTATGTGCTATGCCATGTTGTGCCTCCTGACGGATAAAGTCAGCCACATGTAACTTTAGTTTTTCATCCTGAATTTGATCTCTATATTGACGGACACTTTCAATAAAATAGCGCTCACCATCTGGAAATAAGATACTCACTGCATCAAAAAAGCGCGATTTAAAAGGATCATTATCAAACCAATCTTTTTTCATATTTTCCAAATGAAAATCGAGATTGCTACGTACAACTGGATCGACATTAAAATGTATTTTAGCGTTCATCATCTTATTCTCATTGTTCATCATGATGCTATTTTGAATAAAATATAGCTTTACTTCTCGACCATAAAAGCCATATTTTATACTTGAGATGCCAAAAATGATAAAAAATGAGCGAAATTCTAATATCCCATGCCTATTTTCAAATTCTGTATCGTTATATGGTGCAGCACAAATTACTTGACTTGCTGACAGCTACCGAATCAACACATCTTGCAGAACTAGCAGAAAGCAATATTCTTGAGAAAAAACCACTTAGCCAGTTCAATGATTTTCTAAACATCCTAAAACGATCTCAAGTTTCATCGCAGCTTTACTTTGATATTGCTCAAAATTGTGAACTAAAACATTATGGACTGGTGGGCTATATTTCTTCCCATGCCAAGACCTTTCTGGAGGCAGCTCAATACATTGAAAAATATGGCACTTTAATTATTGATCATACTGGCGGTGAGAATATTCATCTGGAGCAGAAAGCATTTGAAAGTGCCGTAACCTGGCCATTTTGGAACAGTGACAGTATTGCCTTAAATGAAATCAATCTGTTTGCCATTCATTTGATTATTCAGCAGTTATTTACACAGCAAAACTTAAAATGCCAACGTATCGAAATTGCACATTCAGCAACCATGCCGATGCACATTTATGAACATATCTTTCAATGCCCGGTCATCATGAATGCTTCACGCTATGCTTTTGTCTATGCAAATCATCAGCTAGATACCCCGCTGCCTCAACCTGACGAGATCCTGATTTCACTGCTCAGCCAGCAAGCAGAGCAATGGTTACAGCATAATGATTCCATCAAAAATACGTTAACTGCCCAACTGGAATATATCATTCAACAGCATCTGGACATGGGACAAGCACTGCCTGAACTTGAAACCTTTGCGCAAAGCTTTCACATGTCCAAACGTAATTTGCAACGTAAACTCAAACAACAAGGGATTATTTACCGACAGTTGATTGAACAGATCAAAATGAAATATTGCCTGAGCTTACTGAAGCAGAACCAGCTGTCTTATACCGACATCGCTTTACAGCTCGGCTATGCAGATCAATCTTCTCTGGGCCGTGCTTTTAAAAAAAATTATGGTTATTCGCTGTCCCTGTTTCAGCATCAAACGTAGCTAGAATGATCATTTAAGCAGTGCTTGTCCCATCGGATCAATATCCTCATAATGGTTGAGATTATGATTCAATGCTGTCTCCGTTTCGGCTGAGTATGAAACTTTCCCAAATAAATATCCAAATCGCTCTGCCAATATTGATCCAGAGTATATTTCGCTATCAGGATAATCGGTAACAGGATCATTCCCCACGTCCCCTCGCCATAACAAAATAACAGCAACAATAAAAAATAGCGGACCTGCTTTCTCACCTGTTCAGTCCCGGTACTGACCTTTAAAGAAAGACGATGTGAAAAAAATAGCAGCGATCCTAAAAGACTAGCAAAAAACAACACCGTAAAGGGATTTTGCATGATCTCCTGTCTTGTAAAAATAAAAAGTAAAATAAACAAAGTGATATGAAGGATTTGCGTTAATCGAAGATAGTAAGCAAGTTTGGGGTTATAACCTGTAAATTGCGAGGCAGCGAAGTATTTTTTAACTCCTTGAATGATAATAATTAAATCATTGATTAACTGATTTATTTTTCCCAGTATTGTTTTTAATATTTGCATCAATGTTTTTTTTATGAATGATACCACTTTATTTTTAATCCCCATATTTGTTTACCGTGCGCTTTTTTTGTTTAAATCATTATCGCTATCTCTTTTATCACATCTTTATCACAAATGACTGGTCGAGAACTTCTCCATTCAATCAAAATCTTTGCGTATAACAATATGTTGAATCTATCAATTTCAAATTTTCAACGAGATTTTCTTTTGTAAAACCATTAGAAATAAAATAGTGCTACAATTGAAGAAATGTGTATTTTCTTGGGCCACCAAATTTCTCGGTGCCTATTTCATATCGTTAGGATTAACAATGACTGATAATGCAACTATCTTGCAGAATGTCCCTGTAGGCAAAAAAGTTGGTATTGCCTTTTCTGGTGGTCTAGATACTTCAGCTGCTCTTTTGTGGATGAAACAAAAAGGCGCAGAACCTTATGCTTATACAGCTAACTTAGGTCAGCCTGATGAAGACGACTACGATGCGATTCCTCGTAAAGCGGAAGCGTATGGCGCAGTTAAAGCTCGCTTAGTTGATTGTCGTTTACAGCTTGCATTAGAAGGTATTGCTGCTATTCAATGTGGCGCTTTCCACATCAGCACTGGTGGTGTTCCTTACTTCAACACTACGCCATTGGGCCGTGCAGTAACGGGTACCATGCTTGTTACGGCAATGAAAGAAGATGACGTCAACATTTGGGGTGATGGTTCAACTTATAAAGGTAACGACATTGAACGTTTCTACCGTTATGGTTTGTTGACCAATCCTGCGCTTAAAATCTACAAGCCTTGGTTAGACCAAACCTTTATTGATGAGCTTGGTGGTCGTGCGGAAATGTCACAGTTCCTGATCGACAACGGTTTTGACTATAAAATGTCAAAAGAAAAAGCCTACTCAACTGATTCAAACATGTTGGGTGCCACTCACGAAGCGAAAGATCTTGAATACCTGAATGCCGGTATCAAAATCGTTGATCCAATTATGGGCGTTGCTTTCTGGAAAGATGACGTTGAAATCAAACCTGAAGAAGTATCGATTACTTTCGAAGAAGGCTTCCCTGTTGCAATTAACGGTCAACGCATTGAAAATCCAGTGGAATTCATTCTTGAAGCCAACAGTATCGGTGGTCGTCATGGTCTAGGTATGTCTGACCAGATCGAAAACCGTATCATCGAAGCAAAATCACGCGGTATCTATGAAGCACCAGGTATGGCTCTTCTTCATATCGCTTACGAACGTCTAGTAACAGGTATTCATAACGAAGATACTATCGAACAATACCGTATCAACGGTCTGCGTTTAGGTCGTTTGTTGTACCAAGGCCGTTGGTTCGATTCTCAAGCGCTTATGCTTCGTGAAACTGCACAACGCTGGGTAGCTAAAGCAATCACAGGTACTGTGACTTTAGAACTTCGTCGTGGTAACGATTACACCATCATGAACACTGAATCTCCTAACCTCACTTATGAAGCTGAGCGTTTGACTATGGAGAAAGGTGATTCTATGTTTAGTCCTGCTGACCGTATTGGTCAATTGACTATGCGTAACCTTGACATCACTGATACTCGCGCAAAATTGGGTATCTATACAGGTGCAGGCTTACTTGCAGTTGGTACAGGTTCAGCAGTTCCTCAATTAAAAGACAAAAACAAATAAGTTTGTTTTTGATATAAAAAAACCGCTCCAAAGAGCGGTTTTTTTATATGACCTGTTTATGATTTTATTAATTCACTTTCAGGGATATAAGAACGAAGAGATTGATAATAAATCTGGTTACGGCCTAAATTCTTGGCACGATATAAAGCCTGATCAGCAATTTCCAATAATTCTTCTTTACTCAGCTCGGCTTCACCATGATAAACGGTAATTCCCAAACTAATGGTAATAAAATCGGATATTGAAGATTTTTCGTGAGGAATTTCTAAACGCTCGATGCTCTTAAATATATTTGACGCTACAGCATAAGCACCATGTGCATCCGTTTCAGGCAATAATACGACAAACTCCTCTCCGCCATAGCGTGCTACAAAGTCCATATGCCGAATGGCATTTTTAATAGATTTGGCAATAGACGAAATCACATCATCGCCTTTCTGGTGTCCATAAAAATCGTTATAGTTTTTAAAAAAATCAATATCAATAAATAGAATCGCCAATGCACAGTGTTCTTGACGGGTTTGTTCATAAAATACTTCCATCATTTCATCGAAAGTACGACGGTTTGAAATTTTGGTCAGGCCATCATGCTGACTTAAATGCAACAACTCTGAATTATGAATACGATGCATTTTTTCGCTAATTTTGGCACGCATGGAATATAAATAAATCATCCGTTCACGTGCAAAAATCATCTGGCTAATCACATAAGCAAAGATACAGCTGCCAAAAAGAATACGCCCCAACACCATGACATTAAAATCAACTTTAAGCGTAAAAAACAAAATGGTGGTGACAAAAGCAGCTGATAAACCAGCAATGAGCATATGAAACGGCTTTACCCCGGTAATCAGAGAACTCACAATGTAAATCATGCAGAGGATGGCCAAGCCTTGTTGCCGCAAGGCAATCGTGTCTACCGTCAAGGTTAACCAGGATGTGGAAACAATGGCCCAGAACATAATGGCCATGGAAGCCTGGGCAAAATATGGACGCAGCTTAGGAAAATGAGAAAAAGCAAATAATACCAACAGGCATAGAGCACCATTGGCCAAACCTAGACTACAGTTCAGAAAATCATGCTTGAAGTACTGTTTGTCGATCACCCAGTAATCGCTGGGTAAAATCACCAGAATAAAAATGAAATAAGATAAAACACCGCCCCACAAATATTTCTCTACATGCTTACGAGCACGTTCCAAGTTTTTCGACCAAAATTCCTGTTCCATTTTTTTGGGAAAAACCTGCCCTACGCGTTGACTTTGCCGCGTAATCAGCTCTTCTATCTTTTCTTTATCATATTGTAATTTCGCTAGATTATACTTGGATTCCATTGCCCAGCATTTCTTTCTTCTTTTAGTTACTAAAAATAACATATTTTTCTTATTTAGAATTAAATATATATAACCATTTGTCTGTAATTCTCGTTACCATTTTCACACTTTATGGATTATCATCTGTTTTATTTCTTCGATTGAAATGGCCTTGAATACTCTTACTCTTCTCCAGCCAGACGATTGGCATGCTCACTTACGTGACGGTTTATCTTTAAAACGCACAGTTCCAGATCTTGCCAAGCAGTTTGCACGTGCCATCTGTATGCCAAATACGGTCCCTCCGATTAAAACAGTTGAAGAAGCAGTGGCTTATCGTGAACGCATTATGGCGCATGTGCCTGAGGGTGTCGCATTTGATCCGCGTATGGTACTTTATTTTACTGACCATACCCAACCGAGCGAAGTCAAAAAAATCAAAGAATCTGAACATGTCAATGCCATCAAGCTGTATCCAGCCGGTGCAACCACAAATTCAGACAATGGCGTCAGCGATATTCGTAAAGTCTATGCTGTGATTGAACAGCTTGAAGAACATCAGGTTCCATTACTGCTGCATGGTGAAGTCACGCATAACCATGTGGATATTTTTGATCGTGAAAAACGCTTTTTAGATGAAGTCCTTTCACCTTTATTAAAACAGTTTCCAAAGCTTAAACTGGTGCTAGAACATATCACCACCAGTGAAGCTGCACATTTTGTCCTTGAACAAGACCGTAATGTAGCTGCGACAATTACCCCACAGCATTTATTGTTTAACCGTAACGATATGCTGGTGGGTGGTATCAAACCGCATTTCTATTGTTTACCGATTTTAAAACGTCAAACCCATCAGCAAACCTTGCTTGAAGTTGCGACCAGTTCTAATCCCAAGTTTTTCTTGGGAACAGACAGTGCTCCGCATTCAAAAAATGCCAAAGAAAATGCCTGTGGCTGTGCCGGTTGCTATAGCGCACCTACCGCAATTGAATTATATGCTCAAGCTTTTGATCAGGCAGGCCGACTTGATCGCCTGGAAGGTTTTGCCAGCCACTTTGGTGCTGACTTCTATGGCCTGCCACGCAATACCAATACCATTACTCTGGTCAAAGAAGAGCAAGTTATTCCGGAAAGTTTAGACTATTTGGATGGTGAACAGATTATCCCACTGTATGCGGGTAAGACCATCCAATGGAGAAAAGTGTGACAGATGAAACCCAACCAGTGATTGGTCAGCGTTTCCGTGGATTTTTACCTGTTGTTGTCGATGTCGAGACAGCAGGTTTTAACTCACAGACCGATGCCTTACTGGAAATTGCAGCAATCCCGATTATTTATAATGAAGAAGGTCAATTTGTACCTGGTGAAGCGCACCATGCACATATTAATCCTTTTGAAGGGGCAAATTTAGACCGTCGTTCCTTGGATTTTATTGGTATAGACCCTTCCAACCCAATGCGTATTGCCATGGCGGAAGATGAAAAAAGTGCATTAAAACGTATTTTCAAATCGGTCAATGAAGTACGTCGCCAGCAAAACTGCACCCATGCCGTTTTAGTCGGTCATAATGCACATTTTGATTTGGGCTTTGTACAAGCTGCGATTGCGCGTACAGGCACTAAAAATCAAAATCCGTTTCACAGTTTTTCGGTATTTGACACGGTGACTTTAAGTGCCGTGATGTTTGGTCAAACCGTACTGGCAAAATCCTGTATTCAGGCTGGAATTGAGTTCGATGGTAAGGAAGCACACTCTGCTTTATACGACACTCAAAAGACTGCAGAACTGTTTTGCTATATTTTGAACAAACTCGCACCCCATCTACTTGACACCTTGGTGGCGGATCAATAAGATACCGCCATCTTCTAAACGACCCTATCGTCTAGAGGCCTAGGACATCGCCCTTTCACGGCGGTAACCGGGGTTCGAATCCCCGTAGGGTCGCCATCTATTATTTCTCTTCGCTTTAATCCAATTTCTTAAAAGCATTCTATTCTTTAGATTTCGCTATATTGCTAAATATCCATATCTATCCTATTGATTATTTTAGTTTCTATTAAAATATTTTATTGAAAATAATTCTCATTTCTATTGCTTAATTCAACATTTATAATGATAATCACTCTCATTTTCATTTACATAATCACTAGCTATGCGATTTAATCACTCTCCTCTTAGCTTTGCCGTACTAACTGTGCTGAGTACTCCTGTTTTTGCAGAAACGAATAAGCAAAATACACCTGAGGCTCAAGTTAAATTAGAAACGATTGTACTAGAGGCAGAACAAGCTAATGATGTCGGTCAAACTACCTATCATGCTGACCAATTAAAACAAATGCCAAATGGTAAAAAATCCATTACTGAATTTTTACGCCTCAATAGTAACGTTCAATTTCAACGTGATTCGCTTAATGCAGGCACTCAAGCTTCTTTAGCACCTGAAGAAATTTCAATTAATGGCGCACCCTTTTTTTCCAATAAGTTCGTTGTTAATGGTGTCAACACCAGCAACACCTTTGACCCAATTGGGGCCAGTGCAGACACCAACTTCACCAGCTTTCCAAATAGCTCACAAACTGCAAATATCAGCACCGACTTATTATGTGAATTAACAGTCTTAGACAGTAATGTCAGTGCTGAACATGGTGATTTCCAAGGTGGGGTAATTTCCGCAAAAATCTGTGCACCTAAAACCGAAGTAGGCAAGATGCATGGTTCTGTGAGTTACGACTATACAACCGATGCATGGTCACGCTTTAATTATATCGACGCAAAAGAAGAAGCTGCTTTTGAAGATAGCCAAGATTCTAAACATCATCGTGAATATACCACTCAAGGTTTAAGCACCAATCTGTATGGCCGCCTTTCAGAACAATGGGGACTCAATTTTACTGCTGCACAACGAAATTCACGCATTCCCGTGCTCAGTGGCTTTGCTGAAGATAAAATAAAAACTGAAGAAAACAATGACAGTATAGGTTTAACCACATATTCTAATTTGAATGAGGATCATAAATATCAATTTGGCTATGACTACTTTTCTTATGACAAAGATGGTTATACCAAGAACCTGATCAATTCAAATTTCAATACCCAAACTGCAACACATACAGCGTTTATCAATGCCATAGATCGCGTTAAAAATGTCACGATTGAACAAAACTTAAATTATCGTACGACTGAATCAGAAAGAAAGATGAAACAGAACTACACTGTTTTATGGGACTATTCCGAAGGTTCCAAAGATTGGAGAGAAAGCCAGACACTGAGCGAAGGTGGCACAGGGGGTACTTTAATCAATGCCCAAGAAAACCTGAGCTATGATATTAAAGCCCTGTTTAATCCCATCCATTTTTTAAATACAACCCATCAATTCAAGGTCGGTGCTGAATATAAACATAATGAAGGCTCTTGGATTCGGCCTGAAGCAACCACCACCTATACAACACGCCAAAATCTCAAGGGTAAAATTTGTGCATTAGGTGATATTTTATGTGATGAGGCTTCACTAAAATACAAGAAATGGCAAGGTCAATTTACCAATTATGGTGCTTATTATGGTGCTGGTGAGTACACAGCTCGTCAGGATCAAGGGGCTGTATTTCTCGAAGATCTTATTCAATGGAATAATTGGTCTGCACGCTTAGGTCTACGGGGAGATTACGAATCTTTAGCGGATAATTTTAATCTTGCACCCCGTTTCAACCTACAGTACACCCCTTTTGGCAATGAGGCACTCAAGCTGACTTCTGGTTATAACCGTTACTATGGTTCAACCTATTTAATTACCGAACTGGATGAAAAAGCTTACATCAACAATGGCAAGTTAAACCGAGGTACACAATATTCGGATAATTGGTCAGCCGATAACAACTATGGCTGGGTATTAACCAACAATCCAGGCACTGGTGGAACCAAGGCCACAGATTTAGACACACCCTATAGCGATGAAAAATTACTGGCTTTAAATAGCAAACTAAACAACTTTGATATTGAACTTAAATGGGTGAATCGTGCCTTCCACGATCAGGTACGCCAGCAAAAAGCACAAGAGGGTGAACCACGTACCTTCATTAATGCAAATGGTGGAAAATCTGATACCTATTCTTTCAATGTAACTACCCTTCATCCTTACACTTTATTAAATCTAGATCATGCCTTTGGCTTAGGTATCAGTTATATAGACAATAAAACGTTCCGTGGCAACTTCAGAATGACTGATGACAACTCTGCTGGCTATAACACTACGGTTATTATTGAGGGTAAAGAAATTCTCAAAAGCAATCTACCTACCAATGATCAACCCATTACTGCGCGTTTAAGCTGGAATATCGAAAGTTTAGATAAAAATTTTAAAATTTATAACTTCCTGAACTATCGTTCAGGTTCAAGCAATTATGTCAGCAAAGGTGAAAAAATAACCACACAAAATGGTAACGAAGTAAATGTGATGGAAAAAGAAGATTTTGCTAGCCGCTTTACTTGGGATTCACGTGTTGCTTATGATTGGCAAGTTAGCAATCGTCACACCCTCACAACGGGTCTTACCATTAGCAATCTGCTAAACAAACAAAATGTTTCGGTTACAGATAGTGGAGCTCCATATTCTGAAGAAGGCCGTCGCTTTGTTGCTGACATCACCTTTAAATTCTAATTCAAGTAAGTTCTCATCCAAGTTATTTAAAGTTTAACTCCTGAGCACTTCGGTGCTCTTTTTTTATGGCCATTTGCATGCTAAGTTCACTCTATTGAAATCAATGACCCTGAAATCATGTTGAAAAAAATTTTTCTTGTTTTAATCATCCTCCTTCCCTCTGCTTTATATTTATATATTGTCAGTAAAGATGAAGCTCCAGCCAAAGATTCATCGATCACTCCAGCACAAGAGCAGCCTCAGAAATATCAGACACCAGACCACTAATTTGTGGTCTTTTTTATTGAATGTCTTTAAAAGCCCTTCTACATCTTCGAAAATTTTATTTATTTTAAAATTCACATAACAAATACTTAAAAATAATAATTTCAACCTGTTTTTATCTTATGCAACCTCCCACTCAACCTTGGTAGCATTCATCTACTGAGAAGCGTAAGCCATCGCAAAAAGAGTGATGACCACACATTATCTCATTATGTTGTCCCTAGGCGGCACATTGGTACTGATTGTATCACGCTAAAAATTAATACCGTTTTAGAGCTACAGATCAAGTGCAGTTTAAAAACTGCGCTTTTTAATTTTAGATTTGTCATTTTTTATGCAGTTAATTCAATATTTTAAAAATAACACAATTACAGGTTTGACAGCCCTCTTAAAAATCCATAATATACGCATCACCTCCTTACGACCCTATCGTCTAGAGGCCTAGGACATCGCCCTTTCACGGCGGTAACCGGGGTTCGAATCCCCGTAGGGTCGCCATATATCGTGCTATACGATCATTCAAGCTCCAATACTTATCATTATTACATTGCAGATTTGTAGTTTTTCACTACAATAGCTCGCTTCATTTCTTTTTTCATTTTTCTCTTATGCAGTCATCTCATACTCCGAATGATGCTTCGCATCAGGGCAATTCTGCGCCTTTAAAACGCGCTATGAGTACTCGACATCTGGTCATGATTTCGCTTGGTGGCGCAATCGGAACAGGTTTATTTTTAGGTTCGGGTGAAGTCATTGCACAAACGGGGCCTGTAGGTGCCATCATCTCCTATGTATTAGGCGGTTTAATTGCCTATGCAGTCATGCTTTGCCTGGGTGAGCTTGCGGTACACATGCCCGAATCGGGTTCTTTTGGTACCTATGCACGCAGTTACATTGGTCCAGGTACCGGCTATATGGTTACCTGGTTATACTGGCTAACCTGGACTGCCACCCTTGGAACCGAATTTACTGCCGCAGCCCTGCTGATGCAGGAATGGTTCCCGCAAATTTCGGTCTGGATTTGGACCATCTTTTTTGCAGCGATTGTTTTTGGACTCAATATGAGTTCAACAAAGTTATTTGCAGAGTCTGAATTTTGGCTATCCCTGGTCAAAGTTGTAACCGTGATCAGCTTTATTATTCTAGGCTTATTGGCAATCTTTGGTGTGCTTTCATTCCAAGATCACACTTCTGCACCTTTATTTAGCAACCTGACCGCTCAAGGCTGGTTCCCTCAAGGTTTGTTCCCTATTTTTGCAACCATGCTGATTGTGAACTTCGCCTTCTCTGGTACCGAACTGATTGGTGTTGCTGCCGGTGAAACCAAAGATCCAGCCAAGAATGTCCCTAAAGCGATTAATGCCGCAATCTGGCGACTGCTGATTTTCTTTGTTGGTACCATTGTGGTGATTAGTGCGCTGTTACCGCATCAGATGGCAGGCTTGGGGGCTGAAGGCGTGAGTAGCAGCCCATTCGTGACGGTATTTACCTATATTGGTATTCCACATGCGGAAGATATTATTCGCTTTGTGATTATCACCGCGCTGTTATCTGCAGCCAACTCGGGTTTATATGCCGCCTCACGTATGATGTGGTCCTTATCTGACAAAAAACAGTTACCTGCTGTGTTCTCTAAAGTGAACCACCGTGGTATTCCTTTTGTAGCGATTATGGTCACCATGCTGGGTGCCTTGCCTGGTTTACTGTCAGAACAGTTTGCACCTGAAACCATCTTCAAGAACCTGTTGGGTATAGCGGCATTTACCATGGTTGTTGTCTGGATGAGCATTTGCTTAAGCCAGTTCAATTTCCGTCGTCAGTGGTATAAGGCAGGTCATAGCGCCAAAGAATTGGGCTTTGCAGCACCCTTGTTCCCCATCGTACCGATTCTAGGTTTTGTGTTCTGTTTTATTACCTGTATTAGTATGGCAGCAGATCCGGAAATGCTACCGGGCTTTATTGGTTGCTTAATCTTTATTGCGGGTTGTTATCTCAGTTATTTTGTGTTCTATCACAAGCAAAACTAACACATAAAAGGAGTGGTCAAGTACCGCTCTTTTTTTTAAGCTAAAACAAGAGAATCACCCTCTATAAAAGATCTGACCATGTATGAAAATCATTTTTATTCACGGCATGAATCAACAAAATTATGATGAAAAATCATTAAAACATCTTTGGCTCAATACTTTTCAAGCCGGTTTAAATAATGCGCAACTGAATATAAATATTCACTCTCTAGAGATCCGTATTCCTTTTTATGGCGATTTGCTCAGCAAACATCATTTATATAACAGTCTCGATTTAAATACCTTATTGCCCAAATCCCTGTCAAATTTACATCTGCCCTTTCATTTAAGGCATAACAGCACAATTGTTCCAGAACAACATCCCTGTGTGAGTAGATTACCGTGTTTTAATCCGGAGCATGTAGCATCCCTAACCCAGCGATTAGCCCTCATTACTGCACTGACCAGAGATCATGCGTTTAAAGAACTGGCTCTATTCCTGAATCATTATCCCAAGCTACATGAAACATTTATCCATAAATTCTTGATTGAAACCTATTTATATTTATCTAATCCGGATTTCATGCATGAAGTACATCACCGGATCATGTCTTACCTTCATCCCGAATTAGATCATATTATTGTTGCGCATTCCTTGGGTTCGGTGATTACTTATAACCTGCTGCACCAATTTTCCAATTTCAGAATTCAGCGCTTTATTACCCTAGGTTCTCCGCTGGCTTTTAAAGTCATACAGGAAAAACTCAATTTGCCCATTTCCCGACCGCCACAGCTGCAAGGTGACTGGTTTAATTTTTATTCACCCGATGATTTTTTAACAGCATTTCCGCTATCCGAAGCCCCCTTCAACTTTGAACCACCGATTATTAATCAGGCCATTACCACCTTCTTGCAAAACCCGCACAGTATTACCGGCTACTTACAGCATCCAGCCGTGATTAAAAGCATCATTGATGGCTTAAATCTCAAAAAAATCGCCATTTACAGGTAGTTCCCCTATATTTGTTTTATTTTTATTCAGTTGAATCTATTTTTAAAAATTATCCCGGAAAAAGGTTTGACAGGGTGTCTGATCCACCCTATTATACGCCCACCTCTGAAACGTCCCTATCGTCTAGAGGCCTAGGACATCGCCCTTTCACGGCGGTAACCGGGGTTCGAATCCCCGTAGGGACGCCAATTCTTAGATGACCCTATCGTCTAGAGGCCTAGGACATCGCCCTTTCACGGCGGTAACCGGGGTTCGAATCCCCGTAGGGTCGCCATATTCGAGATAGAAAAATCTCACTGAAAAGCCTGATCATTTTGAATCAGGCTTTTTTGTTTTTAACAGCATTAAATCTACAATAGCTTTCTATTTTTAATTTTTGAATCTAAAGAAAAATAATGCATTCTCAAAATATCTAGGGTCTGTTGACAATTCGTCTATGTTTGCGACGACGAGTATTTTTAGAGGATACTAGGCGTGAACTACAAAATTTAGTCATTCTAAATGCGTAGTTCATAACGACGTAGCGTCAAAAAATACTCTAGTCCCGAAGGGTTGTGGCTAAAATTATCTCAAACTGCGTCATGAAATTTAAAAATGGAACCACCATTCTTTGCATTTCATTCCTTGTTTGCTCAATTTTAGCCTACAACGCAAGCCATTTATGAAATGTCAACAGACCCTACTATAAAAAGCAGACCCGCCTTTCAACCCATATAAGAGAAAGGACAATGGTCTGTTTGGTAGTTTCAATTTTACGGGTCTAAAGCATGCTCATCCCGTTAAGCACTACGACGTGAATTGATCTGACCTTTAATGATTGCGGTGATATTGCCTTTGGCATATTTAAAGAAAACTTTCAGTGGTGACAGTTTCGGATTTGGACGTTTGCCTTGGGCAATATCTTTAAACTGTGCGGCATACCAGATGATTTCCATAATTGCCATCTTGTCGACCATGGGAATGCCGGTTTTGATTTTATCTACCGCATAACGTACATCCTGTCCCGCAATCAGACGATCAGTCAAATCAGTTTCCACTGCCAATGGACGGGCAATACCAATAAAATCACAGGCACCACTGTCCAGTGCCGCATTCATGCCTTCAACAGTACGGAAGCCACCAGTCACCATTAAATGACATTTCACTTCTTTACGAATTTTCTCGGCAAAGTCGAGGAAATAGGCTTCGCGGGCAATACTGCTGGCTTTACGTTTCTCTGCCTTGGCGCCGGCCATTGCGGGTGCTTCATAAGTTCCACCTGAAATTTCAATCAGGTCGATACCAGCTGCATCAATCGCCTTAAATACGGCAACTACTTCTTCTTCAGTAATGCCACCGCGCTGGAAATCAGCCGAATTGAGTTTTACTGAAATGATAAATTGATCTGAAGTCACTGCACGAACTGCTTTATAAATTTCAAGCAAAAAGCGCATGCGATTTTCAATTGAACCACCCCATTGATCCTGACGTTTATTGGTCAATGGCGATAAAAACTGGCTGATCAGATAACCATGTGCCCCATGCAGCTGCACACCTTCAAAACCGGCTTTCTCACAAATTTGGGCAGAAGTTGCAAAACGCTGAATAATATCGAGGATTTCATTTTCACGTAATTCACGCGGAGTACCAAACGTGGTGGCCAGCATTGGAGAAAAAGGTACAGCCGAAGGTGCAACGGTTTCTTTGTTTAAACCTTTGGGACACTGCCGTCCTGGATGGGACAATTGGATCAGTTGCACCATGCCATGGCGTTTACCAACCTCTGCCCATTGTTTCAACTGAGCAAGATCACATTCTGATTCAATGACGACCACTCCCGGTTCATTTTTGGCGCGGAAGTCCACCATCACATTACCGGTAATGGCACAACCCAGACCACCTTTGGCCCAGGCTTCATAGAGATTAAAATGTAACTGGCTCGGCTGACCCGCATCATTTGCCAAGGCTTCACTCATTGCACCCTTGATAATGCGATTTTTAAAAGTGATATTTCGAATCGTGGTTGCTTCAGCCAGATGACTCATATCTCAATCCTGATTTGTTTCTATTTATATAGAGCTAAGACTCTAAACTGATTATATCATCCGTCAATGGTAATTCTGACAATATGACTTGTCAGTATATTTATACGTACTGACTGGCTTCAATCAGTTGACGGGTATATTCAGTTTGCGGATTTAAAAACAGCTGATCAGTAGTTTGAAATTCCATGACCTGCGCCCGACGTAACACCAGCACTTTCTGACACAGAGCTTTGACCACCTGTAAATCATGACTGATAAATAGATAACTGATCTGATGCTCTTGCTGCAAACGTCTGAGCAATTTCACAATCGCACGCTGTGTGGTACGGTCCAGCGCCGAGGTCGGCTCATCTAAAATCAGCAGCTTTGGACGTAATATCAAGGCTCGTGCCAAGGCTACCCGTTGACGTTGCCCACCAGACAATTCATGCGGATAACGGGTTCTAAAGCTAAGCGGTAATTCTACTTTTTCCAGAGCTTCATCAATTCGCTGTGATATTTCCATGGCTGACAGTTTTTTTAGAGCTAAACCTTCGCCAATGGTTTGTTCCACGTTTAAGCGTGGATTCAGACTGCTAAACGGGTCTTGAAACACAATCTGAAATTCGGCACGTAATGGCCGTAACTGCTTTTCATTGCATTGGTTTAAATAGGTACCGAGCAGCACAATTTCACCATCACTTTTAATCAAGCGGGTAATCGCCAAAGCCAGCGAGCTTTTACCCGACCCGCTTTCCCCAACAATGCCAATCGATTCACCTTGCATTAACTGTAAATCCAAAGGTTCGACTGCGACAAAGTAATCTTTGACCCGGTTGAGTAATCCCTGCTTGATCGGAAACTTCACCGCAACCTGCTTTAAGGTCAATAAATTTTCAGCTTCTGGAATGTGTAGCGCCTCACCAAAATCATGATTCAACAAATCACGGGTGTAAGCCTGTTTCGGATGTTGAAATATTTGCGCAACGCTGCCCTGTTCTTCTACTACACCCTTATTCATCACAATGACCTGATCGGCATAGCGACGTACCAGATTAAGATCATGGCTGATCAGAATCATCGCCATCTTGCGGTTTTGCTGTAAGGATTTAAGCAGTTTGAGAATCTGTGCTTGCAAGGTGACATCCAGAGCCGTGGTCGGCTCATCGGCAATCAGAATGTCCGGATCTAAGGCCAAAGCCATAGCAATCATCACCCGTTGCCGCTGTCCACCGGAAAGCTCATGAGGATATCTGCGCAATTTATCTTCAGGGTCGGAAATGCCGACATCTTTTAATAATTCGATAATTCGCGCTTGGGTCTTTTGCTTTGACCAGCCTTGCAGCAATAAAGTTTCACCGATAATTTTCTCGACCCGATGCAAGGGATTTAAAGCCGTCATCGGTTCCTGAAAAATCATGGCAATTTTATGGCCACGAATTTGTCTGAGCTGTTCAGTCTTGAGTGACAACAGATCTTGCTGCCCCAATAAGGCCTGACCTTTTATTTTTAAGGTACTGGGTAACAGTCCCAGCAAAGCCAGACTGCTAATCGACTTGCCCGAACCACTTTCACCGACCAAGGCAATCGTTTCACCCGCATGCAGCTGAAAATTCAGGTCATCTACCAGCACCTGCTCTGCCTGCCGGATATTTAAATGCTGCACGCTTAACAAGGCTTGCGGATTATTGGCGTCTTGGATCGAATGCATCTCGTGTCGCCTCCCCAATATAAATCAGTAAAGATAGAACAATGGCCAGGGTAAAGAAGCCGGACAGTGCCAGCCATGGTGAATTCAGGTTGGATTTACCTTGTAATAACAGCTCGCCTAAAGATGCTGCATCCGGTGGTAAACCGTAGCCTAAAAAGTCCAATGCCGTCAGTGCTGTGATGTTGGCAGTCAACATAAAAGGGAGCTGCGACAGGCTAGAACTCATGGCATTCGGCAAGATGTGGCGCAGCATAATGGTTCGGTCTGTGACGCCCAGACTGCGTGCTGCACGCACATAGTCCAAATTACGTGCTTTTAAAAATTCGGCGCGGACCAATCCCACCAAGGTAGTCCAGCCGAATAACAGCATAATCAGAAACAGCCAATAGACGTTTGGTGTAAACATGCTGACCAGAATCATCACCATGAATAGCATCGGCAAACCGCCCCATACTTCTAAAATCCGCTGCCCCAATAAATCGACCCAGCCACCGTAATAGCCCTGAATCGCGCCCACGGCAATACCTAAAAGCGCTGATGCAATTGTGAGTGCAAAACCAAAAAGCAGTGAAACCCGTAAACCATAAAGGATACGGGCAAGTACATCACGGCCCTGATCATCGGTACCCAACCAGTTTTGCGAGGTCGGTGCAGAAGGTACGGGTACTGCCAGTTCCAGATTGGGGGTTTGATAGGAATATTGAATCAGCGGCCAGATCGCCCAGCCTTTTTCATCAATCAATTGCTGCACGACTGGGTCTTTATAATCAGCTTCGGTTTCAAATACTCCGCCAAAAGTCGTTTCCGGATAAGACTTTAACACCGGTACAAAGAGTGAATGGTTATAGCTTACCAACAGCGGTTTATCGTTGGCGATCAGTTCAGAAGCCAGTGATAAAACAAAAATCACGGCAAAGAAAATTAAACAGCTAAACCCAAGCTTGTTTTCTTTAAAGCGTTTAAAACGTGCTTGCATTAAAGGTGACATTATTCAGCACCTCGCGATTCAAAATTAATCCGCGGGTCAATCACCTGATACAGCACATCACTGATTAATCGCAGCACTAAACCGAGTAAAGTAAATAAGAACAATGTACCAAAAATCACTGGATAATCACGCTGTTGAATGGCTTCAAAACCCAGCAGACCCAAACCATCCAGATTGAAAATAATTTCGATAAACAGGTTGCCGACAAAGAAAATGCCAATCAGCGCTTCAGGCAAACCGGCAATCACAATCAGCATGGCATTGCGAAACACATGGCCATAAAGTACCCGTGATTCGCTGAGGCCTTTAGAACGTGCCGCCAAGACATATTGCTTGTTTAACTCTTCCATAAAAGAATATTTGGTTAAATAGGTGAGGCTGGCAAAACCGCCAATCACCATCGCCAGTAAAGGCAAAGTCATATGCCAGAAATAGTCTTTGATTTTGCCCAGCCAGCTTAAGCTGTGAAAATTTTCCGACACCAAACCTAGCAGCGGAAACCACTGAAAATAGGAACCACCGGCAAAGAATACAATCAGTAAGACGGCAAATACGAAAGCAGGCACGGCATAACCAATCGCCAGTAACAGCGAGGTGGATTTATCGAACAGCATGCCATGCTGACGGGCCTTTTTAATGCCTAAGGGAATGGAAACCAGATATATCAGCAAAGTACTCCACAAGCCTAAAGACAAAGACACCGGCATTTTTTCCCAAAGCAATTGCGTCACTGGCTTGTCTTTAAAAAAACTGCTGCCAAAATCAAAACTGGCATAACTTTTAAGCATGTTCCAGAAGCGAATGTGCGCAGGTTGATCGAAGCCGTATTGGGCTTTAATCTTCTCCACCATTTCTTCACTTAAGCCTTTCGCTCCTTGATAATTACTTTTGGCACTGGCAGTTTCGCCACCAGTCGCACCGAGGCCCTGAAAAGCTTCAGCCTGTTGAATGGCTTGCTCAACGGGTCCACCCGGTGCAATCTGGATCACCACAAAGTTAATCAATAAAATGAAAAACAGCGTTGGAATAATCAGCAGCAGTCTTTTTAATATATATATGCCCATCGAAACAGTGTTCCTTGTGCCTGCGTTATGCCTTATTGTTTATTTTTGACCTAAATACTGGGTGACTTTTTTGGCTTGCCCGGCATCACTCCACCAATAGTCAATGCCAGATGACAGCTTTGGTTTGACCTTCGGCTGATGATACATGTTCCAGTAAGCAAACCAGTTTTCACCCTTACCATAGGTCGGAATTTGATAATAACCGGCACGCAACAGGCGATCCAGCACCCTGGTTTTCAGCACCAGTTGCTCACGACTAGGTGCATGAATAACCTGCTGAACCACCTCATCAATCACAGGATTTTTAATACCGGCATAATTGTAGTTCCCCGGCTGATCTGCCGATGCACTGCCCCAGAGCTGCGCCTGTTCATTGCCCGGATTTAGCGACTGTGGCATCACACTGGTAGTCATGTCAAAATCCTTGGTCCGCATGCGCTCGATATACTGCGGCACATCGACATGACGGATGGCGACCTCTACCCCTAAACGCTTCATATTGCGTATAAATGGCATCAAGGTGCGCTGCAAACCATCCTGATGAATTAAAAACTCGATACGAATCGGCTTGCCTTGGGTATCCAGCAAACGACCATTTTTAAAGGTATAACCTGCTTTTATGAGTAGCTGGCGTGCAGTCAGCAAGTTATTGCGGTTAAATCCGCTGGCATCAGACACCGGATATTTCCATTCTTTCAAAACGCCTTGACGTTGAATTGGATTCAGTCGGGCTAAATAGGGTTTTAAAATGGCCAGTTCTGCAGAACTTGGAACACCTTTGGCTTCCAGCTCACTATTGGCAAAATAGCTTTGTAAGCGTCGATATTGTCCATAGAACAGCGCTTTATTTTGCCATTCAAAATCGTAAGCATAGGTAATGGCCTGACGAAACTTGATGTCTTGAAAAGGCGCACGACGGCTATTAAACACAAAACTTTGCGTTGGAATCGGGTTGTGGTGCTGAAAGCGGTATTTCACCACCATCCCTGCTTTTACCGCAGGAAAACGATATTCAGTCACCCATTTACGTGCAGTAAACTCTTCATGCAGGGTATATTGCCCCGACTTAAAACCTTCAAAGGCAATATCCAGATTACGGTAATAGACATACTTCAAACGGTCAAAGTTATAACGGCCTTTATTGACCGGCAAATCTTTGCCCCAGTAGTTCGGATTGCGTTTATAACTAATACTGCGCCCTGCATCTATGCGATCGATCAGGTACGGACCCGAACCTAAAATCGGCTGCATGGTGACCCGGGTGAAATCTTTCTTCTGCCAATCACGTTTTGAATAAATTGGCATTTGCGCCAGAATCAACGGCATTTCCGCATTATTGTCAGATTTAAAACTCATCTTGACCGCATATTTGGACAAAACTTCGGTTTTATCCAGATCGGACAGATACATCTGCAGTCCCGGATTCGCCTTGGTTTTATAGGTATCAAAAGTGAATTTGACATCTTCAGCAGTCACTGCACTACCGTTACTAAAGCGTGCTTTAGGATTTAAATGGAAAATGACATATTTGGTTTGCTTGGGATCATAAGTCACTTTCTCCGCCAGCAAGGGATACATCACCCCCGGCTCATCCAGCGAATTCGACATCAGCGTGTCAAACAGATATTCCACCCCATCAGTTGAGCTGCCTTTGCCATTCATACTGTTTAAATTGTCAAACGTGCCATTGCTGGCAGTACTTAAATAACCGCCTTTAGGCGCCTGAGCATTGGCATAAGGCATGACCAACAAGCCAGCATATTTCGGCTGGCTATGGACAGCAATATAAGGCGTGGTCTGCACGGCAGCCCATAGCCATTGCGTCAAAAGACTGAGACCCCATGCAAAACCCCAATATTTCGCCCTGGCAAATGACATCTAAATTGACTCCCTGTCTTTGCGTATTGTTATAAGTTTGGAACTTTAATCACATCACCAATACGCAATTGTTTATTGGGTTGCATATCATTCATTTCTGCGAGCTTTGAACTTTCCAGACCATAACGGTTGGCGAGGCCAATCAGGGTATCACCGCGTTTGATTTTATACTCAACCACAGTTTTAGGGATCACAATTTGCTGACCGACACGTAAACCTGAACGCGTGCTAAGGTCATTCAGTGCTGCCAATTCAGCTACCGATACCCCAGTCCGATTGGCAATCGCATTTAAGGACTCACCCGCTTTCACGGTATACGCATCGGTGTTTTTAGATGATTTCACTGCTTTTTCTAGAGGCTCATCCACCTTAGCGTCCAGTTTTGGAAGATCCCCGTCAATTTTTAAACGTTGCCCAATACGAACGGTTGAATTGCGGGTTAAGCCATTCAATGCAGCTAAATAATCCAGCTGTAAATGATATTTCTTCGCAATATTGCTTAATGTTTCGCCAGGTTTAACCACATGGCTATCACTCTTTTCAAAGCTGACTTTTTCAATTTTAGCTTCTACTTTTTGGGATGTTGCGACTGGTTCTTCACCAGTCAGTTTCAAACGCTGTCCCACCCGTAGGCCAGTATTGCGGTTAATGCCGTTGATATTGGCAATATAATCCATGCCTAAATTATATTTGGCAGAAATGGCAGACAGGCTATCCCCTGATTGCACCGTATAGTTATCCGGAACCGTTGAACTTGCAGGAATCTTCAGAGTTTGACCTACCCGAACGCCACTGTTGTTGGATAATTTATTCAGCTGTGCCAATTCGGTTAAGGAAATTTTCGATTTGGCTGCAATGCTCGACAGGGTATCGCCACGTTGCACCTGATAATTTTCAGTCTTATACGATGGCTCAATGTCTGCCGGTTCCGCTTTCACCGAATTGGATTTTTCTTCTGGCTTGGTCTCTACCTTACTTGCAACTTCCTGTAAGGGTACATTAATTTTTTGTCCTACTCTTAAACTGCTGCCCGCAGTCAGACCGGTGGTTAAATCTGCCAGCTCCTGATTGGATAAGGCATATCGGTCTGCAATCAGTTTGAGATATTCGCCACGTTTAACCACATAGGACTTGGTTTTCACTTTAGCAGTGGATTTTGAATTATTGCTCTTGGTTTCAGCAGTATCGGAATTGCTTTGAGCTGTTTCTTTTAACGATAGTTTTTGTCCAACGCGTAAACCGCTGCTGACTGATAAATTATTGTAATCTGCCAGCTGTTTCACCGATAAGCCAAACTGGCTAGCCACTCCGGTCAGACTGTCATTGGCCTGAACTACATAGGTTTCAGGCTGTGTTTTAGACTTAGTCGATGAAGAAGTTTCGCTATTTTGTGGTTTAGCATCATAAAGATAAATACTGGTTCCCACATACAGCGGAGAGTTTGGATCAATCTGGTTCCATTTCGCCACATCACGCCAGTTCAGACCATTTTTCATGGCAATGACGGCTAAGGTATCACCCGGCAGAACGGTATAGGTACTGCGTTTTCCTTTTGGCGGTACCACCACCACTTCTGAATCGGTCTTAACGTAGTTTTTACCCTGGTTGCGTTTAGCTTCATCTGAATCAGCCCGGGTACTTTCCGCCACGCCTTTTGGATAAGCGAAACCTTTGGTTAACTCCTTGCCTTGCTGTTCAGCGACTGACAGGCTGGTTTGAATGGCTGTTAACTTAATTTTGCCATCAAATGGATCGACAATTTCGGTACCTTGCGGTGCAATGGCTTTAATTTCCGCCACTACTTTTTCTTGTTCGGCTTTACTTGCTACAGGTTGAAGTATCTGTTCTACCGTTTTATTTTCACCTTCTGCTTTCACGGCCGCCATAATTTGCTCACGTTCAGCGGCAGACAATGGTGGTTCTACAGTCACAGGTTTGACATTTGCCACCTGACTCACCGCAACAGGAATACGTGGTGCACTCGGAATATCCGTATTTGCAGCAAAAGATGCCAAGGCATCAGAACCTTGAGGCGTAGCCATACGTTTTCCGGTCGAAGGCTTTGTTACCATTACAGGATTTGTCGCTTGTACCGGAGTAGCAGTGACTGGCTGAGAACTTTTAGTGGTGCTTGTGGCTAATAACGGTGGCGCTGTTTTTACCGGATTAATCACTTGAGTATTGAGTTCAGGTGGGTTGCTTTTTTCCGGTGTAAAAGGTTGTGCTGTACTCGCCCATAATGCACCTGAACTTGGTGAGAGTTTTTTCAGTCGGGCATCAACAGCAGGACTTAAATCCGCAGGAATAATGATCTTCATTGGGCTTTGACTATCAATCCAATCACCACGATGACCTGGATTTAACTGATACAGCTCGGCACGGCTTAAACCGGTAATGGATGCAACTTCATTTAAACTCACCGGCCCTACCGACACTTCCCTAAAGTGTGGTCGGTTGGCAATCGGCGGTAAAGACACCCCATAGGCATTCGGATTTTTAATAATTTGTGCCACAGCCAGAAAACGTGGTACATAGTTCATGGTTTCCTGAGGCAGTTTCAGTGACCAGTAATCTGTAGGTAAACCTGCCGCCTTATTGCGGTTAATCGCTTGCTGAATACGTCCCGGACCCGCATTGTACGCGGCCAAAGCCAACTCCCACGAGCCAAACTGATTATATAATCCACCTAAGAACTCATAGGCAGCACGGGTCGATTCCACCACATCACGACGGCCATCATACAAACTGGTTTGTCTTAAACCATAAATCCGTCCGGTACTTGGAATAAACTGCCACATCCCGGCTGCTGCTGCACTACTGGTCGCTGCAGGGTCATATGAACTTTCAATAATCGGCAATAAAGCCAGTTCTGTCGGTAAACCACGACGTTCCGCCTCTTTCACCGTATGATAAAGATAACGTGAAGCACGGGCACTCAAACGGTCCAGATAAGGTTGTCGGGAAATAAACCAGCCGCGCTGCGCTTCAATACGCGCATCCCAATGGTTATAATCCATCTTGAATCCAACGGTCATACGCTTCCAAACATCACCGTGTTTTAAAATAAGTAGACGGTCGCCTTCCACCGCACGCATATCCGTTGCAGACAATAAATCTTCTAAAGAATCCAAGCTATCGGCATCTAAGTATC
The DNA here is from genome assembly GCF_044130285.1 of Acinetobacter sp. BSP-28. Taxonomy (NCBI): domain Bacteria; kingdom Pseudomonadati; phylum Pseudomonadota; class Gammaproteobacteria; order Moraxellales; family Moraxellaceae; genus Acinetobacter; species Acinetobacter sp. BSP-28. The sequence goes on from NZ_JBIQOB010000027.1 coordinate 32,880, forward strand.
CGGACGAACCGACCATTTTCGATTTTGAGCCATGTGTTGCACTTTGGCTTGAGGAACAGCCTGACAGTCCCAAAGCAGCTAAGGCTGAACCCAGTACTGTTATTTTTAAAAAATTGGGTAATGCAGGCTGCCACAAAATCGCGGTTGGTTTATACATAAAAAAATCCAAACAACTCGTATAAAATTTATTTTTTAGATCTGCCATTGTAGTGAAGCATAGGGTAGACACAAGGGATTAATTTAGCGCGATTTCACTATAAATGTTACAAGAATTTAAAAAATAACCATGTTCTACACTTTTAGAGTGGAATTGCGTTATACAATATGTCACTCACCCGGTTTATTTTGACTCTCATTTAGCGTTCGGATTTGGTTTATATGACTCAAACAATCACTCTTTATGTCGATGGCGCTTGTCGCGGCAATCCTGGTTTAGGCGGTTGGGGTGCATATATCATTACAGAATCAGAAAAGCATAAACTGTGTGGCGGAGAAGCAGAAACCACCAATAACCGCATGGAACTCACTGCGGCGATTGAAGGTATTCAATTTTGTCCCCGCGATGCCAAACTGATCATCTGGACAGATTCCAAATATGTCAAACAAGGCATCACCGAATGGATTCATGGCTGGAAAAAGAAAAACTGGAAAGATGTCAAAAATCCGGACCTGTGGAAATTACTGGATGCCACTTGTCAGGGGCGTGAAATTGAATGGAACTGGATTAAAGGTCATGCCGGACATCCGGGTAATGAAATGGCTGATCAACTGGCCAATCGGGGTGCTGATCAAACATTAAAAGCCATGAAAAATCTCTTATCATCTGCCGAAACTGCATTAGAACAAGCCGATATGCTGGATAAAAAAAAAGCTGAAAAAGACTGGTTATTAGATGATCCCTTTGGTTTCGACCTGATGGAAGCCGAACTGCAAGAGGACAGCGAAATTTTAGATAATGACGCTTTAGAAAATACAGAACAAGAAAACCATCAGGCAGACAGTATGCAAGAACAAAGCGAAGATCAAGACACGATTGTACCTAGCATTACTACGGCTTCGGAAAAACCGTTACACCCACATATTGTGATTACGCCACGAACAAAGGAAGTTCATGGTCCACGCCAGCTAATTCTGGATACAGAAACCACCGGTTTCTATTTTCAGGACACTGACCGTATTATTGAGGTGGGCGCGATTGAAATGGTCAACCGCAAATTGACCGGCAGTTCCATTCATATTTATATCAACCCGCAAAAACCGGTGGGTGAATCTGAAAATATTCACGGTATTTCAGACGAGTTCTTGAAAGACAAACCGCTATATCAAGACATTGCCGATGTGCTGTTTGACTATTTAAAAGGCGCAGAAATTATTGCGCATAACGCAACCTTCGATATGAACTTCCTCGATATGGAATTCAAACGTGCAGGCTTTGTTGCATTATCGGAAGTGTGTGAAGTGACCGATACTTTGGCTATGGCCAAGAACAAACATCCAGGGCAGAAAAACTCCCTCGATGCTTTGGTACGTCGTTATGAAATTCCGCAGCGTGACCGTACTTTCCACGGTGCCTTACTCGATGCCGAAATTTTAGCGGATGTCTATCTGGCCATGACTGGTGGTCAGGTGTCTTTCGATATGGATACCCTTACAGAGGCCGAGCAACAGCAAGGTCAAACTGCCCGTTCCACCGTACAAATAGATTTGCCAGTAATTTTACCTTCAGCTGAAGAACTGACTGCACATGAGAATTGGGTCAAACAATTTGAAGAAAAACATGGAACAGCTTGTCTTTTTGCAAAATAAAATCTACATTTCTAGTGGTTTTTTGTATTTAAACGTTTAACAGTTAAGTTATAGTTAAATGCAAAGAAGTTTAGCCTTGAACAGGCTACTCATAAACAGATAAAACACTAGGAAAGGTGCAGATACATGTCTTACCAAACCTCAATTCATTTTGATCCGACGGCATTGCTGATAATAAAAAATGAGGTTGATAACTCAATTAAATTAGTTGAATCAGCGGTTAGTTCCTTGGCAGAAGACCAGACTTTACCTTTTGGTATTGACGATGCACTGAATCAATTTGAGCAATGTGCTCAGGTCCTTGCCCTGATTGATATGCAAAGCCTGGCTAAAATTGCTCAATATTCAGCTGAGTTAATGCGCAAGATCATGGGGAATCCTGCACAAATTAATACTCAGGAAGTGGTGGCCTTAAGTGAAGGCACCACCATGTTAAAACGCTATATCGAATTTATTTGCTTACGCGAAGTTAAGATTCCACAATTCCTGCTCGACACCTTGAATCGTCTGGAAATTGTGCTGGGTAAACCCATTACCCATGAAGGTCAGCATATCGAGTCATTACTGGACTGTATCACCCCCGATTTTAAATTGCCTCAAGCACCAGGCTTGGAAAAATCACAATATGTACATCGCCTGTACAAATTGTCTTTAAACAAGATGATTAAACAGGAAGAAACTGAATTGGATCTACAGGCGATCAAATTGGTCGGTGCATATTTGGCAGGTCTGGCAGATAACACGCCAAGCAAGCAATACTGGAATCTGGTGCATGTGGCATTCAATCAAATTGATCATTTGTTGCTTAATGATGCACGTTTACGTACCCTGATCAGTATTGAACGCAATATGGCGCAATATTTTAGTGTTTCAGATCGCTTCAAGCCAAGTCTGCCCGATTTAGCCAACATCTTAAGTTTGTGCATTAGTCAGGAAAATGATACGACCCAGCATATCCGTAACCAGTTAAACATTGGCGAAGATCATTTAACCGATACGCAATTGCAGGTGTTTAGCCGCCATCTCTATGGCCCTGATTTTGATACCATGCATACCATTAGTGAACTTGTGACCACAGAAATGACACAAATTCGTAATGACATCGAATTCAACTATCAAAACATGACAGCTGAGAAAACTCGGGAATTACAAGACAAATTAATGAGTCTTGGCAACATTTTCAAAGTGTTAAATCTGAGTGAAGCTTCCAATGATTTGTCTCGCCAAGCCAACTTGCTGGACAAGACAGAAGTGTTAAAAGATGAAGGCTTTGCTCAACAATTGATGAATTGCATTTTATCTGCCATGAATTCAATTGGTGTTCTGGAACGTCATCACACTTCAAGCCGTCTACAGCTTCGTGTCAACAACATGAACATCTCTTTAGACCGCCTGGATGAAGCACACGATGCCTTGCTGAATGAAACCAAAGCCGTGGTGACTTTGGCAAGTGATGCCCTGATGCAATATTTGCAGGATAATAATCTGACAACCTTAGAGAACACAGCCACCCAGTTACGTGAAATTGGCGGAGCATTGCTGTTCTTAAATGCTGAATCAGGTCAAAACTCGTTAAATACTGCAGCAGCATTTATTCAGACACAAATTGAAAGCTCTGCTGCTATCAGTGCTGAACAAATCAATCACACGCTCGATACTTTAGCCAGTGCCGACATGCTGATTGACAATTTAAAATCGAAACAGCCTGTCCTGCAGTCCATGTTTGATGTAGCATTGCAAAGTAGCGAAAAACTGAAAACTGTTGCCTAATGTCTGAATTGTCACTTGCTTATATCTTTCATCAACATCAACTTTTAGTCGATGAAAACTTTCAACTCCCTCGGCTAGAACGTTTAGCAAGTGACCTTCACTTCAGCACGGGTGATCAAGTGATTGCCCGTGATTTGCTCGAAAATGAGCCTCTTCCCGCAGGCTTGCAACTGGTTCCCATCCGCCAATTATTAACACTATGGGATACCCAACAGTTTGAAACTGCCAGTCGTGCAATACAACTTTTAGAATGGCGTAGAAATCATAAATTCTGCAGTCATTGTGGACATGCAACTGAAGTTCATCCGACTGAATATGCCATGGTGTGCCCGGCTTGTGGTTACCATCAATACCCTCGCGTTAACCCTTGTGTCATTACCGTGATTACCCGTGGTGACGATGAAATTCTGCTGGCTAAAAATGCCAAAAACAAAAGCAATATGTATGGCCTGATTGCAGGTTTTGTTGAAGTTGGGGAAACTTTAGAAGAAGCAGTACGTCGTGAAACTTTTGAAGAAGTAGGATTAAAAGTAAAAAATATTCAGTATCTTGCTAGCCAGCCCTGGCCTTTCCCGAGTAACTTGATGCTCGCTTTCCGGGCTGAATATGCTTCTGGAGAAATAAAACTTCAAGAAGAAGAAATTAGCGATGCGCAATTCTTTAAAATTGATCAACTGCCTGAAATTCCATTTAAAGGCAGTATTGCCTACGCCATGATTAAACACATTACCGAAGGTCATCCGGTGGCAGATGACACCCGTGAATGGCTGTAAGTTAGGGCTTTAGAGCTTCTTCCAGTACTGCCAAAATTTGTTTTTTGGTCTGGAAATGGCGACTGAACAAACTGGCAACAGAAGCCATAATGGAAACATGTCCTGTACCCGGGATGGTAATCATTTGGCTGTGATTGCCCTTTTCCTGCAAAACTCGATGGAAATCTTCTGAATTGTTATGCCCCACCACCTGATCATTGGATGCTAAAAACAGGTAATGTCGCACCGTATTCGTTTCAACAAAATAATACGGCATTACCTGTTGATAAGGTACGCTCTGATCAAAGGCATCTGCACAGATCGGATCATCTTTATAATCAAAGTGATAAGGCCCAGAAACTCCAATAATCGCACGAATTTGAGCACGGCAATGCAAGGCATAGGGCTTCGGATTATAGAGTGCCGACATCACATTAAATGCACCGGCTGAATGTCCCATCAATACCAGTTTTTCAGTCTGAATATGGTATCTAGACTGATGTTGAGTCAAATAGTTTAATGCAAGACTCAGGTCATCAATATAACTGGGAAATACATGTTCGGGCGCAAGATGATAATTAATCACCGCTACATCATAACCTTCTCTGGCGAAGGCTTCTCCGACGAAGCGGTAATCTTTTTTATCACCATGCAGCCATGCCCCACCATGCACAAAGACAATTAAAGCACGCTGTTCACGCGGCACTTCGGTGGTAAAAATATCCAGGCGATGCCGAGCTTTTAAGCCATAAGCAATATTTTCAGTTACCGTATAACCTTTACGTGAGGTTAAACGGTTAAGTGCATAACTGCCAAAATCGTAAAGGCGAAAATCTTTATATATAATTTTCACCTGTTCAACTTTTTGATAAATTTTCTTTTTTACTGCTTGTGTAACCTTATTGAGCATATGACGTTGGCTCAGCTTGATCTGGATCAATGGCGACTGGGGTTTGTTCAACCGGTTGTGCGTTTACCATAGGACTGCTAAAACTTGAAGTCATGGCACGCGATTGCTCAATATTATCAATTAAAGTAATAATTTTAGTCACGTTGCCCACTTGCTGCAACACCTGGTTCAAATCATTAATTTCTGCAGTATTTAAACGCCCCATGACATATAAAACACCATCCTCGGTGTGAATACGTACTTTACTGTCAGACACCACCACAGCTTTCATAATCAGACCACGTGTATTTGCAGTCACAGTGGTATCTTGCATGATGGTGCTATAACCAATCTGATTACCGACAACAATGTAATTATGCACGGTTTTCACATCACTCATGGCGCGGACATTATCTTCCGCTAACTGTTTTAAGTGTGCATCCGGCACTTGACCTGTTAACAATACATTGCCATGAAAACTTTCAATATTGACGCGAGATTGTTTAAAACGACTATCTAATTTATATAAATTGATTTTAGCGGTACGTTCGATAGAGGAGTCAATAAACACCTGTCCAAGAGAACGGGCACCACTTTCTGTACCTACCGGGGCTGATCCTGTGCCACTAGAGATAAAACTTGCACAACCAGATAAACTTGCTACACACAGTAACGTCATTGCAATACGGTTAAACACTCAGCAAGACTCCTCATTATTCAGTTCTATTTTATGTCAGCATTTACGCTATGATTTTGTTCAAAGATTAATAAACTCTTGATCAAAAGTAAAAGCATTTTCAATCCATTGTTGATCATAAGTGAATTTAGAAAAATCTTGCTGTATGGTTTTTGCAAATTGTTGAAGAAAATCAAAACAAATCACATCAAAACGACAATAAAAAGTTTGAAACTCTGGATAGGCATGCAAAAAGCACAGTGCCGATTTCATAATTTTGCGCTGTTTGGAAAAAGAAATGCTTTCGAAGGACTGAGCATATTGGGTCACTGAACGTGCCTTGACTTCGACAAAAATCAGTTCCTGAGCCTGCTGTACAATCAGATCAATTTCCCCGTAACGGCAATGATAATTTACCACAATCAGCTGAAAGCCTTGAGCCTGCAATAACATTAAAGCCTGCCGTTCAGCCCATTGTCCCAAATTTAAATGCGCCGGAAGGTTTGACATTACAATACCCTAATTCCCTTTTTAGTATTTTCGAAGCAATGCGGAATACGGCGAATTTGATTATGGCTGATTTGAACCAGTCCGGTACGGCCCTGAAACTGCATGCTTTTTAAATTGGGTTCGGCCAAATATTGGCTCGCAATATGCCAGGCATCCCCACCAAAAGCGATCAAGCGCTGATAAGCCATGGAAACGGTGTTGGGTTGAGTGGCCTGAGTGACATCTGGCCATTCAGAGCCATACAAGGCCGGAGCATCACAAAACTTCCCCCCTACTGGCAATATCTGATCTTGTTCAATGGCATTTGGTAAAATATAGATGTTTTTATGCGGCAGCTTGGTCAGTTGATTGAGCCAGGCATTATTCCCCAGTAGTAATAAACCGGTATGTTTATTTAATTTTTTGGGTGCTTCCTCAATTAAATTCAGGGGATAATCTGTCTGGGTAAGTAAAGAAATCAGAAAAAGCTCATTATCAATATCAGAATCCTTTTGCTGTAACACATACAGCTCTTTAATTTTGTCATCTTGCAATACCTGATTCAGCGCCACTGCATCATCCTGCTTGGACAAACTAAATTGACTCACATTGGCAAACTGCGATGACACTTCATTCAAGGCCAGAACCCGAACCTTTGGCTGTACCTTAATTACAGCTTCCACATCCTGACGTGCCAAAGGCCCCACCACCATTTGCGTTTTTTTATTGATGTTTTGTTTTAACAGCAGGCTTATTTTCTTTTTATCTGAGTTTACAAATTTAATAGGGGTTTTTGAGTCCGATGCCTGATAAGCACTCATAAAACCCTGTTTGATACTTAATCCGGCTCGCGCCATAGGTTCCGATTCAGGTAAAATGACCAGCACTTCAGCTTGAGCGTGGTTAAAAATGCAATACAGCAGAAAGCCTATTAAAAATTTTTTATTATTCAACATTGGAGAAACCTTATGAGTGCTCAGTTATTTGTTGTAGCGACCCCAATTGGGCACTTAGATGACATTACTTATCGTGCTATTGATATTCTAAAGTCTGTAAGTATCATCGCGGCAGAAGATACACGTACTTCCGCTCAATTATTAAAGCACTTTAATATATCAACTCCACTGACTGCCTGTCACGAACATAATGAAAGCAATAAAATTGACATCTTGATCCAGCGATTGCTGAATGGCGAAAATATGGCACTGATCAGTGATGCAGGTACACCGCTGATTAGCGATCCGGGTTTTAAACTGGTTCGTGCAGCCCAAGAGCATAATATTCGTGTTGTGCCGGTACCGGGTGCCTGTGCAGCCATTGCGGCGCTCAGTTCAGTCGGCTTACCCAGTGACCGCTTTAGTTTTGAAGGTTTCTTGCCTTCTCGCCAGTCACAGCGTCTCAGCCAGTTAGAAAAGCTGAAAGATGAAACCCAAACCCTGATTTTTTACGAAGCGCCCCATCGAATTTTAGAGTCGGTGAAAGATATGGCACAGGTTTTTGGTGCCGATCGTCCTGTGGGTTTTGCCCGTGAAATTACCAAGACCTTTGAAACCATCAAAAAGATGACTTTGGGCGAATTAGTTCAATTTGTCGAGTCAGATCACAATCAGCAAAAGGGCGAAATCGTTTTAGTGATTGGCGGTGCAACTGAAGAAAAAGATCTGGAACAGGAAAAACTGGACCAGTTATTGACTCGCTTATTACAGGACTTATCTGTCAAAGCGGCTTCGCAATTGGCCGCAGATTTAACTGGAATAAAAAAGAAGGTGGCGTATCAACGTGCTTTGGAGCTCAGCAATAAAATTTGAGCGACTGTCAGTTGAAAAGCAAAAAGCATCACGAAAGTGATGCTTTTTTATTCTGCAACAAAGCCTGACAAAAAATCAATTAATCTTTTGCTGACTCGTCTGCAGGTACTTCAGTGATGCGACCACCACGAGCAAGGAAAGCAGCCACTTCGTCTTCCAAAGCTTGACGCTGTTTCAGTTTGGCAGTTACTGTCAGTGTTTCGGCTTCAGCTACATCACCATCAGTTGCAGCTGCATCACTGTCAGATGCACCTTTTTCAGCAGCTTTCGCTTCATCTTCATCAACTGCAGTTTCTTCTACATCATCGTAGTCATTCATATCTGTCATCTTTCTTTCTCCCCAAAAATGACTTCTATCAATCCAATTTAAATTGATTGCGAATTAGGAAGAAATTTAGCAATCTCTGCTCGTTTCGCATAGGGTCAATTTCAAAAAAAACGTATCTTTTTTAATCAAAAAAGTAACCTTATATAAATATTTGTACAAAAAGCAGTTCTTTGAGCTCAAACAGCATAACGTGTATCTTTTAAGATCTGCAATCCGTTGGCTTGAGACATGAAAGCATCTTTTAAAGCCGCATGCTGTTCTACCTCTTTCAAACCAAAATTTCGTGCCCAAACCACAGGGAAAAGCTGTGTCGTTTCCATCCATCCAATCGCAGACATGCTGTGCATCATGGCATCGTTTTGACCTTTACGGCGGTGTTCATAGCGTTGCAAGGTTTGCTCATGTGCCCAGACTCCGCGCTTTTTGTCATGCAATAAAACATCGCATAAAATCGCTGCATCCAGACAGCCAATATTGACACCCTGACCCGCCAATGGATGGATTACATGTGCAGCATCACCAATCAAAGCCAATCCATTGCGTACATATTGTTGTGCAGCACGTGCTTTTAGTGGAAATTGTGCCCGTGGTGTTGCTTCCAATACCTCGCCCAGCATGTGATGACTTTCACGCGTGAGCAGCGCAGTAAAATCAGCATCATTCAAAGCTGCATATTCCGCTGCATAATCGTCTGGCAATGTCCAGACAATCGACTGCCAGTATCCTTCCTGTTCCGGATTTAAACTGGCCATCGGTAAAAATGCCAAAGGCCCAGTTTCCAGAAAAATTTGACGGGCCACATGTTGATGTGGCTGAGCTGTTCGAATGGCACAAGTCAAACCGGCTTGTTTATAGTCAAGAATATCAATATCAATAAAGGCCTGCTCACGAACAAAGGAGTTTGCACCATCCGCGCCAATCACCAGTTTAGTTTTTAATTGACTGCCATCAGCAAGATGAATAATCCATACACCGACACCCTGCTCTACACCTGTGACCTTGACCTGAGTACGATAATCCTCAAGTTGCTCCAGCATTTGTTGCTGAATCGCAAGATTCAAAAGACTCGGCTCTACCATCGAACCTAAGGCTTGATCGGCAGAAGGTGTTTTTATTGAGGCTTGACCGAAATTAATTTCACCATAGCCATTTTTATTCCACACCTGCATGCCACTATAAGGCATCTGACGAGCGAGCTTGTCCCAAACATCTACAGTTTTAAGCAAATGAATAGTCGCTTGGCTGAGTGCCAATACACGCGGGTTGGCGATACTTTTGGTTTTCTCGGCATCCAGGATTGGAGCTGCATCCAGTACTGTTGCCTGCACACCACCTTGTGCCAGTAGCAATGCAGTCAGACCACCGACCAGACCACCACCAATAATGACGACATCTAAAACATCCGATTGATTCAGGCTCATGCTTTTAACCCCATTGCATAATTGGCAACCAGAGGTTTAATTCCTGGAATGGTATCAAAAGCCACCAAGCCGGTATTACGAAGGAATTTAAGTACAGGGTTGCTATTGCTAAAACCACGTACCACGGAATCACAGAATTTAATTACGCGTTGCTGATCGGTCAGACGGGATTTTTCATAGTCTTGCAGCATAGCTGCATCACCCAAGTCTGCTTGTTGAGCTACTTGCTCTGTTAAATAACGGACCAAGACGTAGGCATCACGCATACACAGGTTAAAGCCCTGACCGGCTACCGGGTGGATGGTATGGGCTGCATTACCCATCAGCACTACACGTCCTACCGCCTGTTTTTCTGCCAAAACTTGTGACAATGGGAAACTAAAACGCTTAGCGGTTTTCTGGAATTTACCGGCACGGTCACCATAGGTTTGCTGTAAAGCATCAAGGAAATGTTGGTCATTTTCATCGCCTAGCCATTCGCCTTCTGTGCCTTTTTGCACTGGCCAAACCACTGAACGGCGGTATTCACCCGGTAATGGCAACAGTGCTAAAGGCCCAAGCGGGCTAAAGCGTTCAAAACCCACATGATTATGCGGCTTAGAAGTTTGAACGGTAGTGACAATTGCCACTTGGTCATAGTCATGTTCAGATGCGCCGATTCCTAAAGCTTTACGGCAGAATGAATCTCGGCCATCGGCAGCAATAACCAGCTTGGATTGTAATGATAATGTTTCTTCGCCACGTTGTGCTTCGATATAAGCTAAATCAGCATCTTGGCTTAATGAAGTCACTTGTACGCCATCAATCAGTTCAATCAATGGCTGTTTGCGCACTTCTGTAAGTAACACCCGACCGAGCCAGGCATTTTCAATCACCTGACCAAAGCTTTCAACTTTTTCCTGTTCTGCTTTTAAACGTGCCTTACCAAAGCTGCCTTGTTCGGTAATATGCACTTCCAAAATAGGCGTTGCGTGTTCTTGCAAGGCATTCCATAAGCCGAGTTCTTGATAAATTTGGACGCTACGGCGTGACAAGGCACTGTTACGTGCATCAAAGCTCGAATGATAGGGTGCAAGATGGGCATCATCATAATTGGGGTACTTAATTGCTTCGAGTAACTTCACCCCAATGTTTGCCTTAGCCAACATCAAGGCTAAACTCAGCCCGACCATACCACCGCCCACAATGATGACTTCTTGCTGCATGCTTTGATCCTTTTTTATGAGGTATTCGAGTTCAGGAGATTCAATCGAAATACGTATAATCTGTAATGGATTTTATATTACCGCAAAGTAATTTATTTTTATAATGAAATAGCGTTGATGCCAAGGAAGATGATTGAATCTTGATGCTTTGTATTGAGATTGTTTATATTCACTAATCAAAACCGTGGAACATTGATCAAATAGTAAGCGTGCAACATGATAAATCATTAAAAAAGCCCAATCGGCAGTAATTGGGCTTTTCATATCAATATAAGACTATGATTTATATTAAATAAAAAATTGATTTCGTATAAGGTGTATTATGTTAATTTTAGGAAAACTTAATTTTTACCAAGTTATTATTTTATAAAAATTTTCAATTAATAGGTATACAGTCCAAAGGCTCATAAATATAAAAAGTAACTTTTCCTTCACTCACTTTTTCTACTTTTTTCAATTTTATAGAAGATGAATATGAGCATTCATAAGCAGATATAGCTTCTTTCATACTATCACTTGAGCTAAATAAATACTGTGATTCATATCCATCATCAAAATTGAATTTAATGATTTCTCTATATACTTCTATCCCTTTATTATAAAAAGTAATTTTTTCAAAATCTTCATTTGAAATAGACAGTTGAGCAGTATCCCAATTAAAGTTAGTCAAGCTTGAAAGTTTGATTTTTTGATTGTTTTCTTTCATTAATGAGTCGCCATCAAACCGTCTTTCTAAAACAAAAAAATAAAAAAGAGAAGCAGCGATAATAAATAAAATAGTAGATTTAATATTCATCATATTATGGTTTTATCATCTTAAGATTTTTAAATTAATTTAACATAATGGCGATTATACGAAATTCAGATGTTAGAAACCATTTAAAGTGTCTGTATTCTCACCAATAAAAATGTCTGGTCTATGATGCGCATCAACATCATGGACTGGATATGAATCGAGATGCTGATCACTATGTCTGACAAGGA
>NZ_JBIQOB010000028.1:0-34315 GCF_044130285.1 Acinetobacter sp. BSP-28
CAGAGCGGTTTAATGCACCGGTCTTGAAAACCGACGAGGGTGCGAGTCCTCCGTGAGTTCGAATCTCACCGCTTCCGCCAAATTCAAAAGCCCCTGTGAAAACAGGGGCTTTTTTAATGTCTGTACTTTTTATCTGAGAATACGACTTTAAAAAATTGCTCTTAAAAAAGCGTAAATTATTGAATTTTTAATTTGATCTGTACTCCATAAATCACTTTGTAATATGCCTAAATGTAAGTATTTAAATCATGTGATTTAAACTTTATTCACAAATTGAAGCCAGTCATTATTTTCTGTTTTTCATACTAAAAAAGTAAAACTATAAAATCCGATAAATGACTGATGTTTTAGCGCATGAATTATGCATGCGCAGGGTATGCCTTTACCTTTAGCGGTATGGGCACACGCGCAGGGGCGAGTTATTCCTATCTGCATTATTGACCAATACAGCCGAAGTTCTGTTTACTCTGCAATATGACCATAAACAGCTGGAAGACCACATCAACCTGAATCAATATTTTAAACACCTAATGTGTGCGATTATGAATCGAGCCAGTTTGCAGGGGCAACTGGATATTATGCGACGGCTGAACTTAGACAACGCTTGTTTGCCGATGCACAAAATCAAGTCGCTGGAAAAGTCTTTGTGGATACGGCAGAAGTCACCCTGAATGCAGAAAAATGGGTAGGTGTGACTGGAGAAAATATGGCGAGGCTTAGCAGTGCCGGACTGGGCTTGAGCTGGAGTAGTGCGTGGAATATTCAGACCAATGCCGAAGTGGCTTTTCCGGTTGGGAATACGCCAAGTCAGCTGGATGACCGGGATGATCACCAATATTGGCTCAGTATCCGTAAATATTTCTGACGAGATATAACTGAATTTACCGTATGGGGGAATCAATATTGTAAATTCAGCAAAAAGTTATACAAAAGAAGCGTTATAAAGGCCCTTACGACTGAGTAGGGGCCTTTTTTATATCTGAGGAAAAATAGTAAATATGATAGTTATAAGCTCAATCCATGTATGTTAGAAGAATATTGATAGATAATAAGGCTCTATAGATTTTACTTTACTGCAATCTGTAATTGCTGCTGCATCCAGTCGACAAATTTTTGAATCAGAGGCGAGCTTTCCTGGCTAGAATGCACCAGATAATAGGCGCGCCGACCTTCCAGTTTTTTAGTAGAGGCGATCACCAATTTTTTTTCCTGTAATTCCTGTTCGATCAGCATTTGAGGAATCAGTGCCATGCCCATGCCATGATTGGCCGCAACCGCCAGCATGGAAAAAAGTTCATGCCGTTGTCCTTCAAAGGGATTAGCATGCTTGATCTGATGATGGGCAAACCACTCTTCCCAAATACTGGGGCGGGTGGTTTGCTGTAATAAAGGCAGCTGTACCAGTTGCTCTGCATTCAGGTCAAAACTGATCTCATTCACCATTTTGGCAGCAGGAAAATACTTACCAATTAGGGCAGGTGAACACACTGGGACGACATCTTCATGCATTAAATAATGGGTTTGCGTGCCGGGCCAGTGCTCAATCTGCTGCGGTGTGCCGGCATAAATGGCAGCATCAAAAATGTTTTCATTAAATAAAAAAGGCTTGGTACTGGTTTCCAGATGCACGGTAATTTCAGGATGAAGAGCATTGAAACGATGCAATTTAGGCAATAACCAGCGGGTGGCAAAGGTCGGAACCACGCCTAATTTTAGCGTACCACCTAATCCTTTATGCGACATGATATCCAGTGTGCTTTGTTCAAGACCGCTTAAATAAGGCTTGATGGTTTTATAATATTGCTGCCCGGCATGGGTCAGTTCTACCCCATGACGGGTACGGGTAAATAAACTGACCCCCAGAAATTCTTCCAGCTGCTGGATTTGCCTAGAAACGGCACTTTGGGTGATAAACAGTTCCTGAGATGCATGGGTATAACTGGCATATTTTGCAGCCGATTCAAAACAGAGCAAACTCTGGAGTGAGGGAATACTTCGACGCATCGATAAGTCCTTTTATCTGGCAGATATTTCAAAATGACATAATTTAAACAGCAACCTATTCGACTTTAGTCTTAAAAATGATTTCAGGGTTCGATTTGAGTGCTTGTATCAGCCCGGAAAAATAACCATCAACCATTCAATTATGTGTAAATGGAATATCTGCATGCAAATTTATCGTTTGAAAGATTTTGAGATCAAACATAGCATCGAATCAAACAACGAAAACTGATCTTAAGCAGAGGAAGCGATGAATCAAATGGTGAATACTAAAAAAACGCAGAAGGCGCGGTTCAATTGGCAAGATCCATTTTTACTGGAACAGCAACTGACTGAAGAAGAGCGCATGATTCGTGATACGGCTCATGATTACTGTCAGGACAAATTACAGCCGCGTGTGCTGGAACAGTTCCGCCATGAAAAAACCGATCCGGCCATTTTCCGTGAAATGGGTGAGCTTGGCTTGCTTGGCCCAACCATTCCAGAACAATACGGCGGCGCAGGCTTAAACTATGTCAGCTATGGTCTGGTGGCACGTGAAATTGAATATGTCGATTCAGGCTACCGTTCTATGGCCAGTGTACAAAGTTCACTGGTGATGGTGCCAATCAATGAATTTGGTTCAGAAGAGCAAAAACAGAAGTACTTGCCCAAACTGGCAACCGGTGAATACATTGGCTGTTTCGGTTTAACTGAACCGGATCACGGTTCTGACCCGGGCAGCATGATTAGCCGTGCTAAAAAAGTGGACGGCGGTTATCGCTTAACCGGGGCAAAAATGTGGATTACCAACAGTCCAATTGCGGATGTGTTTGTGGTCTGGGCCAAAGAAGTATCACCAGAGGGCAATGTCGGTGATATCCGTGGTTTTATTCTGGAGAAAGGCTGGGAAGGGCTATCTGCACCGGCTATTCACGGTAAAGTCGGTTTGCGTGCTTCGATTACTGGTGAAATCGTGATGGACAATGTTTTTGTTCCTGAAGAAAATGCCTTTCCTGAAGTGCGGGGCTTAAAAGGGCCATTTACCTGCCTGAACAGCGCACGTTACGGAATTGCCTGGGGGGCGATGGGCGCGGCAGAATTCTGCTGGCATACGGCACATCAATACACCATGGATCGCAAACAATTCGGTCGTCCACTGGCAGCCAATCAGCTGATTCAGAAGAAACTGGCTGATATGCAAACTGAAATTGCCTTGGGGTTGCAGGCGGCACTACGTTTTGGCCGCATGAAAGATGAAGGCATTGCGGCAGTTGAGGGCACCTCTTTAATCAAGCGCAATAACTGCGGTAAGGCTTTGGATATTGCCCGCGTAGCGCGTGACATGATGGGCGGCAACGGCATCAGCGACGAATTTGGCGTGGCGCGTCATCTGGTCAATCTGGAAGTAGTCAATACCTATGAAGGTACCCATGATGTACATGCCTTGATTCTGGGGCGTGCGCAAACCGGTATCGCTGCATTTTGTAACTAATTCATTTTAAAAAATAAGGATGCTCATTCGTGAGCATCCTGGAGATTTTTGTCTCAAAAAATTAATAAATAACTGATATACATAAAGGATTCATCGTGAAACATTCTTGTAAAGCTCTGTATTTGCAAGCCTAAGTTCTAAAGATGTGATGATAAAAACAATAAAGAACAGTTTCAGGCAAATGTAGAGACATAGGACTGCCGATGACTCATTTGGGAAAATGAGGTAAATGGATATGAAAAACGAAATACAACATGGCGCAGGAGCGCTGAAACTGCCAAGCAATGTAGGCACCATGCACCGCATTAATGGCAATACATGGAAACTGGCATTTATCTTTGCCTTTGTATCGCTGGTGATTGATGGCGTTGACATTATGTTGCTGTCATTTAGCTTGACCAGTCTTAAAGCTGAGTTTGGTCTGTCTTCTTTTCAGGCAGGTATGTTAGGTAGTTCATCACTTGCGGGTATGGCCTTAGGGGGTATTACCGGCGGCTGGGCTTGTGACAAGTTTGGGCGGGTTAAAACCATTGCCTGGTCAGTGGTGTTCTTCTCGATCATGACCTGTATTCTGGGTTTTACTCAAAGTTATGAACAGTTCATGATTTTACGTTTTATCGGTGCGTTTGGCTTGGGTTCGCTGTATATGGCATGTAATACCTTAATGGCTGAATATGTACCGACGAAATACCGTACCACAGTGCTGGGCACGCTTCAGACAGGTCAAACCATTGGTTATATTGTGGCTACATTATTGGCGGGTGCGATCATTCCAGATCATGGCTGGCGTATGCTGTTTTATGTGACCATTGTTCCTGCTGCTTTTGCCTTGATCTTTATGCGTTTTGTCCCAGAACCTGCATCTTGGCAAGAAGCAAAAATTGAGCAGATTAAACGCCGTGAGCTAAAACTGGATGCAGCACCACAAGTCCAGGTATCTCAATCAGCACCCTCTGAAAGTATTTACAAACGTATTTTTGGGCACACTAACCACCGCAAAATGTTCCTGCTTTGGATGTCTACCGCAGCTTTCCTGCAGTTCGGTTACTATGGTGTAAACAACTGGATGCCGACTTATCTGGAAACAGAATTGAACATGAATTTTAAAGCGATGACGGGCTACATGGTTGGTGCCTATACCGCAATGATTCTGGGTAAAATTCTGGCAGGTTATGCTGCTGATAAATTTGGCCGTCGCATGACCTTTGTATTCGGTACAGTGGCTACTGCAGCGTTCCTGCCGATTATCATCTTCTATAACACGCCAACCAATATTGCATATTTACTGATTACCTTTGGCTTCTTATACGGTATTCCATACGGTGTAAATGCCACCTATATGGCGGAAAGCTTCTCGACCGATGTCCGTGGTACGGCGATTGGCGGTGCATACAACATGGGCCGTTTAGGTGCCGCAATTGCACCTGCAACCATTGGTTTTATTGCTGCCGGTGGTTCGTTCACCATGGCCTTTATTGTGATGGGTGCTGCTTACTTTATTGCCGGTGTCATTCCAGGTTTATTTATCCGTGAACGTCAGTACGACCCACAGCAGGCAACACTGTCGACTGAAGAGCAGGCAGAGGAAAAGTTAGAACATTTGGCTACTCATACAGAGGATTCAGTCAAAGCCTCAGGTTCAAAAACTGCGACTGCGAAATAAAAAGATAAAACTGCCATGACGATGCACAAGATCTCATGGCAGAGAAGGAGTAAGAAAATGGGTGCATTACAGGGAATTCGGGTTTTAGATTTAAGCCGTGTGCTGGCGGGTCCGTGGTGTGGACAGATTCTGGCGGATTTGGGCGCTGAAGTGATTAAAATTGAACGTCCACAAGTGGGTGATGATACCCGTATGTGGGGACCACCTTGGATGCCAGATCAACAGGGCAATGCCACGCGTGAGTCGGGCTATTTCCAATGTGCCAACCGCAATAAATACTCAGTGGCTGTCGATATCGCGTCAATTCAAGGACAGGAGATTATTCGGGACATTGCCAAAACCGTCGATGTGGTGATTGAAAACTACAAAGCTGGCTCGCTGGTCAAATATGGACTGGATTATGCAACACTCAGTGCGTTAAATCCGAATCTGGTGTATTGCTCGATTACCGGTTTTGGACAGGATGGGCCAAGAGCAGAAGAACCTGGTTATGATTTTATCATTCAGGGTATGTCTGGCCTGATGAGCATCACCGGTGAAAAAGATGGCGAGCCGGGAGCCGGTGCGCAGAAAGTGGGTGTAGCTGTGGTCGATATTCAAACCGGTCTGTATTCCACCATTGCCATTCAGGCCGCTTTGCTGGCCCGTCAGCATACGGGTCGTGGACAATATATTGATATGTCATTGCTCGATGTACAGGTCGCTACGCTGGCCAATCAGGGTATGAATTATCTTACTTCAGGTCAGGCCCCGAAGCGCATGGGAAATAACCATCCCAATATTGTTCCGTATCAAACCTTTAAGGCCAAAGATAAGGAATTTATTATTGCCTGTGGCAATGACAAACAGTTTAAAGATTTGTGTATTGCCATTGGCTTGCCTGAACTGCTGGAAGATGCAAAATTTCAGCGCAATCAGGACCGGGTCAAGCATCGTGATGAGCTGATTCCCTTATTGTCAGAATATTTTCTGTCGAAAAATGCCAAGGATTGGGTCGAGGCCATTCATGCGGTTAAAGTGCCTGTTGGTGTGATCAATTCAATTGAAGATGCTCTGGCCGAGCCACAAATTCAGCATCGTGAAATGGTGGTGAATATTCCGCACAGTTTGAATGAGAACTTTAAAGTGATTGCTTCTCCAATCAAGCTTTCGGATACACCGGTACAATACCGTCATGCACCGCCACAACTGGGGGAACATACCCAGCACATCCTCTCGCAGTTTAAATCGCGTGATGAATTACAGCTGTTAAAAGCCCAAGGCATTATTGATGGTGAAGTGGCTTAATCTGCCTGATTAAAGTTTAATTGGTTCCTGTTTTGACCGGATTTTGGGTAAATTCGGTCTTTTTTTTATCGAGTTGATTTATTGGTCAACCTTGTTCTCTTACATAGTCAGATTTCGCTACAGGCGTTATCATAGCGGTCTTCAAGTCATTGGAACGCACTATGAAAATCGTTGCAGATGAAAATCTGGCATTTACTGAATATTTCTTTGCCGATTTTGGCGAAATTCAGCAGGCTGCAGGGCGTACTTTAAGCCATGCGGATGTGCAAGATGCAGAAGCGTTACTGGTGCGTTCTGTGACCCAAGTCAATGCACAGCTGGTTCAGGACACAAAATTAAAATTTGTCGGCAGTGCGACCATTGGCACCGATCATCTGGATATTGCTGCTTTAGAACAACAACACATTTCCTGGTCAAATGCTGCCGGCTGCAATGCACAAGCAGTTGCGGAATATGTAATTACCACTTTATTACATTTAAAACCTGAACTGATGGATGCCAATGACAACTTTACTTTAGGCATTGTCGGCTTGGGCAACGTCGGTTCACGTCTGGCTGTTATGGCCAAACTGCTGGGCTGGAATGTGATTGGCTATGATCCCTTTATACAGCGTGAACATGTGCAGCAGGTTGAGTGGGAAGAATTGTTGAAAACAGCCGATGCCATTTCTACCCATGTACCCTTAACTAAAACAGGCAATCATCCGACTTACCATCTCATCAATGCTGAAGCTTTGGCACAGATGAAGCCTGAAGCAATTTTAATTAATTCGGCACGAGGACCGGTGGTAGAAGAGTCGGCTTTAATTGCCGATATTCAACAGACACAGCGTTCCGTGGTTCTCGATGTCTTTGAGCACGAACCTGAAATTTCAGAACAACTGTTAAATCTGATTACTTTGGTGACGCCACATATTGCCGGTTATAGTCTGGAAGGCAAGGCCCGCGGTACGCAAATGATCTACGATGCTTTCTGCCATACCTTTCGTTATCCAGCGACAAAGCAATTTGAAACGCAGTTGCCGGTCTGTGAGCAATATTTTAAAGAACGTGATTTAAAGGCTGTGTTAAAACAATATTTAAGCCAAATTTACGATATCAGCCGTGATGATGCAAACTTACGTGGCTGCTTAAAAGACGGCAAGGTTGATCAAAAAGCCTTTGATTATCTACGTAAAACTTATCCGCTACGCCGTGAATGGGCAGCACATGGAGGGCCGAAGGCATGAGTAAAACTATATCTTATCAACCGACTTGTGACCTAAAGGCCATGCAGGCACGTGCCAAAATGTATGCACAGATCCGTCAGTTCTTTGCTGAACGTGAGGTACTGGAAGTCGAAACACCCATCTTGTCACAAGCCGGGGTCACGGATGTGCATCTGGCCTCCATACAGGCGCAGCGACATCTTCAAGGCAAACAGCGAACCCATTACCTGCAAACTTCACCTGAATTTGCCATGAAGCGCTTGCTGGCCAGTGGTAGCGGTCCAATCTATCAAATTTGCAAAGTTTTTCGCGATGATGAGCACGGGCGTAAACACAATAGCGAGTTCACCATGCTGGAGTGGTATCGTCCCGGATTTAGTCTGAAAGATTTGATGTTTGAAGTGACCGATTTGCTCAATGTCACCTTAAAGCAGCGTTTTGGTGAGCTTCGTCCAACGATCCTCAGCTATAAACACGCCTTTATGGATCGTCTGAATATCAATCCCTTACAAGCCAGCTTAAAAGAATTGAAAGATTGCTGTAATCGGGTTGGGCTAAATCTGGACCTGGGTGATGACCGTTTGGGTTATATCGATTTGCTCTTTTCGCATTTTGTCGAACCGAGTCTGGGTTTTGACACGCCGGTATTTTTAACCGATTTTCCAGCTGAACTGGCATCTTTGGCGAAAACCCGAATCGATGAAGATGGCGAACTGGTGGCTGCTCGTTTCGAGCTGTATATTGAAGGTCTGGAACTGGCGAATGCCTATGATGAGCTGATTGATGCAGAAGTGTTGCGTTCACGTTTTGAAGAGGATAATGCTGAACGTGCGAAACTGGGCTTAGATGTCATGCCAATCGATGAATATCTGCTGGCAGCTTTATCTCAGATGCCAGAATGTTCAGGCATTGCTTTGGGGATTGACCGTTTGCTGATGGTCGCGACTGAGCAAATGAAACTTGAAAAAGTGATTACTTTCCCGGCGGATATTTCTTAAGTTGCTTTGGGTTCCTTCTCCCAAAGGGAGAAGGTTAGGAAGAGGGTAGTCAAAGATAAAAAAGCACCCTTCGGTGCTTTTTTAATTTATTGTACTGTAACAACCTGCCGCGCTTTCAATTCTGCAATGGCTTGAATGCGACGCTCAATCAACATTTCACCAATATCAGGTCCCTGAATATCAGGCGGTAAATCCTGAGCCTTGATATTACGCACCACCTCCATTGCCTCAAGTATATAAGCAGCCTGAGGATAGTCACGATCTTCCAGCCCTAAACGACCACGAGAATCACATTCACAAGCCTGTATAAATGCTTCGACACGTTCAGGACGGCGCAGCACATCCAGACGTTGCAATAAACGCCATAAGGTGCCCGGTTTCAGGCTTAAAGCCTGATGGCATTTTAAATGTTCTTTACAGACTGCAATGGCCAGCTGTTTGGTATTGGTTGGCACTTTAAGGCGATCACAGATTTCATTCACCGGTTTGACCCCGCGTTCTTCATGCATGATATGGCGTGGTAATTCATCTGCTGGTGTCAAGGCCTTGCCCAAGTCGTGAACCAGCACTGCAAAGCGGACATCTAAAGAATAGTTGGCTTTACAGGCCTGTTGTAATGACATCATGGTATGAATGCCACTGTCAATTTCCGGATGATATTCAGGGCGCTGTGGAATACCGTATAAAGCATCCAGTTCCGGGAATAGCACCTTTAACGCACCACAGGCACGTAAAATGGTAAAATATTCATCGGCATGATCTTCCATCAGCGCACGGGAAGTTTCTTTCCAGACACGTTCCTGGATTAGCGCATTGAGTTCACCTGATTCCACCAATTGTTTCATTAAGGTGAGGGTTTCTTCTGCCACGCTAAAGCCTAAACTTTTATAGCGTGCAGCAAAGCGCGCGATGCGCAGAACACGGAGTGGATCTTCAACAAAGGCATCGGATACATGGCGTAAAATGCGTTGTTCCAAGTCCTGTTGACCCGCATAAGGATCATAGATATTGCCTTCATTGTCCATGGCCATGGCATTGATGGTCAGGTCACGACGAATCAGATCATCTTCAAGACTAACGCTCGGATCGGTATGAAATTCAAAGCCATGATAGCCACGACCTGATTTGCGTTCAGTCCGTGCCAAGGCATATTCTTCTTTTGTTTCTGGGTGTAAAAAAACAGGGAAATCCTTACCCACTGGCTGATAACCCTGAGCAAGAAGTTGTTCCGGTGTTGCACCGACCACAACATAATCTTTTTCGTGATAGGGGTGCCCGAGCAAGTGATCTCGAACCGCACCGCCTACTAAATAAACTTGCATGAAAAAACCTCTATTCTTCAAGCAATCATGCTACAGAATAGAGGTTTTCTCAAGTCACAAAATGTGATCTAGCTGACTAAATTAAAGTGCTAACTTTTCGTTTTCCTGAATTTCAGCAACAGTTAATGCAGTCATATTCACCAAACGACGTGTAGTCGTAGTTGGTGTCAAAATGTGAACAGGTTTAGCTGCACCCAACAGGATAGGGCCAATAGTCACGTTATTACCTGAAGTTGATTTCAACAGGTTAAACGAAATGTTGGCTGCATCCAGATTTGGCATAATCAGCAAGTTTGCAGAACCTTTGAAACGCGAATTCGGGAATGCGAATTGACGGATGTTTTCGTCAAGTGCCGCATCACCGTGCATTTCACCTTCAACTTCCAGTTCAGGCGCAGTTTTAGACAAGATGTCATATACTTTACGCATTTTTTGCGCGCTTAAGTCATCTTGGTCGCTACCGAAACTTGAGTGAGAAAGAAGTGCGATGCGTGGTGTTACACCAAAACGACGTACTTCTTCAGCAGCCAGAATCGTCATTTCAGCCAACTGTTCAGCGGTCGGGTTGCGGTTGATGTATGTATCGGCGATGAATAGGTTACGGTCTTCAAGCATTAATGCATTGAGCGTGAAGAATGTGTTATGACCTTCTTTCTTGCCAATGATGTTGCTTACGAAGTCCAAGTGGATGTCATAGCTAGAATACGTACCACACAGCATACCGTCAGCATGACCATGTTTAACCAGCATAGATGCGATTAAGGTAGAACGGCGACGTGCTTCACGTTGTGCATATTCTGGTGTTACACCTTTACGTTGCATGATGCTGTAGTAGTCATCAGCAAACATTTCGTAATGTGGGTTCTTTTCTTGGTCGATGATTGTGATGTTTACACCATCTTCAAGACGTAGACCTAATTTCTTAATGTTTGCTTCAATCACTGCAGGGCGACCTACAAGGATTGGTTTCGCCAAACCTTCATCCACCGCAATTTGTACTGCACGAAGAACACGCAGGTCTTCACCTTCAGCATAGGCAATACGCTTAGGATCAGTTTTTGCCTGAGCAAAAATCGGTTTCATCATGAATGCTGAGTTATAGACAAACTCAGACAGACGTTGACGGTATGCAGAAAAATCTTTGATTGGACGTGTTGCTACGCCAGAATCCATCGCTGCTTGAGCAATTGCAGGCGCAATTTCAAGAATCAAGCGTTGATCGAGTGGACGCGGAATCAAATAGTCACGACCAAATGAAGCTGATTTTTCACCATAAGATGCTGCATCTGCTTCAACATGTGCCATGCGAGCAATCGCGTGTACACAGGCAATCTTCATTTCTTCATTGATAGTGGTTGCGCCAACGTCTAATGCACCACGGAAGATATAAGGGAAGCAAAGTGCGTTATTTACCTGGTTTGGATAGTCTGAACGACCAGTTGCCATGATTACGTCATCACGAACTTCATGTGCATGTTCAGGCAGAATTTCTGGATCCGGGTTTGCCAAGGCAAAGATGATTGGATTGGCAGCCATGGTTTTCACCATCTCTTTGGTCAAAATACCCGCAGCTGAGAGACCCAAGAACATATCAGCACCTTCAAGTACTTCACCAAGCTGAGTAGCGGTGATGTCTTGCACGTAGGCTTTTTTAGATTCATCCAGACCTTCACGCTGAGTGGTTAAGAGACCACGTGAATCGGCAACGATGATGTTCTCTTTTTTAGCACCCAAGGCACAAAGAAGGTTTAAACAAGACAGCGCTGCAGCACCCGCACCTGACGCCACAATCTTGATTTCTTCAATTTTTTTGCCGTTGAACTGCAATGCATTCAGAAGAGCAGCACCCACGATAATAGACGTACCGTGCTGGTCATCATGGAACACAGGAATGTTCATGCGTTCACGCAGTTTTTGCTCGATATAGAAACATTCTGGCGCCTTGATATCTTCAAGGTTAATACCACCAAAAGTAGGTTCCAGAGCAGCAACGATGTCGACAATTTTGTCAGGGTCATTTTCATCAATTTCAATATCGAATACATCGACGCCGGCAAATTTTTTGAACAGTACGCCTTTACCTTCCATCACAGGTTTAGAGGCTAGCGGGCCAATGTTACCTAATCCCAGAACAGCTGTACCATTACTGACCACGGCCACAAGGTTACCACGAGCCGTATAAAGGGCAGCAGTTGAAGGATCACGTTCAATCTCTAAACATGGTGCTGCAACACCTGGAGAGTAGGCAAGCGCTAAGTCACGTTGATTGACCAGTTGCTTGCTAGGCGTGACGCTGATTTTTCCTGGTGTTGGGAATTCGTGATAATACAATGCCTGTTGTTTTAAAGATTGATCTTCCATCTGTATCTCGTTTGTTACTGGAGTAATTCAGCAAAGCTGCTGGTTTTCTGCTTGGTTGCATCGAATATAACATTTGTTGCGACCTTATCACAGTCGCGGATGTGTCTTTTTCAGGCAAAGTTGGGGGAAGAAAGGTTGACTTATATCAAGAAGGTATAAGTCGGTGCTGTTCCAGGTATGTCGTTGCTTCTTTTTCAGGGAGCGGCTTGGAAAAGAGGAAACCTTGAGCAATATCACATTCCAGATCTTGCAGGTACTGAAGCTGTTGCTTGGTTTCAATGCCTTCTGCAACCACCATCATACCCATGGCTTTGCCCATGGCAATCATGGCACTGACAATGGCTTCCTGTTTGTTTTCTCCGATTTTGGATACAAAACTTCGATCTATTTTAAGTATATCAATCGGGAAATCGGCAAGATAAGACAGGGAAGAGTAGCCTGTACCAAAATCATCTAGCGAGATGTGGATTTTACGTTTTTTAATTTCATTCAACAGGTTTTTGACCGTGACTGAATTTTCCAGTAACGATGATTCGGTAATTTCAAGTTCCAGGCTCGAACCACAAATGTCATAGCATTGGATAGCTTGATCTAAGTCTTCCAGCAATCGTCCACGTTGCAATTGCTGTGCAACTACATTAACCGATACACATATATTGTCAAAGCCAATATTGTTCCAGTAACGGATTTGTTTAGCGGTTTGTTGTATCACAATTCGGCCAATATCCGAGATCAGACTGGTTTGTTCGGCTAGAGGAATAAACAGGTTGGGTGGAATAATGCCCTTGGTTGGGTGGTTCCAGCGCACCAAAGCCTCAAAGCCATAGATGTTCTGGTCACTAAAATTAATTTTTGGCTGATAGTACACCACCAGTTCATTATTGTTTATTGCATAGCGTAAATCACGCTCCAGATAAATCCCTTGTTCCAGTAAAGCGGTATTTTTATTGGAATAATAACAAATGGTATTGCCACCTAAGTTTTTGGCTTCGGTTAAGGCCTGTTCTGCACAGCTATTGAGATAATCCAGTTGTCGGCCATTTTCTGGATAAAATGCAATACCAATAGACAGGGTGATGATATGATCCTGCCCCAAAATGTTAAACGGCAATGAAAAAGCTTTAGTAATACGTTCACAATGCTGCTGAATGGATGGGCGAATAGGTGAAATTTCATAGACAATGGCAAAATCATCGCCATTCAAATGTGCTACAAATAATGCTTCGGCATTGGTCAGTCGCAGTCTTTGTGCCACCTGGCGTAACAGCTCGTCGCCACCACTATTACTCAGGAACTCATTTAAAGGTCTGAAACGGTCGATGTTTAAACGAATAACAGCCAATTGCTTAATCGAGTCCTTTTTACTGACTAAGTATTGATGTAATTGATAGTTGTAATAAAAACGGTTCGGCAAGTCAGTTAAAGGATCGTAATTCTCTAAATAAGACAGGCGTTGCTCTTGTAATTTACGTTCAGTTAAATCAGAAACAATCCCGATATAATGGGTGACACGGTTTTTTTCATCGGTAATAGCATTAATGCGCAACCAGATGGTCAGTTCTTTACCGGAAAGGAATTTTTCCTGCAGTTCACCATCATACTCACCCATTTTTTCCAGCTGCTGAATAATCGAGTAGTGGCTGTTTCTTTGTTGTGACTTATGGTTGGCCGTAATATCAAATAAGTTTTTTCCAATAATTTGTTGGTGTGAAAAACCGGTTAACTGTTCATAGAATGGATTGATGTCGATATAGCAGAACTGTTCATCCAGAATAAAAATTCCTTCTGCAGCTTGTTGCAGCACGCTGGCAGCCAGTTTTAAACGTTCCTGATCGGTCCGTTCCTGATGAATGTCGCGACGGATACCCACCATGCGCAGGGGTTTTTTATTAACCGGATCACGAGCAATGACCCGACCAATATCATGTACCCATTTCCACTTGCCGCTGCTATTTTGAATGCGATAGCTAGCTTCATAAAGTGGTGAATAGCCACGTAAATGTTGTGTCATTGCAGTCTTGAAGGTATGGACATCATCAGGGTGAATAATGTTTTGTAGCTGATGATGATGCTGTTTGTACGGTTTGAGCGTCTTTCTTTGTTTAGAGTCGGTGATTAAAATTTCACGGTCTTTGATATTCCAGTCCCAAGGTCGGAGTCCGGCAATTTCATGAGCCAAGACCAGATTCTGTTGCTGATTTTCCAAATCGGCATTCATTTTGGCCATATCAAAAGTTCTTTAACTTTCTGTTCAAGCAGCTGATTATTTAATTGTAATTGCAGCTCAATATCTTTCGATTTATTAATTTCAGTTTGTAATTGTTTGCATAATTCATCCGTCCATAGCACCTGTTGTTTGGCATCTTCAACCAAACGATTATTCTTTGAATAAAGTGCGGAAATACGCTGATGAATACGCGATGTGATATTGGCACATAATAAAATGACAATCAGGGCAAAATTAATGGTGAGATGGAATAAATGATTCGATGTTTCTGTGCTGATAAATTGTGAAGCCAGATAAGGAAAAATAGCAGGTATAAACGTCAGACAGAAATAAGTTAAGCGCTGGGTTAAAAAGGTGAGTGCAAATGCCTGACTCACAATCAGCAATAGTGCTGATAAAATTAAGGCATAAACATGACTAAAAGCAGGGTTGTATATAGGTAGATAGTAGTAAATAAGGCCTATGCCTGAAGCAATACAGCTACCAATAACTAAACTCTGAATTTGTAGCCAACGATGCGCATGATGTAAGGCAAATTGATTAGGCTTAAAATAAACACTGTTAATCAGCAAACACAGGCAACACAAGAGTTCCGTGCCTATAAACCAAAGGTTGAAATAGAAAGAAGGTTTTGCATAATAAAATTGGTAAATGCCATAAACATATGCCGATACAATCAAAATACTGACAATAAAAAAGCGGCTAAGTCGAACCGTATTGTTAATTTGTGCAGCACTCACATGCTGTTTAATATACTCGTCTTGAATATCTGACATATAAGCAAAAACCTTATTATTGTTTTGCGATAAATTACTTTTTAAATATTGATTGTGTTTAAAATAACTAAATTGTATTTCAAATATACATTTATATCCTCAAATCAAGATTAATAATGTTATTTGAAAAAATCAATCTAATCTGGGGTTATTCATCCAAATTCTGATGAACTATACAGTTAAGTTGTAGTTTAAAATGGATAAAGCAACAATTGGGGCAGTTTCTGTTCGTAACACACGATTGCCGATACACCAATTTATAAAGCCTGCATTGTTGGATAATTGTATTTCAGCTTCACTTAAACCGCCTTCAGGTCCAATCAGTAAGGCAATATCCGAGGTAGCAGCAGCAAGCACATCGACCTGATCTTTATTGGGAGCAAGTACCAGCTTTGTTGCAGGTAATTTGCTTGCCAGCCAGTCCTGCAAAGATACAGGTGCCAAAACTTCGGGAACTTTGTTCATACCACATTGTTCGCAAGCAGCGATGGCAATGCCTTGCCAGTGATCTATTTTCTTTTGATCACGATCATATTTAAGGCGCATTTCACAGCGTTCAGAGGTAAGCAGTTGGATTTTGGAGACACCCAATTCTGTCGCTTTTTGAATGGCATAATCCATACGGTCACCTTTACTCATCACTTGTCCAAGTAATGTCGTAAAAGCTGGGGTGCGGTCATCTGGATTGAAGGAGTCGACAGAAACACTGGCTGATTTTTTTGCTACTTCAATCAGCGTAACTTCGTATTCACCACCTTGTCCATTAAACAAGGTGGCTTTTTCTCCAACTTGAGCACGTAAGACTTTAACCCAATGATGAAAAACTGTTTCAGTCAATTCAACAGATGTATTTTCGGCTAAATCAGCTTCAATAAAAAAACGAGGCATTCAGGTCTTACTCTCAAACAGGGATTTAATGACTTATGCTAAACCGAGGTCTAGTACAAGTTGACGTGTTGGATCTGTCGTGTTCATGGTGTAGAAGTGCAAGCTCGGTGCACCGCCCGCAAGCAGACGTTCACACAATTTCACCACAACTTCATGACCAAAGGCTTTGATGCTGGCAGTGTCATCACCATAAGTGGCCAATTGCTTGCGAATCCAGCGCGGGATTTCTGCACCAGTACCATCTGCGAAGCGAATCAAATTGCTTGCATTGGTAATTGGCATAATGCCCGGAGCAACCGGAATGTTCACACCTTCTTTCTGAATGCGATCTACAAAATAGAAATAGGCATCCGGATTAAAGAAGAACTGGGTTAAAGCGGCATTGGCACCGGCATTGGCTTTTTCGACAAAGTGTTGAATGTCTTTATCAAAATTTTCTGCCTGTGGATGCATTTCAGGGTAAGCAGCAACTTCAATTTGGAAGTGATCGCCTGAATGTTCGCGGATAAAACGAACCAGGTCTTGTGCATAAGGCAATTCACCCAAACCCACCTGACCTGAAGGTAAGTCACCACGAAGCGCAACAATACGGTCGATGCCTTGCGACTTGTATAAATCAAGCAATTCGGCAATACGTGCTTTGTCATCACCGATACAAGACAGGTGAGGGGCAACTGGTGTGCCTTTACCATTGAAGTCATTGATTGCTGCAAGTGTGCGTTCACGGGTAGAACCACCGGCACCATAAGTCACTGAAAAGAATTCAGGATTTAACAGTTGTAATTCTTTATGAACAACACGAAGTTTTTCCGCACCGACATCAGTTTTGGTCGGGAAAAACTCAAAAGAAATTGGCATACGTTTGGTCATTTTTCAAATCCTTTTTATCCATACTTATAATTTAACCTCTCCCTAACTCTCTCCTGAAAGGAGAGGGAACTTTCATATTTAAATAAGTTAAGTGAAAATTCCTTTCTCCCTCTGGGAGAAGGCTAGGATGAGGGAAAAATAAAACTTAGTATTTATAAGTCTCAGATTTGAATGGACCTTCAACAGCTACACCTAAGTAATCCGCTTGTTCTTGAGTCAATTGAGTCAAGACACCGCCGAAACCAGCAACCATTGCCGCAGCAACTTCTTCATCTAATTTCTTAGGAAGTAGTTCTACACGAATCGCAGCCTGTTTTTGTTCTTCAGGAAGATCAGCAAATTTTTCAGCGAACAAGTGCATTTGCCCCAATACCTGGTTAGCAAATGAACCGTCCATTACGCGTGATGGGTGACCAGTTGCATTACCAAGGTTAACCAAACGGCCTTCAGAAAGCAGGATTAAATAATCGTTTTCATTTTCTGAACGATACACTTGGTGTACTTGAGGTTTAACTTCAACCCATTTGTAGCCACGTAAGTAATTGGTATCGATTTCAGTGTCAAAGTGCCCGATGTTACAAACCACTGAACCTGCTTTTAATGTATCTAACATTGCAGAGTCACATACGTGGTAGTTACCCGTAGTGGTTACGATCAGGTCGGTATTTTGAAGAAGGTCAAGGTTGATGTCTTCTTTCTTGCCAGTTTGTACGCCATTTTTGTATGGAGATACAACTTCGTAACCATCCATACATGCTTGCATTGCACAGATTGGATCGATTTCAGTTACGCGAACAATCATCCCTTCTTGACGAAGTGATTGAGCAGAACCTTTACCTACGTCACCGTAACCAATCACAAGGGCACGACGACCAGACATCAACATGTCAGTACCACGTTTGATGGCATCGTTTAGAGAGTGGCGGCAACCGTACTTGTTGTCGTTTTTAGACTTGGTTACTGAGTCGTTTACGTTGATTGCAGGAACTTTTAAAGTACCGTCACGTAACATTTCATAAAGACGTTGAACACCAGTGGTGGTTTCTTCAGTCACACCGTGGATTTTAGCAATCAGTTCAGGATATTTTTCGTGAACAAGAGCAGTCAAGTCACCGCCATCATCCAGAATCATGTTGGCATCCCAAGGTTTGCCATTTACATTGATTTGCTGTTCAAGACACCACATGTATTCTTCTTCAGTTTCACCTTTCCAGGCAAAAACAGGAATACCACGAGCAGCAATTGCAGCAGCAGCGTGGTCTTGAGTAGAGAAGATGTTGCAAGAAGTCCAGCGAACTTCAGCGCCCAATTCAACTAGAGTTTCAATTAAAACTGCAGTTTGAATGGTCATGTGAATACAGCCGAGAATTTTCGCGCCTGCAAGTGGTTTTGCTGCTGAGTAGCGTTTACGTAAACCAATTAGCGCTGGCATTTCTGCTTCAGCAAGTTTGATTTCTTTACGGCCGTAGTCAGCTAGGGAAATATCTGCAACTTTATAATCTGTAAATGAAGCATTAACCGCGTTCATCAGGATCTCCTAGAGAAAAAATAGATTGGATCGTTCTGTTCGCGGATGCCGTTTTTGGTTCAAAAGAGTATTTAAACCGATCGTCGAGCCTGGCGCTTTTACATTTCGTACCTGTAAAACGTCGCAGCATCCCTCGACTAGCGGGCTATTGTACTTGGAAATTGATTCTGTTCCAATCTGAAATTGATTATTATCAGCACAATCATATTTTGGGTGAAAATTATGGCTTTGGAAATGCCTGAAGAATTAGCGAATCTGGAAGCAAACGGCGGTATCTATGCTGTATGGATGTTGCTGCAACATTTAGGTATCGATGCCGATATTCAGCAACTTGTAGATGTATGTGGATATGATGCTGAAAATGGCACCACAACCATAGGTCTTGCTGTGGGATTAAAAAAGTTTGGTTTTAATGTTCAATTTTATACCGGTCATGACCCTGATCTTCAGGAGAATGAGAAACTCAGTTATAAAGAAGCTGAACAACTCAATTTGCCCATTCTCCCAGCGTTAAATTATAGGCAAATCCAGCAAGCCTTTGAGCAAAATAAATTTGTGATTGTCTATTACGACACTTTAGAAAACGTGGGTAATCACTCACTTGTTTATGATGTCAATGAGCAGGAAATTTGTTTCTTTGACAGTTTCGATCCGATGCCTTCGGCTATATTTGAACAACAACGAAAAGCGGAAGGGATTTGTCAGCAAGTGATTGTTGTTGACGCAAATGATTATATCGAGCGTTAATGTTTAAAACTGTATAAAACAAAAGCCCATCATTTGACGGGCTTTTTAATCCAATTATTGTTCAGCAGCTTGTGCTTTATCAGACCAATAATCTGCTTGTTCTTCGTTAATATCGACACCTAAACCATGTTCATAGATGCAGGCCAAATCACGCATGGCCTGAACTTCACCCCATTCAGCAGCCTGTTTGACCAAAGAAACAGACTTGGCGACATCTTTCTCAATCACATCACCACGGCGATAATAGCCTGCCAGTTCCAAGGTGGCAGCAGGGTGCTTTTGCATATTGGCTTTACTTAACCAGTAATAGCCGAGTTCAAAGTGTGCTTTGGATTCTTCCGGGTCTTCTTCCGCCAAATCTTTGGCATATACGGTATAACCTTCGCCCAGCCAATACATCGCTTCGACATTGCCATTTTCAGCGGCTTTTAGTGCCCATTCTTCAGCAAGTGCAATGTCGTCGTCATTTTCACTTTGCATATACAGTTCAGCAACTTCAAATTGAGCTTCGGCATTGCCAGCAATTGCGCGATTAATCAAAGCTGTTGGGATGGAAACAGGAGTAGACATATCAAAATACCAAAAAATTTTATATAGCCTAAAAGGAATGAAATAAAAAAGCCAATCTGAAGACTGGCTTTTATTTTAAAGCAGCTATTTTGAACATTTTATATCAACAGCAGGGCACTACTGAGAACTAAAACTATGATCAGACCAGCAATAATTTTCCAAAAATGCTGGGCAATATAGCTCGTACATAAGCCAGCAAATAATGCGGCAATCGTTAAAGCACCAAACCAATAACTGATGTTGTTACTTGGTGTGCCTAAAGATAGACAGATCATTAAAGTGAGTATCAGTAAACACCAACCGACCAAAGTGGCTAAACGTGTTTTACTTTGAGTCAATTCATGTTGAAAGAATTGCTTTTGATGCTTTGACATGCTGCTGGCTAATGCAAAAAAGCCTAAACTGTTCAGAGACCAAATTAGAAGAAAGAAGATCATGTTGTAGTCTCCTTCACAGGACGGGCTTTCTTAACAGGCAATCCTTGATGCTTTTTCACTTTGTAGAGTGAATAGGCAAATAGAGCTGCCAAAAGCCACATAGCTAAATCAAATGATGCAATGACCCATTGACCATGTGCGATGCTGTTCCACAGCGCTTGCCCGCCTGTCATAAAGTTCACGATTGGCAGTAAGGCAAAAACAATAGTGGCAAATGCCAGTAACTCTAACCAGGCTTGGCGGTGAGTGCGGAACATCGCATAAATGAATGTCATTAGCCAAACGATAAAGAAGCTGCGAATTTCCCAGTTTGAGCGCATTTCCATCTCTGCTGGAATAAAACGGTTGGCATAGAAAAATGCTGCACAGGCAATCGGTAAACCAATAATTGCCGCAATGTTGGTCACTTCAACAGTGCGGTAACCCAAAGATTTAAAGCCTTGTTTTTGCTGCTGTGGCGCACGTTTAACACACCATAAAATCAGACCAGTCGCCACCATTAATGTGCCCACAATCCCTGAAATAAATAATAGCCATCGCAGGGCTAAATCGACACCGCGTGCTTCATGCAGAGTGGTGACCACGTTGTAAATACCCATTGGTACGGATGGATGTTTTAATTTTGCACTGTCATCAGTGAGGTTTTTACCTGTGACGCCATCAAATTGCATGCTGGCATAGACGTTACGGTAAGCCACGCTTTCGCCGTGCAGGGCACGCAGTTCAATTTTGGCTTGGTCGGTATTTGGTGCAATAATGTTGATGGTACTGATTGGATTGGTTTTCCATTCAGCTTGTACCGCGGTCACAATTGGCGCAAGGTCGGTGAGTGGTGCGGCAACTGCCGGTTTTTCTTCACGTTTGACTTTACGTTCACCACGACCTTCACCGTGACTTTCGCCCGTATTTCCACGTGCTTGCTGCATGCCATGCTGTTGAGCTTGCTCAGCCTTTTCACCACGTTCAGAACGCTCTTCATTAGATGCTTTACCATCACGAGATTCAGATTTATTTTCCTGAACTAAAGCGCGGTTTTGTTCTTGCAAGAATTGACCACGGTTTTCATAAATCCGTTCAATTCCCCAAGGCATAAGGGTAAACAGCAGCAGTAATAAGCCACTCAAGGTAATCATGATGTGGAAGGGAAGTGCAAAAACAGCTGTTGCATTATGCGCATCTAGCCATGAACGCTGACCTTTGCCGGAGCGGAAGGTAAAGAAATCTTTAAAGATTTTTTTATGGGTAATCACACCACTGATGATCGCAACCAACATGAGCAGTGTTGCGATACCGACAAACCAGCGTGTCCACATGCGTGGCATGCCATAGAGCTCAAAATGGAAACGATACAGGAAACTGCCTCCTCGAGTTTCTCGCGCTTCAAGCACTTCACCAGTTGCGCTATCTAAAGTGATACGTTTGCCACCACGGCGTGCACGCAGGTCTTCTCCTTGTTCACGTACAGTAATTTGTGTAAAGTTCTGGCGTGAATTTGGCAACTGTATATTCCAGCTGCCTGCATCCGGATGGTTCTTTTGTAAATAGGCGAGTGCAACTCGGGTTTGTTGAAGCTGTGATGCAGGGGGGACAGATTGATGAAATTCAGGTTTCATCCAAGTGGTAATTTCATTTTGGAAAAAACTTAAAGTTCCCGTTAGAAAAATGGCATATAGCAGCCAGCCTAAAATAAGACTCGCCCAGGTATGCAGCCAAGACATCGATTGGCGTGGACCTTCTACTTTTGCATCTACGCGCATATCAAATTCCTAGCATTTTATAAACGATGTACAGACATACAGTCGGGATTAAAATCCCCAGCGTTGCTTTACTGGTTTTATTCACCATAAAAACCCAGATAAATGCACAGGCCCACAGTAAGAACGCAATGAGAGTGGCGCTCATGGCTGCACTGCCGCGATCTTCTTTGAAAAGGTCTGCAATGACCATTGCAGATGGCATCGCGAGCACATAACCACCAACCATTGCCAAGGCAAAGCGGTAGAAAATCATGAAGCGGTAAATTAATACAGAAGATGTTGCTTTGGTGGTTTTGGGCGTTGAAGTAGTGACGTTTGTCACGACAGCCTCAGGTGGGGAGCTGTTCATCATCGGCTAAATATCTGGAAATGTTTAAAGTTAATATAAATGATAGCAATTATCATTAACTATTAGAACGGGTGTGAGAGTATTTTTTTTGATTTAGTTCAATATTTTTAAGGTTTTATCCTTGAAGATGAGATAAAGCAGGGAATGGCAGATGAATGCTCTGTTTTATTATTTTGGGTATCCCCCCAAAAAAACAGCGACCGAAGTCGCTGTTTTTAGTTCAAAAGACCTTAAGCCTCTTGTTGAATACCGGCAACTAACCAGTCCTGGTTAGAACCCGCAGGTTTTACAAAATGCCAAACTTCTGCAAAAGGTTGTGGCAAGCTGTTTAAGTCTTCGCTTACTGTACCGGTAAAACGAACACTTACAACATATTGGCCATTTTCAGTTGCAGAATCGACCACCATTGCATTCAGGTTAGAGAACTCGGCAACGTCCTGGTCTTGGTTCGCCATAATGTCGTTATACATAGACTGATACAAATCAGGCGTTAAATAACGTTGAATTTCAGCAATGTTGCTTGCTGTATTCATGGACTGAATATGGTTAAAGCGTTGACGGGCAACACGCAAGAATGCAGCAGGTTCGGTGCCATCTGGCAATTGGTTGCCGCTTTGTGTTGACGCTGCACCAAAAGGCGCTTGAGTTGCTGCACCTGCAGAACCACCTACAGACTGACCAAAAATATTGGTGCTGTCATTTGAAGTACGTGGTGCTGCATTTTGTTGACCAAACGGCGCTGTGTTTCCAGCATTGTTTGGTGCATAAGGATTATTGGCTGCTAATTTTTTTTTTGCTCCGAATTTACGGAACAAGAAGAATGCCGCTGCTGCTGCCAGAAGAATCCAGATCCAGCCCGGAATTCCGCCTTTTTCTTCCTCTTGCTGAGCTTGTGCTTCACTTGCAGCTTTATCATCTGCTAAAGCATTAGCTGCAACTGCACCAACTGCAGCACCAGCAACACCAGCAGCAACCATTTTACCTACACCTGAACCAGATTTTTGTTGGGCAGGAGCAACAGGTTGTTGAACAGGAGTAGCTTGACGCGGTTGTTGGTAAGATTGGGTTGGAGCAGCAGAACGAGTCATGCCATGGCTTTTACCACCACCTGCACGTTTCGCTTCGGCCATCGGTGCAACCACCAAAGCTGCCATTAAAATACCGGCCATCAAACCACGCTGTCGAACTTCCATCGATTTTTCCTAAATAAAAAAATAAATTATAGCCCTATAGTTATGCAGTCATTTGCCCTGAATTTCAATATCAAATTGGTGTTTTTTTTACATAATCTTTCATATGTTTAAGCTTAAGCCAGTTCTTCACTTAAGCTTATGGCTTCAGTCAATGCCTCATGCAAACGTGCTACCGAAATGATCTGCACGTTCGGAATTGGTTTTTGTGGCGCATTGCCTCGAGGCAAAATAATGTATTTAAAACCATGCTTAATGGCTTCTTTTAAACGTTCCTGACCATTCGGCACCGGACGAATTTCACCGGATAATCCGACCTCTCCAAATACTGCCAGTTGTTGTGGCAAGGCTTTGCCACGCAAGCTGGATGCACAGGCCAGTAAAACGGCCAGATCTGAACCGGTTTCAGTAATCTTTAAACCACCGACCACATTCACATACACATCTTGTCCAGAGGTTTGCACACCGCCATGACGGTGCATCACCGCAAGCAGCATATTCAGCCGGTTTTGTTCCAGACCGAGTGCTACACGACGTGGTTGCCCATGGGCATCATCCACCAAGGCCTGCACTTCGACCAACAGTGGACGAGTACCTTCACGGCTAATCATCACGATTGAACCGGGAATGGCTTCATCATAACGGCTTAAGAAAATAGCAGACGGATTGGAAACTTCGCGTAGGCCTTTATCGGTCATGCCAAATACACCCAATTCATTGACTGCCCCAAAACGGTTTTTTACCGCGCGAATCATCCGGTAGCGAGAGTCGGACTGACCCTCAAAATACAGCACACAATCGACCATGTGTTCTAAAACACGCGGCCCGGCCAATGCGCCTTCTTTGGTCACATGACCCACAATGAACAGCGCCGTGCCACTATTTTTGGCAAAACGGGTCAGTAAGGCTGCCGATTCACGAATTTGTGATACGCCACCCGGAGCTGATTGCAAGGTTTCGGTATACAGGGTTTGAATGGAATCGAGAATGGCAACGGCAGGGCGTTCTTGCGCTAAAACTTCACAAATCCGTTCCACACAGGTTTCTGCCATGACTTTAAGATGTTCAGTCGGTAACTCCAGACGATGGGCGCGCAAAGCGACTTGCGAAAGCGATTCCTCACCGGTCACATAGAGCGCAGAACTCTGCGCAGCTGCCATATGGGTAGCCGTTTGTAAAAGAATGGTGGATTTACCAATTCCGGGATCACCTCCAATCAGGACCACTGAACCGGTAACCAGTCCTCCACCCAATACACGGTCAAATTCACCAATCCCGGTTGCCAAGCGTGTTTCATGTGAAACAGAAACTTTATTCAGGGTGGTGATGGTTGCCGCTTGACCAGCATAGCCACCGCCCATTTTCGGTTGTGCACGGTGACTCACTGCAGGTTCAAGACGAACTTCAGTCAGACTATTCCATTCTCCGCAATCTGAACATTGACCCGCCCATTTGGGATGGTCAGTTCCACATTGTTCGCAACGGTATACAGTTTTGACTTTGCTCATTTGAATGGTATCTATATAAATAGGAAGACGGGTGAAGAATGTAGCAATAGCTGTCTGGAAATACAATTTTTTGCATAAATTCTCGCCAAACTTTATCTTGGCACGTAAACTGCTAAAACAAAGGGAAATGAAGAAAAGGAAAGTAAAATGGACTCGATTTGGATGAAAAAGCGACAGAAACACGGTTAGGCTTGAAAAATGTTAAACAATCGCTCAAAAAACTTTATTTATTTTTTTTAATTTGAGCTACTTTTATTACACGAAATTTGAGAGACGAAAATAACAATGTCAAATGAGAACCATAGTTTACCGACTGAAGGTGGTGAACTGCAGCGGAGTTTATCGAATCGGCATTTGCAACTTATTGCGATTGGCGGGGCAATTGGTACAGGTTTATTCATGGGTTCGGGTAAAACCATCAGCCTGGCCGGACCTTCGATTCTGATCATTTATATGATTATTGGTTTTATGGTGTTTTTGGTCATGCGTGCGCTTGGCGAACTGTTACTGTCTAACCTGAAATACAAGTCTTTTATTGATTTTTCTACAGATTTAATTGGTCCTTGGGCGGGCTATTTTGTCGGATGGACCTATTGGCTGTGCTGGATCACCATTGGTATTGCTGACTTATCGGCCATTATTTATTACCTGCAATTTTTTAACGGAGGGCTGCCGTTTACGCCTGGCGAAGGGGTCATGATCAGTGTTGCCGCCATTGTCTTTATTATGGGGCTGAACTTGGTGACCGTAAGACTATTCGGTGAATTAGAGTTCTGGTTTGCGCTTATCAAGATTATTGCCATTGTGGTGCTCATCCTTGTGGGCTTGTGGATGATCTTTACCGGATTCTCTTCAACTGCCGGTGAAGTAGCATCATTTACTCATCTTTGGTCACATGATGGTATTTTCCCAACTGGAGTCACCGGCTTTCTGGCAGGCTTCCAGATTGCGATCTTCGCCTTTGTTGGGGTAGAGCTAGTTGGTACAACTGCTGCGGAAACCAAAGATCCAGAGCGCAACTTGCCTAAAGCGGTGAACTCGATTCCGATTCGTATCATCATTTTCTATGTGTTGGCATTGGTGATTGTCATGTCGGTAACACCATGGAATAAAATTGATCCTAGCATTAGTCCGTTTGTAAACCTGTTTAGCCAAGCCGGTATTGCGGCAGCAGCCATCATCATGAATTTGGTGGTACTGTCTTCGGTAATGTCATCCATGAACAGTGGTGTGTTCTCAACCAGCCGTATGTTGTTTGGTTTATCACGTGAAGAGCAGGGTCCTAAAGCTTTTGGACATTTGAATAAACGTGCTGTGCCTGCAAATGCTTTGTATTTCTCGGCAATCTGTTTGTTACTGGGTGCTGCACTTCAGTACTTCGTACCGAATACGGTTGAAGCCTTCACTTTAGCAACCACGCTTTCCACCATCTTGTTTATTTGTGTCTGGTTGATGATTATCTGGAGCTATATTGTGTATTACAAAACACGTCCAGAACTGCATGCCAAATCAACCTTTAAACTGCCAGGTGGATTATTTACCTGTTGGGTGGTGATTATCTTCTTTATTGGCATGATTTATGTCTTGTCTTTAGAAGCCGATACCATGAAAGCGCTGATGGTCAGCCCGATCTGGTTCATTATTCTGATTATTGGCTACTTTGGTTTCTACAAACCGAAACATAAATAATCAAGCTAAAAGATTAAAACGCCAGTTTCAAACTGGCGTTTTTTTTTAACACACTATAATCTCTAGCGTTTAGTGCTTTGGTCATGTCCCATGATCGGGTTATACTTCTTCGAAAATATGAAATAGGTGGTCAGATGCGTCTTGTCATTTGCTGCATCAGTTTATTGGCAACAGGTTTTGCTTTAGTCGGTTGTGGTCAATCCGGAGCTTTGCAGCTACCGAGCGATCCGAATTATGACAAACGTGCAAAATATTTGTTATATCCCAATGTAGATTCAAAACAGCAGTCTTCAAATAAGGAAGCTGCAGCTCCAGTAGTACAAGA
This sequence comes from Acinetobacter sp. BSP-28, assembly GCF_044130285.1. Taxonomy (NCBI): domain Bacteria; kingdom Pseudomonadati; phylum Pseudomonadota; class Gammaproteobacteria; order Moraxellales; family Moraxellaceae; genus Acinetobacter; species Acinetobacter sp. BSP-28. The sequence continues at coordinate 27,176 of NZ_JBIQOB010000028.1, forward strand.
GCTTCCAGCTTCATCTGCTGAAACGAATTAATTTTCAATATCTAAACGCGTCATCGAAAGGATACATTCATGAGTTTTACCCGCATCAATGGGGTTTTGCATGCCGAGCAATGTTCTCTACAACAGCTTGCGCAGCAATTTGGCACGCCACTTTATGTTTATTCAAAAGCGACTTTTGAAAAACATTATTTAGATATGGACCGTGCATTTAGCTTTATCGATCATCAAATTTGTTTTGCGGTAAAGTCAAACTCTAACCTTGCGGTGTTAAATGTACTGGCCAAGCGTGGCGCGGGCTTTGATATTGTCACTGGCGGTGAACTTGCTCGTGTGCTTAAAGCAGGTGGGGATGCCTCTAAAATCGTATTCTCGGGTTTAGGCAAATCTGAAGCAGATATCAAAAAAGCCTTGGAAGTCGGAATTGCCTGTTTCAATGTTGAGTCTTATGCAGAGCTTGATCGCATTCAAAAAGTGGCAGCTGAACTGGGTAAAAAAGCCCCGATTTCTTTACGTGTTAACCCGGATGTGGATGCTAAAACTCATCCTTATATTTCAACAGGTTTAAAAGAAAATAAATTCGGTATTCCTTCCGATACCGTATTTGAAACCTATCAATATGCGGCGTCATTGCCAAATCTGGACGTCGTGGGTATTGACTGTCACATCGGTTCACAATTGACTGAAACCCAGCCTTTTGTTGATGCCTTGGATCGTGTCATTGTGATGATTGAAAAACTTAAAGAGTTGGGGATTAATCTTAAACACATCGATATTGGTGGCGGTTTAGGTGTGACCTATAAAGATGAAGTTCCGCCAACTGTCGAAGAGTATGCCAATGCCTTGAAACCGGCTTTAGAAAAACTCGGTTTGAAAGTCTATATGGAACCGGGTCGCAGTATTTCTGCCAATGCCGGTGTGTTGTTGACCAAAGTGGATTTGCTCAAACCAACCAATCACCGTAATTTCGCGATTATTGATGCCGCGATGAACGACCTGATTCGTCCTGCTTTATATGAAGCGTGGATGGATATTCAGGAAGTGACTCCACGTACTGACGTCGAAGCAAAAGACTGGGATGTGGTGGGTGCGATTTGTGAAACAGGTGATTTTCTGGGTAAAGAGCGTAAGTTGGCCATCAAAGAAAATGATGTACTGGCTGTATTGGGTGCAGGTGCTTACGGTTTTGTAATGAGCTCGAACTATAATAGTCGTGGTCGTGCTGCTGAAGTGATGGTTGATGGTGATCAGGCATACTTGATTCGTGAGCGCGAAACCATTGAATCTTTGTGGGAACGTGAACGGTTATTGCCATAATGGAGATATCTGAGATGTTTTTAGAATTTACCAAAATGCATGGGCTGGGCAATGACTTCATGGTGGTTGATCTGATCAGTCAGCGTGCCTACTTGGATACTGTTACCATTCAACGTTTGGCTGACCGTCATTTCGGCATTGGTTTCGACCAGTTGTTGATAGTTGAACCACCTGATTTACCCAATGTCGATTTTAAATATCGTATTTTCAATGCCGACGGTTCTGAAGTTGAGCAGTGTGGTAATGGTGTACGCTGTTTTGCGCGTTTTGTGCATGAACGTCAGTTGACGACCAAAACCAAAATTAAAGTACAGACCAAAGCCGGTATTGTAGAGCCTGAACTTGGTGCAAATGGCTGGGTTCGTGTGAACATGGGTTATCCTAAATTCTTGCCCAATGAAATCCCGTTCTTGGCGGATGAGCCTGAAAACTTGTATGACATTGACCTGGCCAACAATGAAAAGTTGACTATTGATGTGGTCAATATGGGGAATCCGCATGCAGTGACCATCGTTCCCGATGTCATTACCGCAGATGTCGCACGTATTGGTCCACAAGTAGAATCACATGAGCGTTTCCCGCAACGTGTCAATGCCGGTTTTATGCAAATCATTGATGAAAAGCATGCACGTTTACGTGTGTTTGAACGTGGTGTTGGTGAAACTTTAGCCTGTGGTACAGGTGCCTGTGCTGCAGCTGTTTCCGGTATGCGCCGTGGCCTGTTGGCTAATAATGTTGAAATTGAACTGGCTGGTGGCAAGCTGCAAATTGAATGGAAAGAAGGCGATGTGGTGTGGATGACCGGCCCAACGGCAAACGTCTATCAGGGTCGTATTGATTTGAGTTATTACCAAGGTTGAAATTAGAGCCCTGATTCGTCGGGGCTTTTTTATACCCTTAATAAATGAAATGATGGTTAGTCAATATAATGAGAATACAACATGGAAAATAACGAAAGGAAATTAGAACATCTTCTTGTCAAAGCGAGTTCGGAGCCAAGTCAACGTCCGGAATTTTTAGAAAAATTATTGAACGCTGAGATTTATTGTATTGGATTTAGTGACAAGACCAGTCCACAGGGAAGTTCAGATGTACTTCCTGGAGGGAGTCAAGTGAGTTTGATACATTTTCAGAATGAAAAGGGTGAAACATATCTACCTTTTTTCTTATCTTTAGAGAGTTTGCAAAAAGCGATTCAAGATGAACAATCATATTTACGTATGCCTGCTAGAGATTTCTTTGAACTGACTTTAGGGGCTAATTTGGTGTTAAACCCATACAGTGAATATGGGAAAGAGTTTTTCCCTCAGGAGGTGGAAGCTCTTTTACAAGGTGGATATGGTTCGCTATTGGAAAGTTACGAGTATCAGGAACAGACTGAAGTATTGCTCGGTCAACCTGCAGAATACCCTCATGAAATGATTGATCAGCTACGAGTTTTACTTAAAACCAAACCTGAAGTCAAAACGGCATATCTTGCACAGATGCATGATCCAAAGCGTGATCAGGAACCTACATTGTTGATTGGTTTTGAAACAGATCAGACTATAAATAATGAATCCTTTCAACGTTTAAAAAATCAGATTGGACACGTGGCGTATGAAAGCTTAGAGAGAAAAAGACTGATTGATCTTATACATTTAGATGATGTACACGCTACCAGCGGATTAGAGCATTACTTGCGTCAGGAAACAGCTCCATTCTATGTGCGGAAAAAACAGAAGGAAAAAGGATTTTTTGCTAGACTGTTCTCATAATTTAACTAATCATTTCATTTTGGAAACACACTGTTTTGAATCTTTCTTTGCAAGCCTTGAAGCTGGAGCATCCCCATGACTGTTGATCAAAGTCAGTTACTTGCAATGTGGCTTAAGGAGCGGGAAATCCAAAATCAGTCCAGACATACCTTACAGGCCTATGAACGTGATGTTTCCGATTTCTTAAACTTTTGTGAAAATAAAAAACTGAATCTGGCCAATATCGAAACCACAGATCTACGTGAATATTTGGCTCATAAAGTGGAACAGCAAGGCTTAAGTTCCAGTAGCTTGCAGCGTATGCTCTCGTCCATTCGCCAATTTATGAAATGGGCCGAGCAGGGGCAGTATCTGGCATTTAATCCTGCCGATGATTTTCAGTTAAAACGTATTCCCAGACCGCTTCCGGGCATGGTCGATATTGAAACCGTGAACCAGATTCTAGATCAACCAGCCCCTGAAAAACCAGTCGAACAGCAAATGTGGTTACGCGATAAGGCCATTTTAGAACTGCTGTATTCCAGTGGTTTACGTTTGGCCGAGGTACAAGGTTTGCGTATTAAAGATGTCGACTTTAACCGCCAGTTGTTACGTATTACCGGTAAGGGTAATAAAACCCGGGTGGTGCCATTTGGTAGCAAGGCTCGAGATGCGGTGATGAAATGGCTGCAAGTCTATCCCTTATGGCATGGTGATTTTGTGCCGGATGCCCATGTATTTATTACCCAAAAGGGCAATCCGTTAGGTGCGCGGCAAATTGAAAACCGGGTGAAACTGCAAGCTCTGCGTGCCGGGGTGAATGTGGATTTGCATCCGCACTTATTACGTCATTGCTTTGCCAGTCATATGTTGTCAAACAGTCGGGATTTACGTGCAGTGCAGGAAATGCTGGGACATAGCAATTTGACCACGACACAAATTTATACCCATGTCGATTTTGATCATTTGGCGCAGGTGTATGATCAGGCACATCCGCGAGCACAAGTTAAAAAGTCGTAACAATATTAAAAAATGTTAAAATTTGAATAAATATGGCGTGGACTTTGCTTGATTGTTTTAGCGACAGTCAAGGGAGTTCATTAAAGTTAAATAAGCTCATGAAAAAATATCAGTCTATAAAGATGACATTTTGAACTATTGTCGGATAATAAAAAGCCAATTTATAGGGTATAAGAATCACGTATAACCATACAGTGGATTGCATGAATAATGTATAGCGATGAAATTATTCATACTTCCACTGCAGGTTAGTTAAATATTGGAAGGAAAATGATAGGCGAAACAATGATTACAGGAATTTTAGAGAAATATGACCAGTTAACACCTGCGCAAAAAGAAATTTTTGCAGGTTATGGACTGCGTCAAGTTAAACATTTTGTAGAAATTAGTTTGCCTAATATCGAACCGGTTTTACCTGCCCATGCACATGTACAAGGAATCAATGCAGAAGGTAAGGTACAGGCGATTAATGATGTGACCAAACAAACCTATCTGTGGATTTCAGACCTGCAATGGCAGGAGCGTCCAATTGCGACATCAAATGTTGATTTAAAAGAAGACTTTCTAGCAGTTTGGAAAATATTTAACCTTCAGGCTTATGATTTAATTGATTTAAGCCACATCCATCGTGACTTTTTGCATAATCAGCCTGCTTAATTTATTCTTTTCGTTTGCTAAATTGAGCAGCGGCAATTTGATAAAGCACATGTCTTTGTAAGGGACTGCTGTCATCTAAAGCAGGGTGATTGAAGTAGTCCTTAAACTGCATGCCTAAACGTTGCATCACAGCTTGAGATTTAATGTTTTGTGCCGCAGTGAATGCCACGATTTGTTTTAGATTGAGTGAATCAAAAGCAAAGTTTAAGCACGCCGTTGCAGCTTCGGTAGCAAAACCATTGCCCCAATATTTCTGCTCAAGTCGCCAGGCGATTTCGGTACAGGGTGAAAATGTAAACTGACGCGGTTGAGCATGTAATCCTGTGAATCCAATAAATTCACCTGTCTGTTTTAATTCGATTGCCCAGACACCCCAAGCTTGCGTTTCGATCAGGCCTTGAAATCTATGCGCGAGTGCATCACTTTGTGCTCGAGTTAAGCAATCTGGAAAATAACGCATTACTTCAGGGTTGCAATTCAAGGCATAAAATGGCTTGAGATCGGAATTTTTCCATGCTCTTAAAATTAAACGTGATGTCTCAAGCTGTAAACTCATTTTAGATGTCCTAAAGGTCATCGAGCGGTAATTGGAAACTCTGTTTAATAATCTGGCTGGGTAAATCCGTTTTTACGCTGGTAATACCATTTTTCTTGGTGAGATGCGCCGACTGAAATTTACGGTAACTTTCCAGATCGGGCACAACCACTTTCAGCATGGCATCGCATTCGCCCAAAATAATATAACACTCCATCACCTGGGGAAGTTCCTTCATAGCTTCAATGAAGGTATCAATGGTTTCAGCATCCTGTCCGGTTAACCAGATTCGTGAAAACAATATCAGCTGCAAGCCAATTTTTTGCGGATCGACCACAGTGGTGTAGCTCTGAATCACGCCTGCTTCTTCCAGTAATTTCACCCGACGCAAACAGGAGGATGGCGACAGCCCAATTTCACGGGCCAGATCATTATTCTGCATCCGGCCATTATTTTGTAAGGCTCGAATGATATTTTTATCAATACGGTCCAGTTTTACTGAAACAGATTTGGAAGATAGTTTCATAAAATAGAATATAATTCGAAAAATAATCATAATTATAGAATATTTGAAATCCTATTTTGTACTATTTATTCGATACTAATTTTCACTTTCAAGATATGGAAAGGGAAAAGGAAATGTCTGTATTTGCACTATTCGCCTTAACGGTTATCCCGCTTATTTTCACCCCTGGACCAGATATGCTGTTTATCTTGTCACAAGTGATGGGTAAAGATGCAAAAGCAGGCATGCTGGCAACTGTAGGAATTTGCTTGGGATATTTAGTCCATTCTGTTTTGGTGGCTTTGGGTATCGCAGCCATTATTGTTTCTTTCCCGATGTTATTTGAAACCATTCGCTGGCTCGGGATCGCTTATCTATTATTCTTGGCTTTTAGTTTGATCAAGTCGGTGTTTAGTCAAAATAAACTAGCCATCGAGAAAAAATCATCCTCCAGTCCTGTAAAAAAAGGTTTCTTTACTGCGCTTTTAAATCCGAAAGGCATGCTGATCTATTTTGCAATTTTACCGCAATTTATTGATAAAGCCGGGAATACGGTGAATCAGGGTTTAATCTTGTCCTTTATCTTTATTGGACTCATCTTTGTAGTGTATTGCAGTTTGAGTGTGATCTTTGCCAAAGTTACCCAAAACACCCATATTGATGAACGTAAACAGAAATGGATTGATGGCGGTTCAGGAGGCCTGTTAATGTTGGCTGCAACCTGGCTGATCATTAACTGATAAATTTCAGGAAAGCATGTCGTTATGGCATGCTCTCTTATATAGAATGGTATTTATCCATAAAAAGTACTTTGTTACATCTTTAACTTTAAAAAGCGCTCGATTTTAGGACAAACAGAATGTAGCGATTAGCGTAATCTGTCTTAAATGACAATTCATTACTTTGGCTGCCAGGTCATCCATGTATGCCAGATCAATCAAAAACTAATCGGAAACAAGTATTAAATCAGATCTTTTGATGAAGTTAATCAAATAAAAATATAATAAAAATCAATACTTAAAAAATAAATAAATATTCAGGAATTTCATCTTAATAAAAGCATGAGAAAAAAATATGAACGCCAAGTTCAAGGAAAATGATGCATTTTTACAGCTGTTTCGATAATTGTGACTTGACCGAAATGCCGTACACATTGCAAGATAGGGCACCTAAAAAAATTTAAGTGAAGAGTTATTATAACTTTTCTCAACATTTACATTTGCTAAAACAGCCGAGGATTACATGAAGGCTCTTGTTGCTGTAAAACGTGTGGTTGATGCCAACGTTAAAGTTCGCGTTAAACCGGACAATAGTGGGGTTGACCTTACTAACGTTAAAATGTCAATTAACCCATTCTGTGAAATCGCAGTGGA
>NZ_JBIQOB010000029.1:0-34113 GCF_044130285.1 Acinetobacter sp. BSP-28
AGAAAGCTTCTTTGAATTGATGTATTTCATCCGCAGATTATGCACGAATGCTAAGAAAATTAGAGTGAAAATATCAATCAAAAAGGTGGTCATTTTTTGATTTATGAAAGAGATCTATAGATATTATTTAGATTTTTGGCTTTGTTTTTTAGCTAAAATAGTATTGGATTCAAGTATCTAAATAGTAAATTTACTGATGATTTCAGGCGTTAAATTTGAAGCATATCTAACTCAGAAACAGAACTTAATTCTGAGCCAATGGATGGGTTGTGCGAGATTAGCCACATATGGAAACTCGTTGCTTTAGCTGCGAGTAGTTCATTGACTTAAATAATCTTAAAAATTTTTCCGCTAGAAGTACTTTGGAAAAACATTTCAAAGCTGGGGCGAATATCTTCACCATCCACAGTAATATATTTAACATGGGAACAAGACTGGCTAGCACTAAAATGACGCTCAACCGTAGCCTGAATAGAATATTTGATACCGAATTGGTCTTTTACATTTAGATTTTGTTTAAACATTAGTTTACCTTTAATAAGATTATGGCAGAGCGGCTATTCAATTAATTAAGCAATATATTATTTTTTAAATAACTTTTTGATTTAGCTTAAATAATTGATTTAAAGACGTATAAAATGTACGACCATCTAAATTTAAATCTACCTCAATTCCCGATTCCAGCAGAACTCTTTTACCCACTTCAATTTCTTTAAAACCTTGACGTGTATTCTGCATTTTATTTAAGGGAATTAAAGAAACGATAATTTCAGTACCATTTTTAGATTTTGCAATTAATTCATTAACTTTTAACAATTTGTATCCTATTTTTATGATTTTTTTCCAATATGGAAGAACAACTTTTTCTTTAAAATTAAAAAAGCACTGAGTAGTGCTTTTTCAACTCGTATTAGTGCTTATATGGCAACAATATTGACTGCATTCGGGCCTTTTTGGCCTTGAGCAATACTAAATTCAACCTGTTGGCCTTCAAATAAGGTTTTAAAACCTGAGTTGGCAATTTCACTGAAGTGTGCAAAAACATCTGGTCCTGATTCTGGTTGAATAAAACCAAAACCTTTAGTTTCATTGAACCACTTAACGGTACCTTTAACAACATTTGAGTTTGACATAATAAATCCTACTGATTTTTTAATAATTTTTAGTCATTTTAGTGACTGAATATAACTTTGAAAATAATAAATAATGAAACTTAAAATCTGAAAAAAACGAAGAATTATGAATAAAACGACGATACTTAAGAGAGATTTAATGAAACAAGACTTTTTTCTAGTTGAGTTAACTATACCCTAAAAACAGGAATAATCAAGTTTTTTTATATGTATATTTAATTATCTTATTAAGAATCTAGTTATCTGACTGATTTATATATTTTATTGTAATTATAACCAAACAAAGTTAATCTAATTGGCCAATAAATTTGACCAGTAAATGAATGCGATTATATAGTTCTGTAATAATAATATTGATGTTTTTAATTTCAGGAATGATGATTTTTTTACATATGCACAAAGCTTATATCAGCCTTCAAATTTGACTCTATATTAATAATTACGAGATGTAAGAAAAAATCCCCCGAACCAAGGGTAGGACTAAATCTACTCATTTTTGGTTTATAGTAGCCCACTGATTTTCCATTCAAATATTTCAAAACAAAATATGTAAATTTGAATCTTGAAGCACTACCTTAATCTGCTATAATTTGTACATCAAACTGATGTACTTATTGGTAAAAAATATGGCTAACTTAGCAATAGAACGAATCAATGTTCGGTCAACAGTAGATGCAAAAAATGTGATTGAACAAGCTGCGAATTTATTGGGTCTCAGTGTGAGTTCCTTTATGATCCAATCCTCGTTTGAACGAGCAAAAGAATTACTTAAATCTAATCATGAGTTAAAAGTGAATAATGCTGATCGTGATATGTTAATGAACATGCTTGAAAACCCACGCCCTGCAAATGATGAGATGAAAAATTTAATGAGTTTATTGGATGAAAATTGAGGTTTTACAAGCCCATCATCAGAAAAAATCATTTAATTGTGGGCAAGATGATTTAAATAAGTTAATAAAACAATACGCATCCCAACATCAGAAATCAGGAACGAGTAAAACGTATGTAGCTATTGATGACGATGATACACAGGTGAAAGGATTTTATTGTCTATCAAGTATCTCTATAGGATTCGATGTAGTTGATGCTGTTCTCACTAAACGATTACCTCGTTATCCATTACCTTGTGTGGTTGTAGGTCGCTTTGCCGTTGATCAAACAACTCAGGGGCGAGGAATTGGAAAAGTGCTTTTAGCACATGCTCTTAAACAAGTTTCAAAAGTTGCTCAAATTATTGGTATTAATTTTGTTGTCATACATGCCAAAGATCAAAAAGCGATGGAGTTTTATCAGCGTTTTGGCTTTATTTCATTAACATCAAATCCATTAACATTAATATATCCAGTGAGTGAAATACCTAATTTAAATTAAAGTGGTCTACTAGCCACAGGAGTAACTGGTAAATTACGAACAAGAATAAGAGATTCAGGTTAATTTTAGATGGTCTAAAACATCCACAAGATCAAATTCTTATTTTTATAATTTTTTCAATAATCGCTTAATATTTAATCCTTAAACGAAAGACAACTCCTTGTTGACTGTTATACGCGTTTGCTTCCCCATTATGTAACATCATGATAGATTTAACTATTGATAACCCTAAACCCCCAGTTTTTGCTTTGGAATGTCGACTACTATCAATTTGATAGAAACGCTCAAATAAATGATTCAAATGCTGTTTATCAATGAAAATATTTTTAGTTAATACTTCAATATCGACATGATTTTCTATGATTTTGGTTGAGATAACAATATCTTGATCTTCAAGTCCATAATCAATGGCATTGATTAGAAGATTAGATAGCGCTCTTTTTAATAAATCTTCATTACCATATATTTGAATTCCTTGTTCTAACTCCAAAACAAATTTCATTTGTCTATCTTCAGCTAAGAATTCAAAATAATGGACCAATTCTAAAATAAGGTTGGATAAATCAATATTTTCTTTATCAATAATATAATCGCTGTGTTCAGAACGAGCGATGAACAACATATTGTTTATCATCTTACTTAGTCGTTCATATTCCTCAAGATGAGAATATAAAAGCTGCTCCAGTTCTTGGGGTGATCGAGATTGCATGAGCATAATTTGTGTTTGACCCATTAAATTATTTAAGGGAGTTCTTAGTTCATGGGCAATATCTTCGGAAAACCGTGCCAATTGATCATAATTAATTTGAATTTTTTCTAACATCGCATTCATTGCTGAACGGAGTTGCTCAACTTCAACGGTAGTACTTTTAGTTTCGATTCGCTGATGTGGTTGAGTGCCCTGAATTTTATGTGTTTGCTCAATCAAATTATTTAGAGATTTGAGTAAATACCACCCGACCCAACGTCCGAGCAGGCTTGCCATGACAATGCCCAATAAACTATAGAGAATCAATTTCCATAAATATTGATCTAGAGTAGATTGAGCTTCATCAAGTTGTGTGCCAGCAATCAGTTGGTAATGTTGATTATTAAAAATAACAGTTTTATAAGCCAAACGGGTTGTGGCAAATTCAGATTGATTATCCAGAAAGGTAATGGTTTTTGATTCCGCCATAGTGGGAATAGCAACTTTCAGTGGATTAATCTCAATTAAGGCATGTTGTGGGTTTCTTAAGATTAAAAGATTATCTTCTTTCCCTAGCATATTTTCATACAGACGAGGGTGTTGAACTAAAATCTGAAAACTTGCTTGATCCTGTAAAAAAATTTCGATGCGTTCAACACGTGCAGTTAAATTCTGATCACGTTGTTTAGCTAACAAGTGCTGCATGTTGTGATAAGAAAGTAAACCAATACCAAAAAACACAATAGAACAAATAATACTGAAGGAAATACTTAAGCGTGTTGTTAAGCTGAGTTGCGTTAGCTGATTTTTCATTTATTTACGCTTAAACGATATCCCATACCCCGAACAGTATGAATTAATTTTGGCTGAAAATGATCATCAATTTTGGCACGCAAACGGCGAATAGCAACATCTACCACATTGGTGTCCGTATCAAAATTAATATTCCACACCTCAGATGCAATTTGAGATCTGGTTAACAATTCACCTTGATGTTGCATTAATAAGTTTAAGAGTGAAAATTCTTTAGCGCTTAAGTCGATTTTCTGTTGGTTCCGATAAACAGTACGTTCAAACCTATATAAAACTAGATCTTCAACCTGGTAATATTCAGACTCAGGTTTTACACTTCGTCTCAACAGGCTTTTGACCCGTGCCAATAGTTCAATATAAGAAAAAGGCTTAATTAAATAGTCATCTGCACCAAGTTCTAAACCTTTAACTCGATCTAGGACATGATCTTTCGCAGTCAGCATAAGTACCGGAATTTTAGAAAATGTCCTTAGGGTCTTTAATACTTGCCAACCATCAATTTCAGGTAACATGACATCCAAAATTACTAAATCAAAGTTTTTTTCTTCAAACAACCTGAGTGCTGTTAATCCATCATGAGCAATACTGGCTAAATAGCCGGATTCATTTAAACCTTTTGCTAGAAATTCAGCAATTTTGGTTTCATCTTCAATAATAAGTATCTGCATCTAAATAATATTATATGGATTTGTCTGTCCCTACATTACAAATTCGTAATCTGATTGTCATGCAATAGTGAGTTTATTTTATATAAGCTAATTTATCTCTTCATTTAGCTTAATAGAAATGATGAAAAAACTTCTATTTATTCCGGTACTTCTATTTAGTTCAATCACATATTCAGCTCCTAAAACCAGCTATGTCATGGATCTAAACCTCGCCAATCAACTGGCAACCAATGTCATGCAAGCATGTAGCACTACTGCTAAACCTGCGGCTGTAGTGGTCTTAGATCAGGGTGGCAATGTACTGGCAAGTCAACGGCATGAAACTGTGGGTATACATAATTTAATCGCAGCGCAAAGGAAAGCTTTTACCGCATATTCAAGCAAGGTGACTACCTTACAATTTATGCGTAATGCCCAGAAGAATGTTGATTCACAGAATTTAACCAGCTTACCTGAATTATTACTTTTAGGTGGAGGAGTGCCCGTCGTTTATAAAAGTCAGCTATTAGGTGCAGTTGGTGTAGCCGGTGCAGGTGGATCAATTCAAGATGATCAATGTGCACAACAGGGTATAGCAATCTCACTCAAAAAAATTTAAATCAATTTAATTCAGGATAAATTCATATGAACAAGTTATTTTTATTCGCTGGCAGTTTATTTATTTCAAGTTGGGTAATGGCGCAAAATCCTTTAAGTGTGCATGTACTTAACTTGGAAAGTGGATTACCTTCACCTGATGTAAAAGTTACTTTGGAAGAACAGAAAAATGGCAAATGGGTACAGATTTCAGTAGCTAAAACCAATGAGCAAGGCCGTATAACGGCATTATTTCCAGAAAATAAAACTTTAGATAATGCAATATACAAAGTCACGTTTAAAACAGGAGACTGGTTTAAAAAAAATAAGCAAAATTCTTTCTTTCCAGAAGTTCCAGTAATTTTTCAAACAGATGGTTCAGTAAAACACTATCATATTCCCTTATTGCTGAGTCCTTATGGATATTCAACCTATCGAGGTAACTAAGCTGAGAAAAATAAAAGCTCTAACTTGTATGAGATTAGAGCTTAGTATCACTTAATATAATGGTGCTTATAGGTAATAGCCCTCATTTGAGGGCTATTACCTTATTACAAAATTTTCACAATAGATTATGATCAAATATGGTAATGAAAATACTCATATATTCAAAATTAAATTTATAAAAATGGAGTGCATTCTCATGATTAAAATAAAAAATCATGTTCTGACTATGACGTTAGGTTGCATCTGCTTAAGTTCTACATCTGCAATTGCCTCTCCACTAATATCCTCTCACGATACAGCTCACTTACCTACTGTAGCAAGTACAAACCCCGGCACTTTGTTATCCATACAAGCACAAAATACCGATCTATCTTCAAGTGCATCACAACGCTTCTTAATTACCTATTGAAGTCGCGGCATACAATCAAAACCAATTATAGCTTCTGGATTTATTTTATTACCCAAAGGAAAAGTACCAAAAGAAGGTTGGCCTATTTTAGCATGGGCGCATGGTACAACAGGTGTTGCCGATACTTGTGCTCCCTCGAGTGATTATGTGGATGGACCTGTTCATATTTATCAACAAATAGCGGCAAAAGCTTTGAATGCCTGGCTTACTCGTGGATATGCAGTGGTCGCACCAAACTATCAAGGTTTAGGTACAATCCCTATATAAATGCTCAAAGTCAATTGCATACTGTAGTGGATGCTGTAAGGGCAACTCATCATTTAAAGCCTTATAAATTTAATAAAAATTGGTATGTCATGGGGCATAGCCAAGGAGGTGTGCATCTCTTGCTGTTGCGGCGTATGGACAAAAAGACGCACCTGAACTTAATTTACGTGGGGCAATTGCCCTTACTCCAGGCGGTTATCAATATGAAGGAATTGCTGAATATGTGGCAACTCACTCTCAAATCTACACCAATGTTGCAGCATTTTTTCCAATCGTTCTTCTGGGGGGCGGAAGCTGCAGATCCTAATCTTGCTCCAGCAAATTTAGTTAGCCCAGAAATGGAGGAAGTTCTTAATCTGGCACGCGGTCGCTGTCTATCAGAATTACAATCTGATCTGAAGCAAGCCCCTAAAACTGTCTTTAAACCGAATGTAAATCTAGCACCTTTGACCAATTATTTTAAAAAGCAATCTATTGAGAATATGATACCCACTGTGCCAGTTATGGTTGTTCAGGGTGAGAAAGATCAGTTAGTGGATTCACGCGGTACTTATGCCTACTATCAACAAATTTGCAAGGTAGGAAAACCTATTGCCTTTTATCCTTTGAAAGAAGGCGACCATCGTGACTCATTAAGACAAAGTGAATTCCTGATTGGAAATTTTATTAATTCAGTTGAAGAAAGGAAATCTGTAAATACCTGCAGCGTAAAATAGTATGGTAGAGTCAAGAGTTTGAACTCAAAAAACTCTTACACAGAATTAAAATTTAGCATTTCAATTTTAAATATAAAAAATTAAAATAAATCAATATGATGATAAAGAGTTTATTATCACTAAATGATAAAACTTGTCTTGTAACAGGGGGGATGCGGACGTTTATGATCAAACCACAGAAATATCCAAGAAAATGCCAGTCAATTTCTTAACTGACTGGCATTACATCTTATAATTTATAATGAGTTTTTCAGCGATTAGATCACTACTTTAACAATTCATGTAAATACACTAATTAATGGGATTGATTTAATTCATTATCTGTTGCAGAGATAATAGATGCAAAGATTGGAACACCCACAATAATGGGGAATGAAAGGATCCATACGTCTGTTGTTACTTGACTTGAAAAGAAAAACTGGTTGACAAGAGCAGCCATAATTAATAATGAAACTAAAATACTAGTGAATCGGATTACAAATTTGATAGGCATTTGGCTGCTCCTAGGTGAGTCTAGCTGTTGTTGTAAAGTATATACCTTATCTGACTGTCCTTAAATCCATAAATAGCTGTCCACTTCATTTTACGTGGACACTATCGTGATGTTGAGCAGATAAAAAAGTGGGGCTCAGCGGACGCTTACAGTTTTACGCTCCATTTGATAGAATTATTGTACGGACAATAAGGTTAATCCAGCTTAATTTATTCAATCCCAAATACTGAATTTCACAATTTTGTCTTCACGCTTTGTTCACACCCACCTGGGTTATCTTAAGCCTGAGATCCAACAAGGCTAAAAAATGAAGATGCTATTCAAGTCTGTTTTCGCAGCGACAGCACTGGCCATGATCAGCTTAAGCTTTACTACGCAAGCTGAAACGGTTGCACCTCAAGCAGTCGACCAGGTAGATATTCAGCAGTATGCGGGCAAGTGGTATGAAATCGCGCATTTACCGATGTATTTTCAGCGTAAATGTGTATCGAATATCTCGGCACAATATCGTGTCAATGCCGATCAGACCATGCATGTCTTGAATAGCTGCCGGATTGCCAATGGTGAAATGATTAGTTCGGAAGGGGTTGCCTATCCACAAAATCAGGGCAACAGCAAACTGAAAGTCAGTTTTTTACCTCAAGGTTTAAGATGGATACCGTTTACCAAAGGTCATTATTGGGTATTACGCGTAGATCCGGAATATAAAGTAGCACTGGTAGGTGGACCAACTAACAAATACCTATGGATTTTATCGCGTGAACCGCAGCTGGATGAAGCGACGTACCAATCCTATCTCGACACTGCGAAACATTATGGTTATGACGTGACAAAACTGATCAAATTACCGCATTAATCTGCTACCCTTTTGCCGAACTGCCAAGTCTCTCTACAGTTCGGCTTTTTTTATTTTCACTTCACATAAAATTCATATCTGACTGATTAAACTCATCAAATAGAATAAAGACAGTCGCTTAAAATTTAGGATGAGTCCATGTTGAAAAGTCTGATGCGATGGATAGACAGCTGGTCTACAACCACACAGTCCGAAACGCTGAATGCTGAAAATAGCAAGATTCAGTGGCTTAGAATTTTGCCCTTTATTCTGTTGCATCTGGCCTGTTTCGCTGTGTTCTGGGTGGGTGTGTCATGGTTTGCGATTGGCTTTATGCTCGCGTTCTACCTGATCCGCATGTTTTCCATCACCGCTTTTTTTCATCGCTATCTGTCGCATAAAACTTTTCAGACCTCGCGTTCGGTGCAGTTCCTGTTTTTATTACTGGGCACCATGAGTGCACAGCGTGGCCCGCTATGGTGGGCGGCACATCACCGTTATCACCACCGCTATACCGATACCTTGCAAGACCCACATTCCTCGACGCATGGTTTTTGGTACAGCCACGTCGGCTGGTTTTTAAATGAATATAATTTTGCCACGCGTAAAGAAGTGATCAAGGACTGGCTGAAATATCCGGAACTGATCTGGCTGGATCGCTTCAGTTTAATTGTGGTACTGCTGACCGCGGGCGGAATTTATGCACTAGGGGAATGGCTGGCCATTACCTGGCCGCAACTCGGTACGTCAGGCCTGCAATTGCTGGTCTGGGGCTTTGTAATCTCTACCGTGTTACTGATCCACGCCACCTTGTGTATCAATTCACTGGCGCATCATTATGGCAGCCGGGATTTTGACACTGAAGATCACAGCCGCAACAACTTATTCCTGTCCATCATTACCTTGGGCGAAGGCTGGCATAACAATCATCATTATTATGCTGGCAGTACCCGGCAAGGCTTTTACTGGTGGCAGATTGATGTGACCTATTACCTGCTGAAACTCATGTCCTGGTTCGGACTGGTCTGGGGAATCAAGCCCATTCCGGCACGGGTCTATGAAGTCAGTAAAATTGCTCAGGCCAGAAAACAGAAAAAAGCCGCTACGGCAGGCTCTCACAAAATTCAATCGAAGGAATCACCATGAAAATTGCAATTATTGGTTCAGGTATTTCCGGTCTGTATGCTGCCTGGAAACTCAGCAAAGTGCATGAAATCACAGTCTTCGAAAAGAATAACTACTTCGGCGGTCATACCGATACCCATCAGCTCAATATAGACGGTGAACAGGTCGCGGTGGATAGCGGCTTTATTGTGTTTAACGAGCATAACTATCCGCTGTTTTGCGCGATGCTAAAAGAACTCGGGATTCAATCGCAAAGCAGTGACATGGGCTTTTCGGTGAATAATCAGGTCACCGGCTTGCAGTACAATCCTTCAAAAAAATTCTCCCTGTTGTTTAGACCGCAAAACTTTTTAAAGGCTGATTTTCGCGCAATGTTGTCGGATCTGTTCCATTTCTATGCGGCTAATAAAGATCTGGATGTGGAACAGGTCGATGCACAGCTCAGTATTGATGAGTATTTAAATCAACATGGTTATAGCGATGCCTTTCGTCAGGAGCATCTCTATCCGATGTGTGGGGCGCTGTGGTCCTGTCCGGTGGAGCAAGCCGGACAGATTCCCTATAAATTTGTGGTGAGCTTTTTCCAGCACCATCGCATGTTGCAACTGAAAGACCGGCCGTTATGGCTCACGGTCAAGGGTGGATCAGCTCGCTACGTTCGTGCGATTCAGGCTCAGGCCAATATTAGCTTCCGCAAGACCGGCGTTTTGCATGTCTCGCGGAGTGCCAATGATGTGCTGGTTGAAACGATACAGGGCAGCGAACGTTTTGACTGGGTCGTATTTGCCAGCCATGCTGACGACAGCCTGAAGTTACTGAAAGACCCGTCCGCGCAGGAGCTGGACGTGCTCGGCAAGTTTCGCTATCAGGATAACCGCATGGTGGTGCATTCTGATACCCGCATCATGCCAAAATCCAGACGTCAGTGGGCCAGCTGGCATGTGCATGTGACCCAAAGTCAGGGAACTGAACAGACGCCATTCCAGCACAGTGGTATGCACTATGGTTTCAGCTACTGGATGAACCAGCTGCAAAACCTGAAGTGTAAAGCCCAAGTCTTTGCCACCCTGAATCCTAATTTCACCCTCGATCCGAAAAAAATCTGGGTAGAACGTCATTACCGCCATCCGGTATTTGATACGCCAGCGATTGAAGCACAACAACGCTGGACTGAAGTCAGTGGTCAGAACCGCACATCATACTGTGGCGCTTACTGGGGCTGGGGCTTTCATGAAGATGGGGCGCGCAGTGCTTCATGGGTCGTAACTCAGCTATTGAAACGGACCGAGCAGGCGGCCTAGGAGCGAATGATGCAGATGTATCCACTGGCTATCGCCTCTGCCGAAATCCGGCATCGCCGTTTCTTGCCCAAAGCACATGCTTTTGAGACCCAGCTGACCTATCTATGGTTTGATCCTGATCAACTCTCAAGCTTTACCCAAAAGTCCTGGCTATGGTCTTCCAGGCACTGGAATTTCCTGACCCTGGATGAGCGTGATTTTCTGACCATGGAATGTGGTTCGATTCGGCAGAAGGTCGCACGTCTGCTGATCAAGCGGGAAAACTATCTGTTACCGCATGCCGCGTCCATCCGGGTTCTGGCCTTGCCACGCACACTCGGCTTTCGTTTCAATTCCGTGGTGTTTTATCTGGTCTTTGATGCCACCGACCAACTGATCTTTGTACTGAGTGAAATTACCAATACACCGTGGAATGAACGTCAGGTCTATATCCATGACTGCCGGCACAATACAACTGAATATGCGCCGTACCAGAGTCACCAGTTTGATTTTAAAAAGGCCTTTCATGTATCACCGTTCATGCCGATGGCACTGGATTACCGCTGGCGCTTCAGCTTCTCTGATCAGCAGAACGTGATTCATATGCAGCTGTTTCAGCAAGGGATATTGCAATTTGATGCCACCCTGCAATTTTCTCTGCAGGCCATCACGGTTCCTTCACAGCAGTATCGCTATGCTGTGTTGAAAGTTCTTGAACCCTTCAGGATGGTCAGCGGAATTTATCTGCATGCCTTCCGTTTATGGAAAAAGAAAATTCCGTTTTACCGACATCCTAAAAAAGAAAAAGGAAACACATTGCGATGAAAACACTGTTAATGGGAGAGCAAAGCACACTGCCGGTGGTACTGCGCCACCTGCTTAAATTACGCCATGGTCAGCTGATTTTTAAAGGCGTCTGGAACGGGACAGTCGGTGAAAACAGTGATCTGCAGGCCGTGATTCAGGTGCATGATGCAAGGCTGATAGATCTGCTGTTCCGTAATGGTGTACTCGGTGCTGCAGAAGGTTTTATCCGTGGCTACTGGAGCAGTGAAGATCTGGTCAATGTGATCCGCATTCTGGCACGTAACCGTGATGTGCTGGACCGGATGAATCAGAATGCGGTGGCCAAAGCCAGCCAGTTGCTGTTAAAGGCCTGGTACAAATCGCGCAAAAATTCGCTGGATGGCAGCCGCAAAAATATTGCCGAGCATTATGACCTGAGCAATGACTTTTTCAAGCTGTTCCTGGATAGCAGCATGATGTATTCCAGTGCGGTATTTAAAGAGCCGGGCATGAGTCTGGAACAGGCATCGGATTATAAAAAAGAACTGATCTGCCAGAAACTCAAACTTAAACCAATGGACCACTTAGTCGAAATTGGCAGTGGTTGGGGTGGTTTTGCCATTTATGCCGCGCAGCATTATGGCTGTAAGGTCACCACCATTACCATTTCCAAGGCGCAGTATGATGAAGCCGTGGCCCGGGTCGCTGCAGCCGGACTGTCACATCGCGTTACTGTCCAACTGAAAGACTACCGTCTGTTGGAGGGTAAATACGACAAGCTAGTGTCGATTGAAATGATCGAGGCTGTGGGTGAGCAGTATTTAGCAACTTATTTCAACAAATGCCGTGAATTGCTGAAACCGAATGGTCTGGCCCTGATTCAGGCTATCACCATTGAAGATGCCCGCTATGCCAAAGCCCTGAATACCGTGGACTACATCAAGCGCTACATTTTCCCGGGCAGTTTTATTCCCTGCATCAGTGTCATGACCCAGGCAGCTTCCGAGCAAAAACTGCGTCTCAAGCATCTAGAAGATATCGGTCAAAGCTATGCAGAAACCTTAAAGGTCTGGCGTCAGCGTTTTCTCTCCCAACGTGATCAAGTTTTAGAACTCGGCTTTGATGATAAGTTTATTCGTATGTGGGATTTTTATCTCTGTTATTGCGAAGGCGGCTTCCGTGAAGGTGTGATCAGTGATGTACATCTGCTGTTCGAAGCCAGTGCTTACTAAGCCGAGATAAAACAGGAGGGTCGACATGCTGCTGAATTTACTGGTGCTGAATGTCTTTATCATGTTCTGTAGCTGGCTGCTGGTAACCTATAACCAGCGTGCCGGTCTGGTCGATGTCGCCTGGAGTTTTAATATTGCCCTGAATGTCATCATCGCGGCCTGGGTCATGGAAACTGCACCACTGCTGGTCCGGGTCTTTCTGGGACTAGCGAGTGGCATCTGGTTTTTACGCTTAACCTGGCATCTGCTGCGCCGTTATGCCAGTGAAACCAAGGAAGATACCCGTTATGCCAATATGCGTCGGGCCATGGGGGATTATCAACATCTCGGTTTTTTGGCCTTTTTTATGTTTCAGGCCGGGCTGGTGGTACTGTTTTCCTACCCGATGCTGGAACTGCTGAATATTCCGGCCCAGCAGTGGAATGACTGGACATCGGCTACGGTGTTGGGGGCAGGCATGATCATGCTGCTGGCGCTGATTGGGGAAAGCACAGCCGACCAGCAACTCTACCGTTTCAAACTGAATCCACAAAACCAGGGCAAAACCCTAGACCAAGGCTTATGGAAATATTCACGTCATCCGAATTATTTTTTTGAATGGTTGCACTGGTTTGCCTATCCGGTTCTCGGTCTGGCGGCAGGTGTGTATGGATTATGGCTGTATCCGCTGCTGATGTGGCTGTTTCTGTACTACATCACCGGTATTCCCTTTAGTGAACAACAGGCGCTGACACATCGCGGCGACAACTATAAAGACTATCAACGACGAACTTCAATGTTTATTCCGTGGCCACCCAAAGAGTAGGTAAATACATGGACTTTATGATTCAACAATCTTTAAAACTAATCGAAAGCGGTAAAGTGCCCGATCCGGTGATTCGGGCTGGCATTCGTACTTTAAGCAAAAAACGCTTGGCACAGGAAGGACGCTTGGACCCGGCACTGGCGGCACAGCGCTATATGGATGTGCTGCATATGCTGAAAAACAGCGAGATTGCCATCGAGACTGGCAAAGCCAATGAACAGCACTATGAACTGCCCACCGCATTTTTCCAGGCAGTGCTAGGCAAACGGCTGAAATACAGCGCCAGCCTGTTTGAACAGCCAGATACTACCTTGGATCAGGCGGAAGAAGCGGCACTGGCCAGCTACTGCCAGCGTGCACAGTTACAGGATGGACAGGATATTCTGGAAATCGGCTGTGGCTGGGGATCTCTCAGTCTGTATATGGCCGAGCATTATCCCAAAGCCCGCATTACCGTGGTGTCGAATTCCTCAACTCAGCGCCAGTACATTCAAGAACAGGCCAATCTGAAAAAACTGGATAACCTGACGGTGATCACCTGCGATGTCAATGTACTGCAACTGGAAGCCGCTGCTTTCGACCGTGTGGTTTCGGTGGAAATGTTTGAGCATGTCCGCAACTACCAGAAACTGTTTGAAAATATCAGCAGCTGGCTCAAAGACGATGGCCTGTTGTGGTGCCATATTTTCTGTCACCGTTTCCTGCATTATCCGTTTGAAGTCAAAAATGAATTTGACTGGATGTCAAAATATTTCTTTAGTGGCGGTCTGATGCCGGCAGCCTCGACCTTTTTGCATTTCCAGCAGCATTTGCAGCTGGAACAGCACTGGCAATGGGCCGGCACCCAATATGAACGCACCGCAAATGCCTGGCTGGAGAATATGGACCAAAAGCAGGCCAAGTTGCAGCCCCTGTTTGAACAGACCTATGGCGCAGATGCTGCAATCTGGTGGCAGCGCTGGCGGATTTTCTTTATGGCCTGTGCCGAGCTGTTCGGTTATGACCATGGACGCGAGTGGGTGATCGGCCACTTTCTGTTTAAAAAGAAAGCCGTATAATTGAATAGCGAATCGGATGGGCCAGCGGGGAATGCATCAATGTTAAGGCTGTTTAGGGACAAGCGCGATCATCCTCTGGGTGAGGTGTTTAACCGCTACTACTGGCTGCAAATTGGATTCATTGCCCTGTCCGTGGTGATTGGCATTGGCTGCAGTGCCTGGGTGATCAAAGGTTCCTTGCTCAGAACCGCGCTGGAACAGGAAATGTCACACTACTGGCAGCGACTGGAACGTAATCCTGCTGCAGAACTGCCCGACACCAAAAACCTGTATGGTTACCGCTGGGACGATGTGCCCCCAGCCCAATTTCAGCACATGCAGCTTGAACAAGGGGTGAATCGGCATTTTGTCGATGGCAAGGAACGCATGACCGTGTATGGTGAAAAAGACGGGCAGCATGTGCTGCTGGTGTTTGGCGAAAGCAACGTCAACAAGCTGGTCTGGCTGTTTGGTCTGGCGCCGCTGATGGTCAGCCTGTTTGTGCTTTATAGCGTGCTGTGGTGGTGGAATCGCCGTGCCCGGCGCTATTTTTCTCCGATTACCCGCCTGGCCAATGCGCTAGAGCATATTGACTGGGAACACCAGAAAAATCAGGCTTCGCCGTTTCAGGACATCCGTACTGACTCCAATCTGGAAGCGGAATATCTCAAGCAGGCGCTGGAAAAATATCATCAGGTCTTAAGCGAGTTTATTCAGCGTGAACGCGAATTTACCGGTGATGTCAGCCATGAGCTGCGCACGCCACTGACCATTTTAAAGGGCAATGTGCAGCTGTGTCAGGCACGCTATGGTGACAACAAGTCCTTTACCCGCCTGCACAATACCATTGAAGACATGCAACTGCTGGTCGATACTTTGCTGGCTATCGCCCGCAATACCACCAATACTTTAAGTGCAGAACCGAGCATGCTATCGCAGTTACTGGACAATCTGGTGCAGGATCTGGACAGCGTTAGCCATAACAAAGGCATGCTGATTGACCTGCAAAAAGACCTCGACGAACAGCCGCGTAAACTTTATCCATCGATGACCAAAATGGTGTTTGGCAATATTCTGCGCAATGCGCTGAACTATTCACAAGGCACAGAAATTGATGTGATTCTGCAAAAAAATAAAGTGCTAGTGGCAGATAACGGCATAGGGATTCCCTTACCAAATAATTCCAAAGTTCAGGAACTATCCGGCCAGCAGTTGCAACTGGAGATCAAAGGACATGGCATTGGCCTGCAACTGGTACAGAAGCTGTGCAAGCAGCTTGGCTGGCGGGTAGAGCTGTTTGACCGGCAGTATTATCTCAGGACTCATCAGGATGTTGATCTGGCGATGACTACCGGACTGATTGTGGTAGTGTATTTAAACTAAGCCTCAGCGTTGAAAGACTAAGGTTCTAAAGCAATCTTTAAACCGACACCGGATATGGTATGAATCAGCTTCTGACCAAAAGGCTTGTCGACCATTTTACGCAGATTGTAGATGTGGCTGCGCAGGGCGTCACTTTCAGGTTCTTCATCGCCCCAAAGCTCCATCATGATTTCCTGTTTGGTCAGGACTTTAGGCGAATGACGCATCAACAGTTTTAACAATTTAAACTGAATCGGAGGCAATTCAATGGCCTGCCCAGCCCGGGTCAGCTGCTGTCTGGCCGGGTCCAGAATCAGGTTGTGAATTTGCAGACGGCTACTGGACACTTCACCCAGCGAACGCTTGATCAGAGCTTTGACCCGCACCACCAACTCGTTAAAATCAAACGGCTTGACCAAGTAATCATCCGTGCCGGAATTGAAGCCTTTGAGCTTGTCATCCAGAGTATCCCGAGCGGTCAGCATCAGTACCGGCAAGTCCAGCCCTTCTTCATGACGCAGCCATTCACACAGTTCATAACCGGAACCATCCGGCAGGTTAATATCCAAAAGCAAAATATGATAGCGCTGCTGTTTCAGTAACTGACGCGCAGCATTCAGATTGCGGGCATGATCCACCACAAAATCGTGTTCTTCCAGAAACTCGCATAAGGTAGAAGCCAGTTCGTAATGATCTTCGACCATGAGGATAAAATGTTTGGACATAGCTGCGGATACTAATTTAATAATTGCTGTTTCAATTTAGCACTAAATGGCTGAGGACCAAGCCATATATTAAAATATTGCTGGGCTAGAGGATGCTGAAGCTGCCCCAAGACTTGCCGGTTTAAGGATAAGCTCAGGGTTTGTGCGGTATGCGTATACTTCAAACAGTATAGATCACCAGATCTCACCGGGCGATACAAATCGGTGATCGGATTGAAAATGGCCAGTATTTTTGGGTCTTTGACGTTGCGCTTGAGCAGATGCGTGGCAGCACGTTTAAATGCCCATTCCGGAATATTATGTGTATAGGAAAAATCCATCTGGATGTTCTGCTCTTGCCAGGGCTGGGTGCAGTTTTGGGCAAAATAACTGGCAACTCCCACCTGTTTTTGGCCCACCATCAGTGGACCATCGCCACATTTATTTAAGGTTTGTGCCTGCGCCAATGAGCTGATGCTAAATCCCATCACTAGCGCCGTACTGATCGCTACTTTTTGAATGGCAGTACCCATGAATAGGTTCCTCCGACATAAGGTAGGGAACGGTACAGACCATTCGCCGGGTCCCAGAAATCTTGCTGGAAAATAATCTTATTGCTTGCATTGATCTTGATTTCACTGATGCCATAAGAATCCATGCTTCGAGTCGTTCCAAACATCTTAAAGTCATAAGCCATATGCCAGTGCACATAGGCAGAGTCCTGATGATAAGAAGTATTTAACAGCTTGACACTGACATTACTGACTCGTTTGTTCATCCCCTGAAAATGCTCAAGCAGATTTTGCCGTGATGAAAATTGCGACAGGGTATCATTGATAAACAGCTGATCGGCATACAGTGATCCTGCTCTTTCCACAAATGCGGGTGTGCCTAAGGTATTAAAGGCTGAGGTAAAACGGGTGCCAATATCCAGCGCTTTTGCCTCATCCAACACTACACCCTGAGTATGAGTTCTGGCTTTTGCATAATCGGATGAATAACTGGGAATACTTTTACATCCGGCTAAAGATAGCAGCGGTAAGGACAAGGCAGCTACCAGTATTTTTTTGACATGTTTCATCATCACTGTCCGTCTTAAATTTATGTATTTAATCTAGATAAAAGGTCGTGAATAGAATGTGAAGATGACAACATCCCATAGGGTAAATATAGACAGATTCCCATTATTTTTTTAAGAAAGATGGACTTAACAATAATCAGCTATATTGCATCAAAAAATTGCGCAAGAAAACAGGCTGGTAATTCGATTATCAGTAGCTTGAGTTCATAACTACCTACTTAAATTTCTACTTTTGCAAATCTCTCTGGTCTTAAATTCAACTTAATAAAAGATCACAAATCAAGTAAAATAAAAGCTAGATCAATACTTTATTTGGGTGTTTTCTGAGATGAAATTTTAAATGTTGTGAATGGCTCGTTGTTAAACCAAACCTATTCAATACACTTATTTGAGATACTCTTTTCTATGAATCAATTACATCAAACTAAAACTGCAGAACTGATTGAAGTAGATGAGGGTATTCGGCTGCATATCACTTGGGCCCAAAAAGTATTTCAAAATCTTGTTTTAAAAACACCTGCTGATCCACAATTTTCCGCGAAAGAGAGCCATTTATTGTGTCATTTTGGTCAATGGTTTCAATCAAATCGCGTCAAATTTAAAAAAATCAATCCTGACAAGACTCGGGAACTAGAGCAGGCGCATTATCTTGTGCATCATCATTTGCATAACATATTTGCGAAACTCGGTGAAAATCAGCATGTAGACGAAGATTTAGTCAGTCAATATCAAAAAAGCCAGAGTGAACTGATTGAGCTCCTGATTTATTTTAGAACCCATTTTATTACTCAGGCATTGCAGTATGATCCTTTAACTGGTTTGGCTTTAAGATATGGAATGGTGAATCAATTCAATGCTTTACATCAGGATGTTCAGAGAAACCAGAAAATCTTGGCGATCGCTTTACTGGATTTAGATCATTTTAAACGGGTGAATGATCAATATGGGCATCAGGCAGGTGATGAAGTACTTGCACATACTGCGCAGCTACTTCGTGATTCTCTTCGAGATACGGACAACATTTTTCGTTTTGGCGGGGAAGAATTTTTAATCTTTCTTGAGGTGGAAAATGCCCATGTCCTGCATGAAATTATCGACAGAATTTTTCAGTCACTGCACAGAAATCCGACCAGATTAAAAACTGGTGAGGCCATCTATATCACTGCAACGGTTGGAATTATCACTGCTAGGCCTGATGAAACCATGGAAAAAGCCATTGAAAGAGCAGACCAGGCCATGTATTTAGGAAAACAGCAGGGACGAGACCGGGCAATCTTTGCCTGATCGGATCAACCTGTTGGGTTTATTCACATTTAAAATCCAAGCAAAATAAAGCCTTTGACAATGTCAAAGGCTGATTGGTTGAAACAGGCTGAGTTTTGTTCAAAGCTGGAAATTAGAATTCCAGACCATAGGAAATCCCTAATATATTTTGGCTCATGCTCAGGTTGGCTTCACCACCGCCGAAGTTAGCTGGAATAGAATTTTGTCCTTTTACAGTTTCTTCCAGCGCATGCGTATAGGCGAGGCTAACTTTTTGCTGGTCATCAATCTTCCAGGTTGCACCCACGCTTAAATGCTCTTGAACCACGCCTGGCGCCAGAATATTCAAGAAGGTTTGATCATTCTGAACAGGTTGATCATTATAGCTATAGCCGGCACGCAGGGTTAATTTCTCGGAGGCTTGATAGGTGGCTGAGACTTTGTAGACATTGATGTCTTCCCAGCCAAAGCCCGGACCTTGCGCCGTACCAAATAGATTGTTACTAAATAATTGATCCAGCCCATTTCCTACGGAATCTACATCTGAATAATTGATGCGTAGATAATCGGTCGCCACAGATAATGCTGGAGTTAACTGGTAATTCAACCCAACGCCGTAGCTTTCTGGTACATCAAAGTCACCACGTCCTGCAAACAAGCCTTCATATTTTTTAAAACGGCTGGCATCAATTTTAGATGAATAACTTGCACCGACAGTTAATTGATCTGTCGGTTTTGCAGACCAGCCGATCCGTGCACCAACACCATAAGAATCGTCGTTACCACGATTACTGATTGCAGCCTGATTGGCTGAAACACCACCAAAAACATCCCCATCAAAGCCCTGTGCCTTGAAACGTTGATATAAAATATTGGCTGCCAAGGCAATTGATTGATTATCGGCATATTTCCAGGACAGAGCAGGAGAAATAAAGGCCTGGGTTAAGGAAATACCAGCACTGCCACTGTTATCATAAACAGCATAAGGATTATTTTTATAATTGGTGTTCATGCCGCCATTGCCATAAACAGCAATACCGGCAGTGAGTTGTTCATTAATCGGATGGACATAGCCAACATCCGGAATCAGAAAGTATTTACGGCTGTTGCCATCGTACTGTCCATTTGCACCAGAACGATTGCCTTAAATTTCAGACTCGCGGTCTGGAGCGAAAATGGTTAATCCCGCATCAAAGCGTTTACCCATCCAGCTTAAACCCGCAGGGTTACTGGCAATGGTTAAACTATCCTGAAAGTTAGCAATCGCAGTCCCAGCATTGCCTTGCGAATTGACACTATATGCATGCATGAAATAACCGGTTGTTGCAAATGCAGATGTTGAAAACAAAGGTGCAATGACTGCAGCAGAAATTAAAGCAGATAGATACTTCATGAGAATATAGATTAAGTATAAACAATATATTTATAAGTATATTAAAAGAAAGAATCTTTGTATTTGAATATAAAATGATATCTTTATTCTAATTTTGAATATAGAAGTTATGGGATAAGTTTAATATGGCTTTATTGCGCCAAGATTACACGATGGATTATTCAACAACATAATTATCAGATGAATAAGCCCATACCTGCCCCCATTCATAAATCATTTTTGCAACAGTGTCTATGTGCATACCAATTAACCCATCGAAATAAGCCAACCATTCATATTATAGAATGATTGGCTTAAACAGGATTGGGGTTATAATTATGAAATGTAGTTTAAATTAAAAAATATTTGATCTATAAAAAATCAATTAACTTTATTTAAAATAAAAGAATTATGATTTTTATATTACAAAAAATTAAATAATTAAATCATCATTTAAAATATTTCTTATATTTATTTATAGCTTAAATAGATCATTACATTTATTTTTTCACGTACATAGGTCATGTCCGTGCTTTTGATTATTTTTTGTACTCTGCTTATGTTACTACATCATATTTTTTCTGTTACCACATCAAAACCTGTATTTTTACAATCCTGTTACCACATAAAAACCTGTATTTTTTAAAACTGTTACCACATCAAAACCTGTATTTTTTTATTTTATTAATACCTTTTATGTATAAAAAATATATTCAACAACAAAATAAATGGTTAATTTTTATTCAAAAAAATATTAGTTTTAAAAACTATTAAAAATAAATTTAGTGATGAACCACAAATAAACAATTTATCTTTTAATAAAAAATTAATTTTATAATAATCTTACAACGCAAACATAATTATAAAATATAATGATATTTATAAAGGTCACTGATCAATTATATACATTTAAGTAAATTAAGCTTTAAATATAAAATTTTTAGGGAGGATTACCGGAAAAAATTATAAAAGATATGTATCAATTAGGATTGTGAATATCTATTCCAGGATAATTCTGGGAAAAATTATGTGAAATTTATGTATTAACAATGGAGTTGAATGTCTATTGAAGGATATTTTTTGGAAAAATTGCGTGATTTCAATGCCTCAAAGCACATACTTGCACGTGGACATAAGCATCTATCAGTAGCAATCACCTCCGTTTGGGAAGGTGAGGATGTCAACTTTCCCTAATCTTGCCTAAGCCTTTTGTGGCATTCCCCAACTTTTCGTAGAGAGCAAAAATTCATAGTTTAAAGCCATGAGTATACTTTGCATATTGAAGCTATTCCGGTCTTCAGGCAACTGTAATAGAAGGGGTAAACGCGTCACCCCATTTTCACCATTGGCAAAAGCATAATGGCGTACTTTAGAGTCAATCACTGGAATTAAATTCTTTGCTTCCATATAGACACTTTCCTGAGTGGCCTGCTTTTGCATGGCAATAATTCTGAGATAGCAACGATCTCGAATATCTATCAGATTCTGTTTTAATTCATTGATCTTCAATTCATGATTTTCAGACTTTTTAAACAGACGTTTAAGAAAACCACTATTTTGGGTATTTTGCATTTCACGTTCTAACTGGCGTATGTGCTGCTGGATCTGGCGCGTTTGTTCAATCGCTTCATTCAGCAGCTCCCTGATTGCCTGGGTGGGTGCGGCAACGGCCCTAACCTGTTGCTGATACTGAAACTCATCATGAAAAATCACAAAGATTTGGGCGCGACGTTGTTCCAGTAACTTTAAATAGGCAATTAAGCGATATTTGAATAGGCGTGCATGAAGATTAAACTGCAGCATCGGTTCCTGCGATAAAATTTCCAGCTGATGCAGAAACTCATTAATTAATCTTAAAATATTTAAATAGCAATATTCTAGTTCATCCGTATGTTGAACACTGCTTTTCAAGCCTTTTAGAAAAGGTTCAAGAATATTTAAGGATAAATCTTTCTCTAAAATTTCCAGATGTTCTTTCACCAGGTGATCGATAGAAAAACTTTGAATCTTTAAAATTTCTTTCAAACTCGGGATGAGTTTCTGCTGATTATATTCATGCAGGGATTCAACCAGTTCCACAATATGCGGATTCATTTTGCGTTGAATCCCAATGATTCGGGTCATCAGCTGTTTAAAATTTTCAACATAATCCGGTTGATCCAGCTGTTGCGGGTCCAGAACCAGACCACTGATATAGAACCGGTCTTCTCTACCAAAGTTTTCTTCAGTTAAAAAGCGGCGAATTGAATAAGCAGAAATTGAGCTGTCGTAAGCGCTGCTCAGGACAAAATAATATTGAAAGGTTTTGATAATTTCAAAGTCACGAACGCGCTGTTGCTGAATAAAATAATCCTGAAAAATCGCCAGTTCCTGCTCGGCATATTCACTCGGTAAAATATGGGCAAACCAGCTTCCCAGAATTTCACTTTTCATGAAGACTTCAAAGATAAAAGTTCGGACTTGCTCAATATCCAAATGACGGTGATTTTCAGATACAGAAAAATCCAAGTTTTGAATAATCAGGGCCGCATCATACAGAAAGGCTTTTTTGATCAGTTGTTGTGCCTGAATGTCGTTTTGATTGTCCAGATCGATTTGATTAATTTCACGGACGATGGTTTCAAGATAATCTGCAACCTGAAAGTCAGTTTGATAGCCTTGCAGATAGCTGAAGGTGGTCTTAATTTTGTGCGTCAGTTGCAGCAATTCGGAATTTTGGGTGTTAAGTTGAAGATCTTTGAGGTGGGTATGCCCTTTAAATTCAAAGGTCTGGGTCAGGTAATTCCATGCGATATTCTTGGCTTTCAGGTATTGATCTTCTATTTTTTGATGTAATGCCTGCGGTGTTACAGAAAGGATCGACTGCAGTTGTTGCTGCCAATGCTTATCGAAAATAGGGTCAATTTGTTTTAATTTTACCCGCAGCTGATAAGGAATGTACGTTTGCATGGAGATCCAAAACCATTGTAGTGAATTCAAACTTTTAGGGAGATAAAGCAGTGTGATTTATATCACAAAAATAAGCATTAGTTAGTGTTGTTACGTGAAAAAATTCTATATAAGTATCTTTTTTATTCGTTAACAGATGTAAAAGCATAGAAATGATTTGAACCAGAGACTTGACTCAATGCCCAAAGCGAATTAATCAATCTTCCACCCAAAGCAAAATGCATCAGCTATCCATTTTAGATTACATCCATAGTCGATTAGCTGAACTCTCGGTATCTGAAGAGTAGCAGGGAAAATAAACTCCAATTTTCTGGTGATTTTATTGACGCCAATGTTCATGGAATAAGCCATCATTTTTAGCTATTTTGTGATATAAGTATCATAAATAATCACTTAGGATTGACCTATTGAGACAGGTTTTACTAGCGCTTCATTTAAATTTGCGCAGCTTAATATTACTCCTGACGATCTTAAGCGTGACCTGTCTTTTTGTGTTTTCTTTATTCTTTGTGAACTATACGGTTAAAGAGCGCCTAATCGATAATTCCTTGGCCTTGAATGCCGAATATTCTTCCAAGATTGCTGTGAATACCAACTATCAGTTTGAAGAAATCTTAAAAAATTTAAGATTTAGTGCGCATCTGTTGGGCAAAAACTTTTCCAATGCAAGCCTGAGAAACGGTGAAGCGACAAGACTGAAAAGCCAGTCAGGACATTTCAACAGTGTTTTTCTGGCTGATCGGGAAGGGCGTATCATTTCATTTTTCCCGACGACCTTAAAGATTGATTCTAAACAGATCCATAAAACCCATGGCATCACCGAGTCGCTCAAACGCAAGCAAACTTATATTTCTTCTCCGTACTGGTCGTCAACCAAAAGACTGATTGTGATTGTTTCCGAGCCGATCTTTGATGAGCGAGGACAATATCAAGGCTTTATCGCCGGTACGATCTACCTGCAGAGTAAAAATCTGGTCAGTGAAATGCTGGCATCCAAATATGGCTATAAGAAAAATTATACATATGTCATGGATGACCAAAAACGGATTATTTTTCATGCTGATATTCAACAAATTGGTCATAAAGTCCAAACCAGTGACGGATTAACAACTATGCTTGATCAACAGGATGGAGCTTTCCGTCTGATGAACGCTAAAGGCATAGACAGTCTGGTCGGTTTCTCACATATTCCTAGCGTGAACTGGATTGTGGTATCGCAGCAGCCCATTGATGAGTTATTTGCTCAGGCCAACAGTATCATCATTAAAGTGTCCATCGGAATTACTCTATTCTATCTATTCATTTTCTTTGTGGTCTGGCGTTTATCTGGCTTTATTGCACTGCCTTTAAATCATTTGGCGAAAATGGCCAGTATGTTGAACAGGGCGGATATTCAGGAAAAAATTAACAAAATTGATCCTTTGTATTTTGAAGTCGATCAATTCAAAAATTCCTTGATGCTGAGCTGTCAGAATTTTAATGAAAAAATTGATGAGCTGAATCAGTCCGTGAATAGCGATCCGCTGACCGGTTTGTACAATCGCCGTGGGATGAACCTGTTTATTGAAGAATTTGTGCGTATGCGTACCGAGTTTGCTGTGTTAGCAGTGGATATCGACTTCTTTAAAAAGGTGAACGATACCTATGGTCATGACAAAGGCGATATTGTCTTACAAAGGCTGGCTAAGGTGATGCAATATCATTTCCGAGACAATGATATCTGCTGCCGTTCAGGGGGTGAGGAATTTATTATTTTAATGGCTACTTCAGATCCGGAAATTACTTTTCAGGCCGCGGAACGGCTACGAAAAGCGGTTGAACTTACAGAGATGGAAGATATGGGAAGGGTGACCATTTCAATTGGGATCGCTTACTGGCCTCATAGTTCTGAGGATATCGAGGAAGTATTGAGAATGGCGGATCAAAAGCTGTATCAAGCCAAGCATGAGGGGCGTAACTGTACGCGCTAGATTCTAGGCATCAACTGATTAAAACTTCACAGTGAGAAACTTAAATACACCTTATAGCCTATTTGCTTTAAACAGGTTTGGTCTATTTAGACATGGATTATTCTCATAGGCCTAATGATATAATTATCATGTAAATTTTTAGCTAACACAAAACTTTGAACGACTTTATTACCTAAGACCATTTGCGAATCTCATCAAGGAATTTTATGCCTAAATCATCTCGTGACTTATTTTCACCGGATGTATTCGACCTCAAGTCGTTTATTTCTCCTTATATGATGCTGATTCCTCCGACGATTTTTGCCTTGCTGATCTGGTGGACCAATCAAAGTTTTGGTTTCCTGTTTACCCATACCGTGGCGGAACTGATTTCAATCATTATCGCGCTCACGGCTCTGATTGTGACTGTGGTGTCACGGCATTTTACTAAAAATTATTTTGTGGTTTTCATTGCCATCGCGATTGGCTGGTGTGGATTTATTGATTTATTCCACACCCTGCTCTATAAAGGCATGCAAATTCTTCCGGTGGACAGTGCCAATCAGGCGACCCAATTATGGATTGGCGCCCGGTTATTGCAGGCCTTTGCCATGCTCGCCGCGCCGTTTATGCTGACACGGGCGATCAAGCCTGTCCCGTTGAACCTGTTTTTTGGTCTGCTCAGTGTCGGGATTGTCAGCGCAGTGATGCTGGGTTTCTTCCCCACGGCCTTTATTGATGGGCAGGGCCTGACTTCTTTTAAAATTTACAGTGAATATCTGATTATTGCGGTTCTGGCAATTGCGCTGGTACTGGTGTGGCAGCGTCGCGAATATTTATCAGCACAACTGGCGTTTGGTGTCAGTCTTTCCATGCTGACCATGATGGCCTCTGAATTTACCCTTACCCAATATGTGTCCGTATATGCCGATGCCAATCTGCTGGGGCATATTCTGAAAGTCTATTCATACTGGTTTATTTATATGGCGCTGGTCGAGTCGACGATTAAAGAGCCTTTTAGCATGCTGTCCAAGGCCGCCAGTACCTATGACACCATTCCGGATCCGACCTATATTGTCAGTTCCAGCCAAACCATTCAGCAGGTTAACTTGGCAGCAGCGCAGCTGCATGGCATCCCTGCGGCACAATTGACCGGACGTTCTGTGCATGAACTGGTGCATGATCCTCGCGTGCTGGCCGCTGATTGTCCGGTTTGCTCGCGACTGCAGCAGGCACCTCAAGAATTTTTAATCCAGCTGACTCTGCCGCATCACAGAACAGTCGAGTGTCATGTGGCGCCTTTTGCGGAACGGCTGGGTGAAAAACCGGTCTGGGTCATGGTGGTGCACGATATTACAGAACGTCAGATTCTGCTACAGGATGTACAGAAGCGTGTGAAAGAAGTGCGTTGTCTGAACCAGATTAATCAGCTCTGCAACCATACGCATACTGGCATGACCGAGCTGTTGCCCAAAGTGATGCAGACGATTCCTTCCGGCTTTTCTTCGCCGGAGCGGGTTCATTTGCAGATTAACAGTGACTGGGGCCTTTTTGGCACAGCACCTCCTGCTCAGACGCCTTGTCTGCAATCGGTCTTTGCCAATGACACCCAGCAATTCGGAACCTTAAGCGTCTGGTATGATCCGGCAGCGGATGCCCCTGTTTTTCTGGATGAAGAACAGAGTTTAATCGATCATATCACCAGTCAGATCACCGATGTGTATACCCGGCTACAGTCCCAGGGGCGTGTAGCACGGTTGACCTATCTTTATCAGCTGCTCAGTGAAACCAACCGGGTCATTGCACATAGCCAGAATCAGCAGGATTTGCTGACGGAGTTGCAGCAGGTGCTACTGAAGCTGGGTAGTTTTGCCAAAATTGTGATTGCATTGAAGGCAGATGATCAGGCTGACAGTCCGCTGGTGATCCAGTTCCATCATAATATTAGTGCCAATATTTTGCCGACTTTGCAGACGGTCTTGCAGCAGGATCAGAATCCTCCATTGAATCATGTGAAAAATACCAGCCCAGAGGTGGATGTCTATAGCTATACATTGGTCAATGATGCTGATGAGAATGTTTCTCCAGAATACCGGGTGTGGAGACAGTACTTAAAACAGGAAAAGGTGCGTCAGGCTGCATTGACCCCATTGTTGTTTGAGGGGAATTTCTGGGGGCTGGTGGGGCTGTATACCACGGGGCAAGTGGAATTTGATGAGGAGCAAATTCAGCTGCTGCAAAATCTCTCAAGGGATATTTCTTCTGCGCTGGAGCATTTTTCAGCGGAGCAACACCTCAAAACTGCTGAAACTTACTCGCAGCAGATGGAGCAACGTTTCCAGCAGGTGTTTTTGCAGTCTCCCGTACCGATGAATATTATTTCCATTCAGGATGGACGTATACTTGCAGTTAATTTAGCCTACGAAAAATGGCTGGGATATAGCCTGGAAGATTTTCAAAATCGGGAAGCCTGGCTAAAAAAAGTGGCGCCTAATGCAGAACAAAGACAGTTTATGCAACAGAACTGGGAAGAGGCATTGCAGCTGGCGAAAAATGGCAAACAAGTGCAATTTCCTGAAATTACCCTGGTGGCAAAAGACGGTAGTCACCGTATTGCACAGCGCACGCTGGCGATTGTCGGCAATGATGTGATTCTGGCTTGGGCCGATCTTACAGCCATCCGGAAAACTGAACAGGCATTACGAGACAGCGAGCAGCGTTTCCGTGGCATGGTGGAACAAACCGTGGTCGGAATGTATGTACTGCGCGACAATCAGTATTTATACGTCAACCCAAGTTATGCTGATATGTTGGGTAGGTCTGCCGCAGAGCTCATGGGACATAATATCCTGGAGTTTACTGATGCAACAATAGACACTCTTGCTGCGATTCACCAGGCGGAGAAGTTCCAGACTGCTGAACACTCGGGCACGCCCTATACAGTTCCATTCCGACATCAAAATGGCCAGATCCGTGAATTTTCCCTGCATACTCGTCGCATCATTTGGGATGACGGTTTGCCTGCCGCGATTGTGATGGCACAAGATATTACTGAGCAAAAGCAGGCACAGGATCAGATTGCGTATCAGTTGGAACACATGGAAACCATCATGTACGGCACCTTGCAGGCTGTATCCACCATGGTAGAGTTACGTGATCCTTATACTGCTGGGCATGAACGCCGTGTTGGACTGATTTCCAGTGCGATTGCCAAAGAGATGGACTGGGATGAAAAACGCTGTCTACAGATGGAAGAAATTGGACTGGTACATGATATTGGCAAAATTGCTATCCCTTCCGAGATTCTGACCAAACCTTCACGTCTTACCTATCTGGAAATGGAAATGATGAAAGGGCATGTACAGGCCGGCTATGACATTCTCAAGGATATTCCTTTCAATATTCCAATTGCTGAAATCATTGGCCAGCATCATGAGCGGATGGATGGTTCCGGTTATCCTAATGGATTGAAAGGAGATGAGATTCATCCGGAGGCACGTATTCTGGCTGTGGCTGATGTGATTGAGTCAATGGCTTCGCATCGCCCATATCGTGCTGCTTTGGGCATAGACGTTGCACTTTCAGAAATTTTACGCGGACGTGGAACAATTTATGATGCGGAAGTTTGTGATGCAGCAGTACGTTTAATTAAGGAAAAGGGATATGTCCTGCCAAGTTAAACAGGCTTGATGATCAGGTGAATAGCATCCAAAAAGCTATTCACTTTTTTCAAGTTGAGTAACCGTCAGGATAGAGTTCTATATTTTTTAATGCTTTAAATTGAAGCTCTAGTAACCTTATGTTATTTATAACTCAATAGAAGGCTAATATTTGGAGTTTCACCGATGTCATACCAGCATATTTTAGTACCCGTCGATGGTTCAAAAATTTCTTTCTCAGCGGTAAAACATGCGGTCGAAATTGCTCGGGTCTTCAATAGCAGGTTGACCTTAATCAGTCTGGTTTCAGAAGATCCATTTACAGATGCAGATTTCTATTACTATTATGTGTCTGCTCCAATGAAAGAACACTTTATCCAAGCCTATGCAAATGCAGAAGCGGTATTAAAACAAGCAAGCGAAATTGCATATGCGGCGGGCGTTCAAGTAGAAACAAAAGTCCTAAAAAGCGTGCTGCCTGAAGAAAGTATTGTTGAAACTACCAAACAGCTTAAAACTGATCTCATTGTGATGGGATCGCATGGTCGTAAAGGTTTTAAAAAATGGCTACTCGGAAGTGTCGCCACAGCTGTACTTTGCTCCACGGAATTGCCAGTAATGGTCATAAAATCTTAATGTCTATATAACATATATAATTAAAATATAAGGAGTTTAAAAAATGGCGAGTTCTAAAAAAGAATCTAAAACAATGAAAATTGATATTGGTATCTCTCATAGTGATCGTGCCAAAATTGTTGAAGGTTTATCCAAACTGCTAGCGGATAGCTATACCTTGTATTTGATGACCCATAACTTTCATTGGAACGTGACTGGGCCACAATTCAATAGCTTACATAACATGTTTATGACTCAATATACGGAGCAATGGAATGCCTTGGATATCATTGCTGAGCGAATTCGTGCTTTAGGCTTTCCTGCTCCCGGAACCTATAAACAATTTGTAAAATTAACTGCAATTAAAGAAGTAGAAGGTGTTCCTAAAGCCGAGGAAATGGTCAGCCTGCTGGTTAATGCACATGAAACTGTTGCGCGAACTGCTCGAAGTCTCTTTTCCATCGTGGATGAAGTTAATGACCAGCCAACAGCTGATCTGATCACACAAAGACTTGAAGTTCATGAAAAAACAGCCTGGATGTTAAGAAGTCTTCTAGAAGAGTAGCAATCTAGAATCAGTCTGCCAATTTTATATAAATTGGCAGACTGATCATTCTTGATTTAAGAAAAGTGATTTTGCTTTGCCAATTAAATTTTGCTTATTCGCTATTTTTATTCACCGATAAAATCACTTGTAGATTGCTATCAAGCTTATAAATATCAAATTGTCACCCAATAGAGCTAAGCTAGACTTTAGTCAGATGGAATTGAATTCTTCTGCATCCCATCGACAATACGTCAAAATGAGATTGGAAATGACAACTGAGAATTTGACTCAAAAGCACCCTTTATATATTCCTTATGCCGGTAATACTCTTTTAGAACTTCCCTTGTTAAACAAAGGTTCTGCATTTACTGAACAAGAGCGTAGTCACTTCAATTTGCACGGCCTCATTCCTCATGTCATTGAAAGCATAGAGGAGCAGAGCCAGCGTTCCTATCAACAATATTGTGCTTTTAATGATGCGATCAATAAGCACATTTACCTGCGCAATATTCAAGATACCAATGAAACTTTGTTCTATCACTTAATTGAGCATCATTTAACTGAAATGATGCCGATTATTTATACACCCACAGTAGGTGAAGCTTGTCAGCGCTTTTCCGATATTTATCGTCGCCATCGCGGAATTTTTATCTCTTACCCGGATCGAGTTCATATTGATGATATTCTACAAAATGTGAATAAAAAAAACGTCAAAGTCATTGTGATTACTGACGGTGAACGCATTTTAGGTTTGGGTGATCAAGGGATTGGGGGGATGGGCATCCCCATTGGAAAATTGTCTTTATACACTGCGTGTGGCGGCATAAGTCCTGCCTATACCTTACCGATTACTTTAGATGTCGGTACCAATAATCCGCAATTGCTGAACGATCCTATTTATATGGGCTGGAATCAGCCACGCATTAGTGGAGATGAATATTATGAATTTGTCGACCATGTGATTGCAGCCATTCAGCGCCGTTGGCCAAAAGCTTTGATTCAATTTGAAGATTTTGCCCAAAAAAATGCCATGCCTTTATTAAATAAATATCGTGATCAAATTTGTTGTTTTAATGATGATATTCAAGGTACGGCTGCGGTGTCCGTGGGAAGTCTGATTGCTGCTTCGCATGCTGCAGGTAAACAACTGAAAAATCAGACAATTGCCTTCTTGGGTGCGGGCTCAGCAGGCTGCGGTATTGCTGAACAAATCGTGGCGCAAATGGTGACTGAAGGCTTAACCGATGCGCAGGCACGTGCTCGTATTTATATGGTTGACCGTTTTGGTTTGATCACTGAAAATCAGCCAAATTTGCTTGATTTTCAACGTAAGCTCGCGCAAAAACCAGATAATGTCGAGCACTGGGGCAATGCGCAAGAAGTTATTTCCTTGCTCGATGTAGTACAAAATGCCAAACCAACGGTGTTAATCGGTGTGTCGGGTCAAGCAGGTTTATTTACTGAAGAGATCATCAAGACGCTGGCAGCCAATTGCGAACGTCCCATTGTTTTGCCCTTGTCGAATCCGACATCACAAGTTGAAGCTGTGCCAGCAGATATTTTGCAATGGACTGAAGGCAGGGCACTCATCGCGACTGGAAGCCCATTTGCACCCGTTAATTATCAAGGTAAGATTTATAACATCTCGCAATGTAATAACTCTTATATTTTTCCTGGCATTGGTTTGGGGGTGATTGCCTCGGGTGCAACTCGGGTAACCGACAGTATGCTGATCGCATCGAGTAATACCTTGGCAGCATGCTCACCCATGTTGCAGAATCCAGAAGCCGATCTACTCCCTGATTTGAATGAAATTCAGCAGGTATCTAAGATTATTGCATTTAAAGTGGCCAAAGCAGCAATGGAAGCGGGGGTTGCACCGCTCATCTCTGATGAGTTGTTAACTCAAGCCATCGAAGCGAATTTCTGGAAGCCGAACTACCGTGAGTATAAACGTGTCACATTCTAATTTTCATGAAAGTCGTTTTAGTCGCTGAGTGAATATCAGAGAGTTAACCGAGTTATGTAAGTAGCTCGGTTTTTTAATACATTGGACAGCCATAACTTTCTTAGACAAATTTCATCTATTTTTGCATAGAAGAAATATGATTATTTTTAATATATATCAATGAATTTAAAGATAAAGTTTTTAATTAGATAATCGAATGTGAATATTCTTTTGTTATTCACCAATTAAAATGTCCTGTTTTTAACTACAAGAGTCAAGCACAGGATTCAGATTTCGTTCTTTGATTACTGTTTTCTGTGCACATCTGCTTGGCATCTTTTGAGAGCGACTGCGTTGACTAAGCTGCTGCCGGTATTCTCCGCTGTAGCATCGGTCTTTTTCCTTAATTCTGCTTCTATGGCATAGAGCCTCTGGATCAGCATCATGCTGGTTCAGTTATTTATCTAATCATTTATAGAGGGCACTGTTGCAAATAGGAATCTGAATCAATCATCCTCCCTTCAAAAAAGCTTAGAGACCGAAAACCCTGTTTATTAGACACACCTCACCTTGAGGCTGACCATAATAAAATGACGAAGCTTGTCCTTTATGCAGTGCACGCATGACGTCAATACCTTTAATTGTGGCATAAGCCGTCTTCATAGATTTGAATCCTGAGGTGGCCCTGATGATCCTCTTTAGCTTGCCATGATCACATTCGATCACGTTATTTTTGTACTTAACCTGCCTGTGCTCAAAGTCTGGTGGACATTTTCCTTCCTGTTTTAGCCGTGACAAATCACCTCCATATGTGGATGCTTTATCCGTATTGATCACCTGTGGAATTTGCCACTTCTTCACATTATTTAAAATTTTTCCAAGAAAACCATATGCTGATTTGGTATTACGTCTAGAAGAAAGGTAAAGATCAATGGTATAGCCACGTTGATCGACTGCACGATACAGATAAGACCATCGTCCATTCACTTTTACATAAGTTTCATCAATATGCCATGACCTCAGATCTGTAGGATTACGCCAATACCAGCGCAAGCGTTTTTCTATTTCAGGAGCATAATGTTTAACCTAACGATAAATAGTAGTGTACTCAAATTTTACATAACCTTTTCCACCTTAGAAAACTCATTCCGCTAAAATCTATACCAGCTCGGAAATGATCTCTGCCAACACTGCATCTGCTTGCGACGTACTTCTGACAGCAGAAATTTCCTTTTTAACTTTAGTGAGAGATTTCCCAGTTTCTTTAAAAGAAAAAACTGTTTTATTTCCTATGAGGATTAGAGGGGTAAGATTAGAGACTTCGCCTATTTTTAAGAATAGCTCTGCTACTCTGACTTGATGAGCATAAATAGATCGTAACTTTTTGGTAATTTCTAAAGCAGTCCGTTTATTCATAAATATATCCATTAATTTTATTAGATTTTTTGAACACTTTAATTATTATAAATCCAATCCTAGCAGAACCAGTATTAACAAGTAAATGTCTAAAATTCGTGCATTAGTGCGCTTAAAGAACTGCTGATTGCTGATAGAGCAAGGCTTTTCAGATTTTTAAAAAGCTACAATGAATTGGTTCATAGATATAACGTAAATACTTTCATTGTAAAGCCCAAGGAAAAGGCTATCAAACATGCATGAATGAAATTTTGCGGGATGCTATGCTAAAAGAATTAAAAAATCATTAATAAAAAACAGAGGTTAGCCTATGTTTTTTATATGCTTATTATGTTCCCAACTAAACATGGCTATTGAATAGAAAAACAAGTCAGTAAAAAATCCAAACCATGAGGATTGAGTTTTTCAATACACATTAAGCAAATGATTTATATAAGAATAAAATGGCACTGTTGCAAATAGAGATTTGAGTCGATGATGTTCCCTTTAAAAAGTGCTTAGAGACCGAAAACTCTGTTGATTAGATACACTTCACCCTGAGGCTGACCATAATAGAATGATGAA
>NZ_JBIQOB010000003.1:0-227424 GCF_044130285.1 Acinetobacter sp. BSP-28
CAGAGCGGTTTAATGCACCGGTCTTGAAAACCGACGAGGGTGCGAGTCCTCCGTGAGTTCGAATCTCACCGCTTCCGCCAAATTCAAAAGCCCCTGTGAAAACAGGGGCTTTTTTAATGACTGCAATTTTGTTTTATGTAAAAATTGAATGTAATAAAGAAATTAAACTAACTATTGATCTTAAATAATTTTTAACCTTTAAATATATTTACAATACAGCTATTTTTAACCCATCAACTCCGCCTTCACCAAAACCAAAGCAATCCGTTCAATATGCTGATAAGCGGGTTGCTCCAGTTCTTCCCCAAAAACATCGGGATCAATTTCTTCATAACACCAGTTTATGTTCGGTTTAGACACCATTAACTTTTCAAGCTGTTCTAAAAAAGGATTACCGTCTGGACGGATGGCCACTCCGGTATATAAAAACAGACAACCTTGAGGATTAAGTCGCTCAATACCTTCTTGTAATATTCTAAATGATAATTCACTGCCATCCAGCATATTACCACCATGACGATATTGCCGCTGATCTGCATCCATTAAATAGGGAGGATTGGCAAAAATAAGATCGAACTGTCCTTCCAGATGGCCAAATAAATTGCTGTAAACTGGATAGATGTTATTCAAACTTGCAAATTTCGCATTGATTTGACTATACAACAATGCTTTAGGATTGAGATCAGCCACAATAATTTCATTCAGGTTGGGACAGGATTTTGCCAGATTAATCGCAGCTGCTGAAGTACCGCAGCACAATTCTAAACCCCGCTTGAAAGACTGAGGCTTGGTAGTTAAATACTGTTTTAAATGATAAGCAAAGCGATAGGTATCGGGACCAAAAAATACCGAGTCATGCTGAACGGTAGGGAAACTGGAATGAATAAATAATTCATGATCGAGTGAAGCGACACGTACATCACTTAACCATTGATGACCCTGAAGATGGATGAGCTGATTTTCTTTCAGAATTGCAAAAAGGGTGGGATCTAGATCAGTTTCGGCAAATGCCAAATTCCAGCCAAAGATATCTCGAAGTGTAATTGCAGTATTTTTTTTCTTCCCTTTTCGTTCCAGGATACGTTGATGGGAAAGTGGCGTTATGGCAGTAAACTGATAGTTTCGTTGTTTTAAAAAATCTAATAAAAAAAGCAAAGCCTGTTGTTGAGCGGTATTAATATTCAAAATCGGGTTCATATGGATTTTCTCTTCTGATTATTAAAAACCAATTTAACTGCTCTACCAACGATTTAACCTTTTACAGGGTAATGATCTTCGTGGCTGTCACTGATTTAAGTTCACTGGGTTGTTTAAAAATGGATCAGTTTGATATTCACAGAAAAGATGGTTTTTTTAGGTAAAAATATGAGGGAAATTGGTTTAATTTGTATTTTTCGGATGTAGGGAGATAACAAGATTTAAAATATTAAGCTATTAATTTTATATTTTATTTAAATATGTCGAGATGACTATTTGACAATAATCATCTCGGATCGGGAGTGATAAAAATAGCTTTAATTTTGCACTTCGGGCAAATCAAACCAGATCACTTGTGCATCTTCCAGCGCTTCAATCTGACTGGCTTCAAGGAATGCAATTGCACCACCCGCTTCAACTTTATGCTCGGCAATTTGTACTGCACCTGAAATCACATGCACATAATTGATATGTTGAGTTGCTTCAAGAGGCAAATGCTGACCTTGTTCAATTACCGCGGTTTTTACTTCAGTATTTTGCCGGATGTGCATCGGTGCATCAGTGTTCGGTCCTGCAATCAAATGCCATTGGTTGGGCTGTTCACGTGGATCACGTAAAATTTGCTGATATCTCGGCTCTGCATTGCGTTCATTTGGAATGATCCAGATTTGCAGCATATGCACTGGAATATCGCCATTGTTTATTTCGCTATGCTGAACACCGGTACCGGCGCTCATCAGTTGCCATTCGCCCGCAGAAATATGACGTTCGTTGCCCATACTGTCACGGTGTGAGATGGTGCCATCCAGTACACAGGTTAAGATTTCCATATTGTCATGGGGATGTGTGCCAAAACCGTTATGTGCAGCAATAATGTCGTCATTAATCACACGCAGGGCACTAACCCCCATGAGTTTTGGGTTATACCAGCTACCAAAAGAGAAGCTGTGTTTAGATTCCAGCCAGCCCATTTTGACGTGGCCGCGGTTGTCACTTGGATGTAAAAAAGCATTCATGTTGATGCTCCTAAATTATTTTTAACTTGAACTTATTTTAATGGTTTAAAAACGTCATAGAAATCATAAAACGGCAACAAATCATCCTATTTTTGAAACGATGATGGTGTTTATATTGTTTATTGTTAAAGTAGCGGTTTATAAAAAAAGCCTGCAATAAATGCAGGCTTTTTTTGATGCTGTGTACCGGGATCATTCTAAGAATTTAACTGTTACACCTGATTTGACTTTTTTACCCAAATCATTGGCATCCCAGTTGGTCAAACGGATACAACCGTGTGATGCTGTTTTAGAAATAGCAGACGGGTTTGGTGTACCGTGAATACCAAAAGATTTTTTACTTAAACCAATCCAGATATTACCTACAGGACCGTTAGGACCCGGTGGTAAAGAAAGTGGTTTAGTATTTTTACCTTGAATAAAGTTACTTGGTGAATAGCTGTACCATGGGTTTTGCGCTACACCGGTAATTTTATAAGTACCTGTAGGTGATGGAGTATCTGAACTACCAATCGTGGCAGGGAATGAGCCAATCATCTGGTTACGACTATTAAATAAGTACAGTTGTTTCGCACCTTTATGCGCAACGATCAGGTGAATATCTTCCGGAACTTCATTGCGGATATTGGCCACAATAATTTTCTCACCGGCTTTTTTGAAAGTTGCCTTAGGATTTAACTTTTTCAAAAAGTCTTCATCCATATGGAATTTTTCACCCAACATTTCCGTTACGCGCGTGTAATACAGACCTTTCATTTTGGCTTGCAAAGCATAATCGTGCGGAATAGTTTGTGCATAAGGACCTTTAAGGTCTGCATCGGTTATGGTGTATTCAATAAATGCAGGTTTGGAACCTTGGCGAGCAATCAAGGCATCCCAGGTTTCCTGAGTTAGAATACCTGTCGGTTTAATGCCATTGATTTGCTGGAAGGATGCAATGGCTTTCAGGGTATTTTTACC
Organism: Acinetobacter sp. BSP-28; assembly: GCF_044130285.1. Taxonomy (NCBI): domain Bacteria; kingdom Pseudomonadati; phylum Pseudomonadota; class Gammaproteobacteria; order Moraxellales; family Moraxellaceae; genus Acinetobacter; species Acinetobacter sp. BSP-28. Next base: position 3,174 of record NZ_JBIQOB010000003.1, read on the forward strand.
ACTTGCGCCATCAATTGCACCCGGAGAAGCATGGGCATTATTGAGCATTACATGCGCACGTGCATAAACAGGGAATTGGCCTTTACCAATATTGTCATACCATGTAGCGCTATTTAAACCTTCTAAAGTCCAGGATGCTTTCGCAGCAGGACTTGTACTGCTTGGTGTGCTCAGTGTTTTTGTTGTCGGTGCAGCACCGATCGCAGCATTATCATCTTCAGTATTTTGGAGATCTTGCAGGGTTTCTGAAGCCTTGTTCAGGTCATGTTGTTCTTGTGGTGTAATCTGCGTATTCGCAGTGCTTGCAGCACCAGATGCGGCATCGGTCGCCAATGGATCAATCGGATCTTGAACGGCAATATTGGTAATCTTTTTAGGATTTAATGGTTGTTCAGCAGTGGATGCGGCAAATGCTGTACCTGCAAAAATGCAACTTAAACTCATGGCGAGTAATGTGCGAACGTACATGTAATTCAACCTTAAGAATTATTCATTAACTATGTGACAAAACTACGCAAGTATTGCAGAAAAAATGAGGAGATGCAGTATTTGTTTTGTGTAAAAATTATTTTACATTTAACGTGATCGATTTTTAGCTGCAAGAGAAGTTACTAAATTTTCGACCTTTTTGTTATGATGGTTCGAAGATTAAAAATGAGATGGGAAAGTAAATGACGACGCTAAAAAACGATCGTTTTCTACGGGCCTTATTACGTGAGCCTGTAGATACCACACCAGTTTGGATGATGCGTCAAGCAGGACGTTATTTGCCTGAATATCGCGAAACCCGTGCCAAAGCAGGCGATTTCCTTTCCCTGTGCAAAAATAATGATTTTGCCTGTGAAGTGACCTTACAACCTTTGCGTCGTTATGACCTGGATGCTGCCATTCTGTTTTCAGATATTTTAACCGTGCCTGATGCTTTGGGGCTAGGTTTATATTTTGAAGCCGGGGAAGGGCCAAAATTCCATAAAACCATCCGCACTGAGCAGGATGTAGCAAACTTGCCCAATTTCAATGCCAAATCCGATCTGGATTATGTGATGAATGCAGTTAGCACCATCCGTTCTGCCTTGGGTGGTCAAGTGCCGCTGATTGGTTTTTCTGGCAGCCCGTGGACACTGGCCACCTATATGGTGGAAGGCGGTTCCAGCAAGGATTTCCGCTATACCAAACAGATGATGTATGCACAGCCAGACGTTTTGCATGCCTTGCTGGATCGCTTGGCCATTGCGGTGATTGATTATTTAAATGCGCAAATTGATGCCGGTGCGCAAGCTGTACAGATTTTTGACAGCTGGGGCGGTGCGCTTGCACATCGTGAATACATCGAATTTTCACTAAATTACATGCAAAAAATTGTTGCCGGTTTAAAACGTGAAAAAGACGGACGTAAAGTTCCGGTCATTTTATTCACCAAAGGCGGCGGTCAGTGGCTTGAACCTATGGTGGCAACTGGTGCTGATGCCTTTGGACTGGACTGGACTACACCTTTGAACGTGGCACGTCAAACCGTGAATGGCCGTGCTGCATTACAAGGCAACCTCGATCCGGCTACCTTATATGGCACACCTGCATCGATTGAAAAAGCCACGAAAGCCATGCTAGATGATGCTTATGCGGGTGGTGAGAAAACCGGTTATGTGGCCAACCTGGGCCATGGTATTACCCAGTGGGTTGATCCTGCGAATCCTAAAGTGTTTATTGATACGGTGCATGAATACAGCGCTAAATATCTTTAAATATGTATGAGTTCATTCATTGTTAGGATTCAACCTTGATCAGTTTTTTTAAATCATGTTTTGAGTTCTCATTTAAGGCAGCTTCGGCTGCCTTATTTGGGATATTACTGCTGATTGCTTTTGCACTGACCGCCTCTATGGGGAGTCAGGAGTTTTATGGCTTGTTCCGTTATGACTATCTGCTGTTCTATGCTCTGATTATTCAGGCCTGTTTACTGTATTTAAGACTGGAATCGTGGGCTGAAGCCAAAGTCATTGCCTTGTTCCATATCTTGGCTATGGGCATGGAAATTTTTCTGACCCATCCACAGATTGCATCCTGGCAATATCCACAGCCGGCTGTATTTAAAATACTGACGGTACCCTTATTTGCCGGATTTATGTATTCAGCAGTGGGTAGCTTTTTTGCGCGCTCACTCAGACTGTATCAGGTATCCTTTGAGAAACTGCCAAGCTTTCCCAACATGCTGGCTTTGGCGGTGCTTTCCTATATTAACTTCATGAGCAAGTTTTTCGTTCCCGATATTCGCCTTGTGCTGTTTGCATGGAGCATAATCATTTTCTGGAAAACCAAAATTCGTTTTCAGTTACAACAACATCAGATTCAGCTACCGATGTTACCCGTACTGATTGTTTTAGCATTCCTGATCTGGATTGCCGAAAATATCAGTACCTTTTACAGAATCTGGTTGTACCCCAGTCAAGTCGAGGCCTGGCATATGGTCGGTTGGGGCAAGATGGGTTCCTGGTATTTGTTGCTCCTTTTGAGTCTGGTGTTAGTGTTAAAAATACTGGGTAATCGCAGTAAAGATGGGGTTTGGACTTTAAAAAACAAATAACTTCAAAAGTTTATATAGTGAAAAATAACTTTAGTATGAATTGCTTTGCGTTATAAGAAAGTTGTAGCTATCTTACAGAGGTGTAATAAAATTTACACAATTGTGAAGAATTAGAACGCTTGAATAATAAATTTTGGAGAATAACCATGTTGAAAAAATTAGCTTTAGCTGCAGTTGTAGCACTCGGTTCTACAGCGGCATTTGCAGATCGAGATGCTGGTTGTGGTATCGGTTCACAAGTCTGGGCGGGCCAATCCGGTAAAGTACCTAAAATTCTTGCTGCAACAACCAATGGCCTTTTTGCCAACCAGTTATTCGGTATTACTTTTGGTACGCTAGGTTGTAGCGGTACAGGTACAGTGACTGCTCAAGCGGTGACTTTTACCAATGAAAATGCTGAATCTCTGGCACGTGATATGGCAGTTGGAGAAGGGGAAAGCCTGAATGTACTGGCTGAACTTTTAAATATTAAAGCACAAGATAAAGCCCGTTTCTTTGCTCTATCTAAACAAAACTTCTCTAAAATTTATTCTGCAGAAAATCACGATTCACTCCAGGTTTTGGCATCTTTACAAGCTGTGATGGCTAAAGATGAAGTGCTGAAAGCCTACGTATAAGACTTGATCACAAAACCCTGTCATCCTGACGGGGTTTTTTCTTATTTAACATTTCTTATTAAATAAAACATAAATACCCGATTTGCATGAAACCACTCGCTTTAGTTTTTGCTTTAATGTTCTCAAACGTTGCTTATTCGGCAGCAAATTCCCCAATAGTTCAACGCTATATCGATCATGCAGAACAACAAAAACTAGATCAGGACATTACTTGGCAAAGGCTGATGTATGTTGATGAAAAAGGGCAAAGTGAAGTCAGTTATGCTGGCTATTTCTTATCGCCCAATGGCAAAACGGATTTAAAACAAGAATTGCAGGCCAATATTCAAGCCATATTTCAAGTGTCAGAGCCGAATCAATCGCTACGTTGCCGCTTTCCGGCACGCAGTCAGTGGTTAATGCAACAACTCAATATTTCAGAACAACAATTACCTAAGGTCACTTGCCCGGAACTGGAGGACTGGATTGGACAGATCAAGCCCTATAAAGCCACACTAATCTATGCAACCGACTTTATGGGCAATCCCAGTTCCATGTTTGGGCATACCTTGTTGCGTCTGGATCCTAAAGATCAAAAACAACTGAATTTAGTTTCCTATGCCGTGAATTATGCAGCAACTGTCACGAATGGCGAAGGCTGGTCTTTTGCATGGAATGGCCTAACCGGGCAGTATCCGGGAGAATATTCCTTAATGCCTTATTATCGTAAGGTCAAAGAATATGGTGATCTGGAAAGCCGTGATTTGTGGGAATATGAACTCAGTCTAACTCCAGACGAAACCCGATTTTTAGTGCAGCATATTTGGGAAATGAAACATGTAAGTTTTCCCTATTATTTTGTCAGTGACAACTGTGCATATCGTTTATTGGGTTTAATGGATCTGGTTCGTCCAGCGCTGAATTTAAAACGGCAATTTAAAGTTGCAGCCATTCCGGTAGAAACCATTAAAGCCATTGAGCAGCAAGGTTTGGTCAAAGAGACAGTTTATCGTCCTGCCTTAGAAACCCAGTTGCTATCACAAGTTAGACAGCATGGTAAAATCCTGGCCAAAGTGGCACATCAGGTCGCTTTTGCTGAACTAAAAGACATGCCGACTATTTTAGAACAGTATCAGGGACGAGATCGCGCCAAAATTTTAGAAATGGCCTATGATGATTTATATCTACAGTTCATCGGGCGTAAAGTTGAGCCAAGTTTTGCCCAGCCACGGTTACGTCAGTTATTGAGTTTGCGCAGTGAAATTGATCTGGAAAAACAGCGCCAACAACCGCAACGTCCTAAAGTAGACCCTACCCAAGCCCATGATGCCCGTCATTTTTCGGTTAATATCGGGGAAGTGCAGGGGGAAAAGTTTGTCGAGCTGGGACACCGACAGGCTTATCATGACCTGATTGACCCGCAAGGAGGTTTTCGGACGGGTACCCAGTTACTGTTTTGGGATGGTTCAATCCAGTATCGTGATGATGAACTGAAACTGGAGCATTTTGATTTTCTCAACGTGAACTCTTATAACCCTATAACTCCATTTAAAACGCCACTCAGCTGGGGGTTTAACTTTGGCTGGAAGCAGGAAGCTTTGGATCAAAATGGTCAGTTTAGTGAACATGAACAACATGGCATTGCCAATTTACAAGTTCAGATGGGCTATAGCTATGCAGACCCCGAGCGTGAGCATTTGTGTTATGTACAAATTCAAAACCATATACAGGCAGGAAAAGCTCTAAATCAGGGCTGGCGCATAGGGATGGGACCAAGCATAGGCTGTCAGAATATTTGGTCAGATAAAATTAATTCTTTAATTCAAGTAGAATTGCCGTATTGGGAAGATTCCAAGCAATGGCAGCTGAAACTGAATACCCAATTGCAATATGTCCTTAATAAGCAAAATGCAATTCGTTTCAATTGGCACTATCAACAACAAGACAGTAAAGACTGGATGAAAACCAGTGCGGCATATGTGCGATTTTTTTAATCGCTTACGAGAAGAAATTTATTTCCCCATTATTTATGAAAAACATCGAATATCTTACACAGTTATTTTTGTAAAATTTTGTTATATTAGTCACATAATTATCTCCCTCATATTCTAAAGCTGTTGGAATCAATTGTATGAATTCTGAAAATATTGCCACGCTTGCTGCACAATGGAAGTCGGTTTGTCAGGATTTTTCAACAGCTGATTTAAATGACACTTTTCAATTTATTCAAACGCATTCTCAGATACTGGTCCATGAGTTTTATAAAAATATCATGCAGGAGAAGGAAGCTTCATATTTCTTATCGGATGACGTTGTTCAGAACCGCTTAAAAACCACGCTGAATAAATGGTTAATAGATTGCTTTAATGTGCCATTACAGCAGAATTTTACCGAGATTGTCGAAAAGCAGTTGATGGTCGGTAAAGTCCATGCGCGTATTGGTATTCCATCCTGGCTGATTATGCGGGGTGTCGGTGAAATTAAAAAGAAAGTCTTTTTACTTCAGACCGAGCAGATACAAGAAAACACTCTGGCCATTGCTGAGTATATTGTGCAGATACTGGGTTTTGCTTCCGAAATCATGTGTCGCTCCTACGAAGTCAATCTGGAAAAGAATAATGATACAAAACATACCTATCGTTTATTTTCTGCCATGCAGGATGTAGCTTCGCAAAAGGACAAACAGCGCAGCTCCTTATTAGACTGGGAAAATGAGCTGATGTTCAAGGTATTTTCGGATGAGCCGAAATTTACGCATTCCTTGCTGTCAAAATCTGAATTTGGCTTATGGTTTATCCATAAAGCCGCTTATGCATTTACTGGGTCTGAGCAGGTTTCGGTTATTATTGACCGTATTTACCAGACTGATTCGCTGAGTCAGCAAGTTTTGGATGCTGCTGAAAGAGAGAAGGCCATTCAGTTGATTCAGAATATTCGTGAAAACAATAGAGAGATTCAACATCTGGTCGATCAACTTTTTCAGGTGGCTGATTATATCGACTCGGGCAGTGATTCACTCACTCAACTGCTCAATCGACGCTATTTGCATACCATTGTTTCGCGTGAAATTAATTTCTCACGTAAAAACCATACGCCGTTGTCTTTGCTGGCCATAGATGCAGATTACTTTAAACGGATTAATGACAAATTTGGACATGCAGCAGGTGATTCGGCTTTAAAGTTTATTGGTGAAGTATTGCTCGATTCCATTAAGGGCAGTGATTATGCATTCCGTGTCGGTGGGGAAGAGTTTTTATTGCTGCTGGTAGACAGTGATTTGGTTCGGGCGCAAGAGATTGCAGAACACGTACGTAGCAGGATTCAGGAAACCACCATTCGTACGACTATGGGCATCAGTTTTAATTTTACAGTCAGTATTGGCTGTGCACTTTATGATGGTCATCCAGACTATCAGCGTTTTCTGGATGCAGCAGATGCAGCACTCTATGCGGCAAAAAATAATGGCCGAAACTGTATTCAAGTCACCAAGCAGGTTGCGAGCTCTTAATCTGGAAAAATCAAATCGATGAATAAAAAACTCCTCATATTCAGGGAGTTTTTTTATTTGAAAATTTATGGTGAGTTATATTTTTAAAAGTCAGGCTTCGACAATAACATAGTATTTTTTTACTGCTTCAACTACTTCGAAGCGTCCAACAAAGCCTGGTGGAATAATCCCCGCATTTCCAGCGCTCACTTCAATATAAGTTGCAGTCGCTTGGTCATGGATGCGAACGACACCTTCAATCACTTGAAAGAATTCCTGTTTATTGTCGGCAAACTGAATATTCCAGCTACCCACTTCACAGTGCCAGATGCCACATTCCATATTTGGATGTTCATACAGGCTATACGTTTCACGTTTAGGATTACCTTGTACCAAACGATCAGGACGAGGGTAATCAATTGATTTTTCAGCTTGCGTTGAACCGTGACCTGCTAACAAAATTTGCGACATGAGCGATCCTAAAATATATGTACTTCAGTTATGAATGTATCAATTTTTGCAGTGTATTTAACCACACATAAAAAAAGCCTCAATATCTATTGAGGCTTTTTTAGAATTAAATTAATAGCTTTCAGGTAGAGCAGCCAAAAATTCACGACGTTCTTCTTTATTGGTTTTAAAATCACCGACAAAAGAAACCGTACGGGTAGTTGATTCCTGTTTGCCCACACCGCGCATCATCATGCACATATGCGCAGAATCAATCATCACCGCAACACCACGTGCTTTAGTCACTTCAGCCACTGCTTCAGCAATTTGCTGAGTCAGGTTTTCCTGAATTTGCAGACGACGGGCAAACATTTCAGTAATACGGGCAAATTTGGATAAACCGAGCACATTGCCTTCAGGTAGATAAGCAATATGCACACGACCGTAAAAAGGCAATAAATGATGTTCGCAGAGCGAATAGAATTCGATATTTTTTACCAATACCATTTCACGGTTGTCAGAAGGGAAGACTGCACTATTGGTGACTTCTTCTAAAGTTTTGCTATATCCAGACGTTAAATACGAAAAAGCTTTAGCAGCACGCATTGGCGTATCTTTAAGACCAGGACGATTAAGATCTTCACCAACGGCAGTTAAAATGTTGGCGTAGGATTGCTGCATAGACATAAGACGTGTTCACTTACACTGATATTGAACAAGGACGGCATTGTAGCAGAAAACCGCTACAATGCCCTGTTTTAGGGAAAAATTCCGATTACTGTTTGAATTTAGGGTTTTTTTCTGCTCGTTTTAGCAGAACCAGAACCGCACCAGTGCCACCTTGCTTTTCAGGCGCACTGACAAATGCCAAAACATCACGGTGCTGACGCAGCCAGCCATTGACATAGGTTTTTAAAATGGCTTCAGGCCCTTTGCCATGCACAATTTTAATGACATTCTGATTTTCATCTTTGGCCATTTGAATAATCTGTAGTACTGCAACACGTGCTTCTTCTACAGTACAGCCATGTAAGTCAACCGCTTCAAACCAGCGCAGGTTACCGGCTTTTAAGTCTTCAAATACTTTATGCTGCAAAGTTGCAATACGATAGCTGAGAGAAGCTTGGCTGGCTACTGGATTGAGCATGGCTTGCGTATCGGACAATTCGGCCTGATCCGTTTCCATAGGGCCGGTTGCCGCTGCACGTTTTACTAAAGTTTGTGCATCCGGTTTTTTCTTTGACGCTTTTTCAAGTTTTGCAATGTTGCTGGTGTTCATTTTCTTTACACCTTGCATTTGCTTTTGAAAAAGCGCGAAGTCATCTTCCTGCTCTTGTTCCGCAGTCTTTTGCACAGGCTCAGGCTGCTTCGCAATATTTGAGGAATGCGGATTGGTGATTTGCTTTTTAAAAGATTTCAGTAAATTATACTGATCTTTAGAAAGCGAAGAATCATGTTTGCTCATATTGAAAAAACAGAAAAGATGAAAAAATTTAGATAAATTATAGCCTGAAAAGGCTTTGATTAGAACTGAAATGGATTCATTGAATATTTAGTCTATTTAAAGCTGGGTATTAACCTAACCCTAGTAAAAGATATTATTAAAAGTATGTTTTACTTATCTAGCCTTAGAATAAAATTCATCATTAAGCTAGACATCCAAAAACCCAACAATAGGCTTGTTAAATGTGATTTGTTTCGCAGCTGAGGGGATTCGCTTAATTTTTTATGCTGCTCTTCAGCCAATTGTTTTTCTTCAAATATGGTGGTTATTTTTTCTTCTTCAGTCGTGTTTGATGTATTTCTAAAGTGATTAAATTGAAATGGTATAAGTGTCAACATCAAGCAAATCATGTTAAAGCGGAAAATATTTTCAACAATAACGTTGTTTGAATGTTTTTGAGTAATAAGATAAAAAATAAATATTAAGGCAGAATTTGAATAAAAGTATTTCATAGCTAAGATAAGACTTGGTATTTCCAATTAAAGTTATAATTTGAATTTATAGAATGGAAAAAATCAGCCTTTAACTTTTCATCATTTCGATTTCAAATAAAAAGTTCAGGGCAAATCATCACCCTGAACTTTATCGAAGCTATACAGTCTTTGGCGTACCAAATAATTCAGTAAATGCATGATCAGGACGAGGTTGTTTCATAAAGCTTTCACCAACCAGGAAGGCATGAATATCATGCTCTTGCATCATTGCGACATCAGCAGGTGTAGCAATACCGCTTTCAGTTACGAGTAAACGTGAAGCAGGCAGTAACTTTTTCAAACGCAGTGATGTATTTAAGTCGACATCAAAAGTTTTCAAATTACGGTTATTTACACCCAGCAAGCAACGATCTGAAAGTTTCATCGCTCTTTCAAGTTCATCTTCATCATGCACTTCAACCAGTACATCTAAGTTGTGCTCAAATGCAGTTTTCGACATTTCTTCCAGTTGCTGGTCAGACAGGCACGCCACAATCAGAAGAATACAGTCCGCATGCAACGCACGTGCTTCAATCACACCATAAGGATCAATCAGAAAATCCTTGCGTAATGCAGGCAGGGCACAGTGTGAACGGGCAATCTGGATATTTTCATCCGCACCGTGGAAAAAGTCTACATCTGTTAGTACAGACAGACAAGCCGCGCCAGCGTCTTCATACTGCTGTGCAATTTCTGCAGGGTTGAAGTTTTCACGAATCACGCCTTTCGATGGCGAGGCTTTCTTGATTTCAGCAATCACGCCTGGACGTTTACTTTGCAAGGATTGAGCAAAACCACGAACAGGTGTTGCTGCTTGAGCCAATTCTTCAACATCTTTATAGCTGCGTTGCTTAAGACGAACAGCAAATTCTTCCTGTTTACGATCTACAATTTTACCCAAAATTGTATTTGCGATATCTACCATGATCTGTGTCCTAAGGCTTAAGCTTCGTATTCTTTTAAAGTTTTGGTGAATTCAGACAAAATGCCCATTTTTTCTATGGCTTGTCCGCCATAGATAATGTCATGCGCCAAAGCCACACCTTGTTTATAGCTGTTAGTTAAGCCAGAAACATAAATACCAGCGCCTGCATTGAGTGCGATCATATTCGCTGCTTTTTCACCAATAGCAGATTTTTTCTTGCCTAAAGCATCTTTAATTAAAGTTAAGCTTTCAGCTGAACTATCAACAGAAAGGCCGGTTAAAGTTTGAGATTCAATATCTACCGCTTCAGGTTGAATTTCCCATTCCGTGATTTCACCGTCTTTCAGTTCAGCCACATAGGTTGAAGAGGCAAGACTGATTTCATCTAAGCCATCTTTAGAATGCACCACCATGGCATGTTCTGCACCCAGCTGTTTTAATACTTCAGCCATTGGGCGACAAAGTTCAGTGGAAAATACACCAATCACAAAGCGTTTCACCCCGGCCGGATTGGTGAGCGGGCCAAGCAGGTTGAAAATACTGCGAAAGCCGAGTTCTTTACGCGGACCAGCAGCATATTTCATTGCTTTATGATGATTTGGTGCAAACAGGAAACCGACGCCCATTTCCCGGATACAACGTTCTGTTTGTTCCATGTTCAGGTCAAGATTAATTCCGGCTTGTTCCAACAAGTCAGAAGAACCTGATTTAGAGGAAACACCGCGGCCGCCATGTTTGGCAATGGTTGCACCTGCAGCAGCAATCACAAAACTTGATGCAGTAGATACGTTAAACAGGTTTTGGCCGTCACCGCCTGTACCGACAATATCCACCAGATGAGGCAGATCGCTGACGTCAATTTTAATCGCAAACTCACGCATCACGCGTGCAGCTGCAGTAATTTCGTCAATACTTTCGCCTTTTAAGCGCAGTCCCATCATCAAGGCACCAATCTGTGCATCAGTGGCTTGACCATTCATGATGGTACGCATCACGTCTTCCATTTGCGGTTGAGTGAGTTCAATATTTTTAGTGATGTTATTTAAAGCTTGTTGAATATTCATAATGTTAATCGCGCTCGTTATGCGTAAATTTCTAAAAAGTTTTTAAAGATTTGATGGCCGTGCTCACTCAGAATGGATTCAGGATGGAACTGCACGCCTTCGACCGGCAATGTCTTATGTTTCACGCCCATAATTTCTTCCATGGAGCCATCTTCTTCATTGGTCCAGCAGGTCACTTCCAAACATTCCGGCAATGTCGCCTGATCAATCACCAGTGAGTGATAACGCGTTGCAGAAAATGGACAAGGAAGATTACTGAAAATCCCTTTATCGCTGTGATACATGTCTGATAAACGGCCATGCATGACTTTTTTGGCCCGAATAACATTGCCACCAAAAGCTTGACCAATACTTTGATGTCCCAGACATACGCCCAATAAAGGAATTTTGCCGGCAAAGTGCTGGATTGCTGGAATGGAAATGCCTGCTTCGGAAGGAGAACAGGGGCCAGGACCAATGACGAGATACTTCGGTTGCCATCGCTCAATATCTTCCAAGGTCACGGCATCATTACGGACCACTTTTACTTCCTGATTTAACTCGCCAAAATACTGGACGATGTTGTAGGTAAAAGAGTCATAGTTGTCGATCATTAAAAGCATGAGCTAACCTATTGAAATTTGCGCACTTAACTGTGCTCGAATAGTCCAAGAATACTCGCATGATTCAGATTTTCATTGCCTAGTCCAATTTAAACTAAAGGCAGTAAAAGGGCTAAAAAAATGGAGTGCGAATAATCATAGCAAAAAATAAGCATTTTCTGCTGAACTATTTCTATGATAATGATTTTAGAGAAATCACTACATGAGAATAGGCTGATTTATTTGCATTTTATGTTGAAGAAAATTCATTGAAGATGAGGTTAATCATTTCATGCTATTTTGAAAATATACTACAAACACGATACCCATTTAAAAGCTTAATATAAGATATTTAGTTTTTATTGGTAATAAACTATATATAAGTAAGTATGGTGCTGGTGAAATTAGCGTCATTGAAGTTTGGCTTCATAAAGGGACATAAAAGAGTGATAATTAAAATTTTTATGTTGTCACCAAAATGGCGCAGAGTGTTTCATATCTTTGATTGTTTGAAATATCTTCAGTTTGCATGTTAAAATAATAAAAAATATATAAATAATAATAAGATAGTATTTATTTGTGATTTAAGCAATTTTGACCGTCAAAGCGAAAATGTTGAAAATATTCAATAATGAAATCATCAACATGACAGATAATAAATTATTAAGAATTTATTTTAAGCGAAACTGATGGATATTCAGGCAAAAAGCCAGTAAAGCAGGACTTCTATCAGGGATAGAAAATAAATTTGCACCAATTTGATACATTGAAAGCTACTTTTCAAGTAAATGTGATTATGAGTGTTTGAATATGGTGCATTTAGATTTACACACAGTATAATAGCAACAAAGCAAAAGGCTCAAATCTTCTATTCTGATAAAGAATTCAATATTTTAGCTTTGCTTTTTAAAAGTTGGTACGAGAATTGCTTTATAGACACCAACTACTAACACGCACTTAGCAGGTGCAACAAAAAATCATCGGAGCAAAATGAGCATGGCGAACAAGGTCCTTCAACTCATCCAAGAAAGTGGCGCAAAATGGGTCGATTTTCGCTTTACTGATACTAAGGGTAAAGAGCAGCATGTAACTTACCCTGCAGATACAATCGACGAAGATACTTTTGAAGACGGTAAAATGTTTGATGGTTCTTCAATTGCTGGTTGGAAAGGCATTGAAGCTTCTGACATGATCTTGCGTCCAGACGCTGAAACATGTTTCCTTGACCCGTTCTTCGCTGAAGCTACAGTTGTGGTAACTTGTGACGTAATCGAGCCATCTACTGGTCAAGGTTATGAACGTGACCCACGCTCTATTGCTCGCCGTGCAGAAGAATACTTAAAATCAACAGGTATCGGTGATACTGCATTCTTCGGTCCAGAACCAGAATTCTTTGTTTTTGACGAAGTGAAATGGGACATCGACATGTCTGGCGCGCGCCATACTTTGATCGCTGAAGAAGCTGCCTGGTCTACCGGTAAAGATTATGAAGCGGGTAACTCTGGTCACCGTCCACGTGTTAAAGGCGGTTACTTCCCAGTTCCACCAGTAGATTCTTCACAAGATATGCGTGCAGACATGTGTGCAAAAATTGAAGACATCATGGGCCCAGGCCGTGTAGAAGTACATCACCACGAAGTTGCATCTTGCCAGCTTGAAATTGGTGTAAGTTTCAACACTATGGTTCGTAAAGCGGACGAAGTTCAACAGTTCAAATATGCTGTTTGGAACGTTGCACACCAATACGCTAAAACTGCGACTTTCATGCCTAAACCAATGGTAGGTGATAACGGTTCTGGTATGCACGTTCACATGTCGATCTCTAAAGATGGCAAGAACCTGTTCGCTGGTGATGAATATGCAGGCCTTTCTGAAATGGCATTGTACTTCATCGGTGGTGTGATCAAGCATGCTCGTTCATTGAACGCAATCACCAACCCATCTACTAACTCGTACAAACGTTTAGTACCACACTTCGAAGCACCGATCATGCTTGCTTACTCAGCACGTAACCGTTCTGCTTCTATCCGTATTCCTTACGTTTCTAGCCCTAAAGGTAAACGTATCGAAGCACGTTTCCCTGATCCAATGATGAACCCGTACCTAGGTTTCGCGGCATTGTTGATGGCGGGTATCGACGGTATTCAAAACAAGATCCACCCAGGTGAAGCTGCTGACAAGAACTTGTACGATCTTCCTCCTGAAGAAGAAGCGAAAATCCCTACAGTTGCTCACAGCCTGGATATGGCGCTTGAAGCTCTTGCTGCTGACCACGACTACCTGCTAAAAGGCGGTGTGTTCACGAAAGAAATGCTTGATGCCTACATCGAACTTAAAACTGAAGAAGTACGCCGTTTGAATACGACTACTCACCCAGTTGAATTCGACATGTACTACAGCCTGTAATTCTTCCGAGAATTCACTGTAAAAAAGACCCGCCTTGTGCGGGTCTTTTTTGTATGATCAAATCAATGTTTATTTAAAAGTATCGAATAAAATGGCACAGCGTAAAAAGCACACCGGTTTTTTCCCATGGATTGATCCTAAAGATCATGAAAAGGGATTTAAGCTGAACTTTTCAGAAGTGATTTATATAGAGGTTGGACGTACTGTGGAAGGATATAAGCAAGCTGAATTTGTTGCTTTAAAAAATCCGGAACTGGCATTGGATTTTGACTATCCAAAAAGTTTTTATATCAGTGCAGAAGGTTTGGTTTTAATTAAAACTCCGCAAGGAAAGTTTGAAGTGATTGCCAAAACGGATAATGCATAATTTTAATTTTCTATGCGACATGGCTTAAACTTCAGATGGTTTTAAGCCATTTTTATTTTTGGTTAATAATTTAATCAAGCTGATGCAGCTTTAAATTATCTAATTCATAAGGCGCATCTTCAGCAGGATAGCGAAGCGCTTGACCTTGAGTTTTAGCAATCGACCAAATAATGCTTTCACCTGCAGGGATGTTTTGACTGTGCTGCATATAAAGAGGGTCTTGGAATGCTTGCTTGGCTGAAACAAATGTCCAATCAGCTTGTTCAAATGCTGTAATCATATCTGCTAAAAACGCAGCATTGATTTGATTCACATGTAATAGCAAAACATGTTTGGGTGAGCGTTGCAGGGTGTGAACTGCGAGTTGATCATAGTAGCTGGCTCGATCTAAGAGATGAGTTATATAGGCCTGTTTTAAGCGTTCGAGTTTAGCTGTATCTGCTTGTTTTGCATAATCTAAATATTTTCGATTATAAAACCAGTCGCTGGCATCAATACTGACCGCGCCAATTTTATAATGGTTTTGATTGAGCCACAGATAGACTGCATCTCTCTTCTCAGTGGTATTTCCTTGCTTTAAAAAAGGATAACGGTAAATGCGTTGATAATTTGGCAGAGTGTTTAGGATGGTGTCAGCATCGATAATGGCTTGAATATAGTGTTTGGTTGAGACTGTATCTTTATTTAAGTTTTGATGTAATGCGCTGTGATTACCAATGATATGTCCATCTTTCCCCCAATTGGCAATCAGTTGCTTACCTTGATAATCTCCAATTTTAATTAAACTAGGAAAAACGATACTCTTAATTTGCTGTTCATTGAGTTGCGTTAAAATCTGTTGATTGATTAATGCAGCTTTTGGGTTTTGTTGTGGATTTAAACCGTCATCAAAACTAAGGGCAATGTCTTTTGCGTGTGTAAATGAAGACATGGCTAGGCTCAGTGATAGCCCAGAATAAGCCATGAAGGGTTTTAGTTTTTAAAACTTGATTTTCTGTAGATCATTGTTGTCATTAGCTATTCTTAAGTGATTTAAATTTGAATGGTGATAGGCTTTAAGGGTTATTGTTAATGAAATCATTCGTAGATTTTAATTTCCTTGCATGGCAAGGAATGTTTAGCTCAATTGAAGCATTAATCACCTTAACATAAATGACTGTAAATCAGGTCATCAACAGCCTAAGCGCTGTGTATAATCTCAAGATGCACAAGTGCATTGATAATATTGGTTTTATAAAGGCGAGGGACATGCGGACAGCAGCAAAACATCAATTACAGCATCAAATTCCAGAAGCCTTAAAAAAGTGGCTTTATGCTTCGGGGTCTTTGACACAACAATTGACTGATTTGGCTGGTGGTACTTTTCAAGTTGAGCCTTTAAAAGAACATTATCAACGTTTAAACCGCATAGATGCGCAATGGATGCAGATGCCTGCACAGCATACCTCGTGGGTACGTGAAAGTTATTTATATGGCTGTGAAGCTCAGCCTTGGGTCAAAGCGAAAAGTATTTTTCCAATATTAAGCTTGCAGCGTCGGGCACGACTTTTTAAACATATTGGCAAAAAACCGATCGGATGGTTTTTATTTCAACGCACAAACCCGATATGTCAGCGCCGTGTCATTCTGCTTGAAGATGGCTGGACACGACAAAGTTGTTATACTTGGCATGGTTGTAAATTCATTGTGCAGGAAACTTTTTTACCTGAATTTGAACAATTTATTCAACAGAAAAACTAAACAGTAATGTGGTTAAGGATTGTCATGGCAACTGCGCATCAAATTACCTGGCGTGAACGTCTGGAAGCTTATTATTATCTTTGTCGTTTTGATAAGCCTATTGGTACGGAACTGGTGTTTTGGCCAACCATGTGGGCGTTATGGATTGCCAATCAAGGCGTACCAAGCATTGGGATTTTAATTCCCATGATTTTGGGCACCATTTTTATGCGTGCCGCAGGTTGTGCCATTAATGATTTTGCAGATCGTAAAGTTGATGGCGCTGTTGAACGAACCAAAACCCGTCCGCTGGCGACAGGTGTAATCAGCGCTAAAGAAGCTATTTATGTGTTCCTCATTTTAGTACTCGCGAGCGCATGCACGTTATTTTTCTTGCCTATTGAAACGTTCTATTGGTCGTTTGGTGCGTTATTTTTGGCGTTTATCTATCCGTTTATGAAACGCTATACCCACTTGCCACAGGTATTTTTGGGCGCAGCATTTTCCTGGTCCATTCCAATGGCCTATACCGCAGTGGGGCAGACACCGGATTTAACCTGCTGGCTTTTATACTTTGGCAATCTGGCCTGGACCGTGGCTTATGACACGCAGTATGCCATTACCGACCGTGAATATGATTTAAAGATTGGGGTGAAATCCACAGCGATTTTATTTGGTAAATACGACATTGAGATTATTTCAGGGTTGCAATTGACGAGCCTTGTATTGATTGGCGGTGCCCTATATCTGGAAAATCTGTTGATGCCATTTGGTTTAATCGCATTGCTCTGTGTGGCAGCCGATTTTATCTATCAATGGAGCAAAACCCATGACCGCGATCCGCAGCGCTGTTTCTGGGCATTTCGCCATAACCGCTGGGTAGGTGTCATGATTTTTGCCGGAATTTTCCTTGCCTTGTTTTAGCGATCATTTGAAGTAAAACAGGTCATTATGTTGATTCAGTGCTGAAATAAGATCCAAATTATGGGACAGCACTGTCCATACGGATAATTTTTTATTATGGGTTAAAGGTAAGTTGCGACATCAGCCCAACTGAGTTTGCATCTTCAGTTGCTGGGTAATGAACTGCAGCGCTGTATTTTTAGAATTTTTTCTAAAACTGGCATACAGCTGCAGGGTTGGAAGTTCAAAATCGGTCGCAATCACTTGCACATGATCGCCGAGAAATTTGAGCAGGTATTCCGGAACGAAACTAAAGCCCAAGCCCATATTGATCATGTTGATATGTTGCAGGACATTGGTCACCCAGTGCATCTGATGATGTGGCAGATGTTTGAGCTGTAATTGTTTATTGATCTTTTCATAGAAAACCGGTGAGGCGCTTTGTTCACACATGATGATGTTCTGTTTGCTCAGATATTCACGGTTAATCTGATGTTTGGAAGGATGAAGTTTCTGTGCTGCTACGACATAGATTTTTTCAGTCAACAGGCACAGGTTTTCATAGTCATCATGCTGCACGGCATAACGGGTAAAGGTCAGGTCGAGTTCAGCATTCTTGAGGCGCTGAATCTGTTCAAGGCAGGTCAGGCTCTGTACATGGATCTGCAGATCCGGAATTTGCTGTTTGAGTTTATCCAGAATTAAGGGCATGACCTTCAGTTCTGCCACATTTAAAAAGCCGATATAAATCTGGTTGTTTTTGTTATAAGCCACCTGTCGTGCAGCGGATATGGCCAGCTGGGCATTTTCCAGCGCATTCTGTGCATAAGGTAAAAAGGCTTCACCTTCATCGGTCAGACGGATTTTTTTAGCAGAGCGGTCAAACAGTAATACCCCAACTTCTTCTTCCAGGTCTTTAATCTGCTGGCTTAATGACGGTTGTGCAGTAAACATTTTTTCAGCAGCCTTGGTAAAACTGCCTTGCTGAACCACGCTGACAAAATATCTTAAATGACGTAATTCCATAAATCACCACACGTATAAACCCGATTGTGCAGTCTCATCCTATGCCGATGCTGCAAACAGGATTATGAAATGTGGCAGACCTAAAAACTATGCAACCATAGTTTAAGCCTATGGGTGTTCTGTGAAATAAGGATGTTACATACACTGATATCTGATATCTGATATCTGATATCTGACAGCTGAAGGGTGGTATTGAAAAGGAGTAGCGAATGTCTGAGCAATTTGATACGGATGTGCTGGTGGTGGGAACAGGTCCTGCGGGGTCAACCTTGGGGCTGGCACTGGCCAATTATGGTATTAAAGTCCAGCTTTTTACCCAGTTTAATTGGCTGGCGAACAGTCCGCGCGCGCATATTACCAATCAGCGTGCCATGGAAGTGTTGCGTGATCTGGGCATAGAAGAACAGGTCAAGCAAATTGCCACGCCGTGGGAACAGATGGGGGAAAGCCTGATTACCACCAGTCTGGTCGGGGAAGAAATTGCCCGTCTTAGCGCCTGGGGCACTGGGGATGAACGTCATGGCGATTATATTAAAGGCAGTCCGTGTCCATTGGTGGATTTGATTCAGCCGAAAATGGAAGCGTTGTTAGCAAAGAATGCCGCCGAACGCGGTGCGATTTATAATTTCAATACCGAATACCTGTCTCATACCCAGGATGAACACGGTGTGACGGCAACCTTTTTAAACCGGATTACCAATACCGAGTTTAGCTTGCGTGCTAAATATTTGGTGGGTATGGATGGGGCACGTTCTAAAATTGTCGAACAGTTAAATCTGCCGCTGGAAGGGGTCATGGCACGTGCCGGTACGGTATATGTCACCTTCAAAGCGGATTTAAGCCAATATGTGCAGCATCGTCCGGCAATCCTGCAATGGATTGTTAATCCTGAAGCCAGTTTTGGTGATTTGGGTATGGGCTTGTTACGTGCCATTACCCCATGGAATCAATGGATCATGGGTTGGGGCTTTGACATCAGTAAAGGTGAGCCACAGGTAACGGAAGCACAGGTTCGTGCGCGCCTGAATGCTTTTGTCGGGGCTGAAGTTCAGGACGTGGAAATTGAAAAACTGTCTTATTGGTATGTGAATCAGACCTGGGCTACAGAGTATTCGGTAGGACGGGTATTCTGTGGTGGTGATGCCGTGCATCGTCATCCACCTTCGAGTGGTTTGGGTTCCAATACCTGTATGCAGGATGCCTTTAACCTGGGCTGGAAGCTAGCCTATGCGGTTCGTGGCTGGGCAAAAGAAAGTTTGCTAGATTCTTATACAGCTGAACGTGCACCTGTGGGCAAGCAGATTGTAGCCCGCGCCAATCAATCCCGCTTTGACTATAAGCATCTGAAAGATGTCTTTGGATTTGATCAGGGGGTGGCGACACAGGCAGACATGTTACAGCGCATTTTTGCTGAAGATGATACGGGTGCAGAGATTCGTCAAAAATTATTCCAGGCGCTTGAGATTAAGCATTTCGAATTTAATGCCCAAGGGGTAGAGTTGAATCAGCGTTATGATTCAAATGCTGTCATTGCCGAGGCGACAGCGGAAACCTTTGCCCAAGATCCGCAGCTTTACTTGCAGGCAACGACACGCCCGGGGGCAAAAGTGCCGCATACCTGGCTGATTAATGCCAAAGGACAGAAGCAATCGACGCTGGATATTGTAGGAGAAGGCCGCTTTACCTTGCTCACCGGACTTTCCGGTACAGGCTGGAAAAATGCAGTGCAGGCGTTGAATCTACCTTATCTGGACGTGATTCAGATTGGTTCCCGCGAATATCGCGATGTTTATGGAACATGGAACCAAAAATCTGAAATTCATGAAGCGGGTGCTGTACTGGTACGTCCGGATGGTTATGTGGCTTGGCGGATGCAGGACAAGCCTGAAGCTGGTTTTGATTATTTAAAAACCTTGCAAGAGGTATTGCAGCAAATTCAGCTTGCTGTCTGACTGTGGAGATAAAAAGCCGGTTTCGACCGGCTTTTTGATGTGGATTTACAAACCAGGTGAATGTTCTATTGAGACAGCTCAGGGTTTTGTTATAGTGGACAGGCAAATTTAGTGTGTAGATAGATTGACAGGTATTGATTATGTCGCAATCAGGCTCGAAGCCAAATCCCAAGAAGATGATTATTCTGATGAGTCTTGGGTTACTTATCCCGATTTTTCTTGTCTCTATGGCTTATCTGGCAGTCAGTAGCGATGAGAAAAACCAGCAAAAATACAAGCAGCAACAGGCTGAAATGCTGGAACGGATTAAAGCCCGTGAAGCAGCTGAACAATCAGCTTCAGAAGCGGTTATAGCATCATCTGAACAGCAAGAACAAAAATGATCTAGATTTATAAAACTCAGCCACCTATTAAGGTGGCTTTTTATTGCTAGGTTAAATTAATTTAAAATGTCTTTTCTTAAGTTATGGGCACTCGGAATATCCGTATAGCGATAAACTTGATAGCCGGCTTCATGCAGCATGGCATCGCGCTCTGCATCTTCCTGTTCTTTGCCTATATGCGAATGATCATCCAGCTCAATTACAGCAACCACTTCCAGCTTTTGATTCAGTAAAACGAAGTCGGTAACTTTGCGATTGAACTTGTTGCGTATCTTAAAGTTATTGTTGGTGATTAAGGCACTAAAAGCGACTTGAGCCAAGATGTGATGTTGAGGGAAGGTTTCTTTCAGCCGGATAAACATTTTACTTTCAAAAGGCGTGATTACGCGCTTAGGAAAAAACTTTTGCTGTGGTTTGAACAGTTGCTGAAAAACAATGGTTAGCAAGGTAAGTGTAGCAATGCAACCAATAATGAAAAAAGTGGCTTGACTTGAATCGAACACAATAAAATCTTGATATAAGAAAAAACCCACTCAACAGAGTGGGTTTTTAGAATCTGGCTCTCCAACCTGGGCTCGAACCAGGGACCTGCGGATTAACAGTCCGTCGCTCTACCGACTGAGCTATTGGAGAATCTGATACGCATTCTATGTATCTAAGCTTAAAGGGTCAAGGGCTTAGGGTTAAAAAAGCCATGAAAATGAATCGAATGTTTTAAAAATAAACTTATTGCTGATTATTTAAGTGATTTTATTAAGTTTATATAATTTTCTTTACTTTGTAAGGGTTGAGCTTGCCGGCATTCGTTGATCAATTTCATCAGCTCTGCTTGGGTGAGCTCGGGTTTGAGTTGTTGCTGAATGTGTTTTAAGACATCCTGATTTTTTTGCGGTAAATTACGGGTGCAATGAAACAGGCGTTCATACATGAGCGCGGAAGCCTGCTTTTTATTTTCAGAATTTTGACTGCATTGAAACACGACAAACATGACAATAATCAAAATAATCCAGAAAGTGAGAGATTTTAACCAGGTGGTATTCATAGCAGTTTATTAGAATATTTTTATTAGAATGAACATAACCAAATTTTAATCAGCGAACAATAGGTAGGGGAATGATCTACAATTTTTATAAAAATGATGATTCAAAAACAGAGCTTTAAAAAGTACGTGTTACAGGAAATGTAAATAGAAATCCGGGGAATAAAAAAAGCCCACTTCGCAATGAGTGGGCTTTTTAGAATCTTGGCTCTTCCACCTGGGCTCGAACCAGGGACCTGCGGATTAACAGTCCGTCGCTCTACCGACTGAGCTATGGAAGAATAGATGGCTCTCCAACCTGGGCTCGAACCAGGGACCTGCGGATTAACAGTCCGTCGCTCTACCGACTGAGCTATTGGAGAATCTGAAGCGCATTTTAGGGATGAAAACTAAAGTCGTCAACAAGATAATGTAAAGAAATGAATTGTTTGCTTTATAAATATGCGTTTAGGACCGGAAAATAAAAAAATCACCCATAAAGGGTGATTTTTTAAGCAGAAAATAAAAAATATTTTATTTCTTATTTTTCTACGCCAGCAGCTTGACCAGCATATTTCGCATTCGCGTAATCCCAGTTTGCTAGGCTTTCTAGGAAAGTTTTAATGTAAGCAGGACGGGCATTGCGGTAGTCGATGTAATAAGCATGTTCCCAAACGTCGATTGTAAGAACAGCAACTTGACCGTGAGCAAGTGGAGTGTCAGCGTTAGACGTTTTAAGGATAGAAAGGTTACCATTTACTTTATCAGCAACTAACCAAGCCCAACCTGAACCGAATTGAGTCGCAGCAGCATTTGCAAATTCTTCAGCAAATTTTTCGTAAGAACCGAAAGCTTCATCAATTTTTGCAGCCAAAGCGCCAGTTGCTTTACCGCCACCGTTTTTAGCCAAGCAGTTCCAGTAGAAAGTGTGGTTCCAAACTTGCGCAGCATTGTTGAATACACCCGCTTTAGATGCATCACCAGCAGTTGCTGTAATGATTTCTTCTAAAGTTTTACCTTCAAGGTCAGTACCTTTGATCAGGTTGTTCAAGTTTACAACGTAAGTGTTGTGGTGCTTGTCGTGATGATATTCTAAAGTTTCTTTGCTGATGTGTGGAGCAAGATCTTCATAACCGAATGGAAGTGCCGGTAAAGTAATCGTTGTCATGTCTTCAATTCCTTGCGTTTTGCTGGGTTTTAACATTAAGTGGCTTTATTGTAATAGATTCTTGAGGAAAATTGCGCATTGCTTATAAATAACAATACAGAATAAAGCCTGAATTTATACGTATAAAGAAAATGTTAAACCGCTCATGTTGAATTAAATCGGATTGTTTAATTCGAAGTAACTATACTCAATATCGAACTGTTCTGAAATAGCTTTTGCCAGACGTTGTACCCCATAACGTTCGGTAGCATGATGGCCGCAGGCATAGTAGTGCACATTCAGTTCTTTGGCTTCATAAAAGGTGCGTTCACTGACCTCTCCGGAAATGTAAGCATCACAATTTTGAGCGGCACCTTTACCAATAAAATCCTGAGCGCCACCGGTACAATAAGCCACTTTCTGGATGCTAGTTTTTTCGGCAGGAAGATGAATGGCATTAAAGTTCAAACGCTCAGACACATATTGCTTAAAGTCTTCAGCAGACATGGCTGTTTTTAAATAGCCAATATTGCCAATCGGATTGCGTTCGCTTGGGTCTAGAGCTTCAATATTTTCTAAGTCTAAAATATCAGCAATGGCTGCATTATTACCTAAGGTAGGGTGGCTATCTAAAGGTAAGTGATAACCCACCAGTGAGATATCATGCTGAATCAGGCTCTTGATTCGTTTACCACGCATACCGGTAATCGGGTAGGGTTCACCTTTCCAGAAATAGCCATGATGAACCAAGAGTAAGTCTGCGCCCTGTTCAATTGCAGCCTGAATCGCATCCTGAGATGCCGTAACAGCACACAAAATTTTATTAATCTCTAGTTTGCCTTCTATTTGCAAGCCATTTGGTGCATAGTCTTTAAATTCGTGTGATTTCAGGATTTGATCACACCACTGAATAATCTCGTTGAGCTTTGCCATAAATTTCTCAAAAGCCTTAAATTGAATATCATCAAAACATATTTTGAATTGTAACTAAAGCATCACAAAACTCTTGAACTATTTTATGTTTCCTGATGTATTTCATTTTACAATGGCGGATAAATTACTTAGTCATCAACGAATTAAAATATTGTTAGAGGAAATTAACGTGCGTCGCACCTTTTCGTGGTTACCTTGGATTTTACTTGTTTTAGTCACTCTTGGTTTTCTTGTTTGGCAGCATTCTCAGAAGCCACAAGCCCCTGTTGCGGCTGACGGTGTAAAAATGCCAAGAGAAAATGTCGAGCCTTTAGTCAATACCAACAGGGCAGGTGCAGTCGAATCTTATAGTACTGCTGTGAAGGTGGCTGCTCCGGCGGTGGTGAATATTTTTACGACCCAGAAGGTGAATAAAGTAGAGCATCCTTTATTAAATGATCCTGCATTTCGTGAATTTTTTGGTGATCAAGTCCCTGAACAGTTTGATCAGGAGCAAAATGAAAACAGCCTGGGTTCAGGTGTTATTGTCCGTGCGGATGGTTATATCTTAACGAATAACCATGTGATTGCTCAGGCTGAACAGATTGTGGTAGGTCTGAATGATGGACGTCGTGCGGTGGCTAAAATTATCGGCACAGACCCGGATTCTGACCTGGCGGTGATTAAGATTGAACTCGACAAACTACCTGTTTTGCCTTTCAAGCTCAGTGGTAATGAAGTCGGCGATGTGGTGCTTGCCATTGGTAACCCGTTCGGTGTGGGGCAAACGGTTACTCAGGGGATTATTTCTGCAACTAACCGTTCAGATTTGGGCATCAACACCTATGAAGACTTCATTCAAACCGATGCTGCGATTAATCCGGGTAACTCGGGTGGGGCACTGATTGATGTCGCGGGTAATCTGATTGGTGTAAATACGGCTATTTTCTCTCAATCCGGTGGTTCACTTGGGATTGGGTTTGCTATTCCTGCGAAAGTGTGTCAGCAAATCCTCAATTCCATTTTGAAAGATGGTCGTGTGGTGCGTGGCTGGTTAGGTATCAGCCTGATGCCAGTGCAACAGGAAAACATTCTTGAACCTAAGCAAACCGGTGTGGTTGTTGCAGATGTGCTTCCTCAAGGTCCGGCAGCCAAAGCGGGAATTAAAAAGGGCGATAAAATTATCCAGGTCAATGGAGAGCTGATTACTTCTGCTTCCCACTTGATTAATTATGTGGCCTTGCAAGCGCCGAACAGCACCATTAAAGTTGAAGTGGTTCGAAATGAGCAACCCTTAACCCTGAATGTGGTAGTAACTGAACGTAAAGCGCAGAATAATAATTCACAATATATTCCTCTACCTCAGCAATAAAACAATCTTTAGATCATCCATATTGAGATGGTGTTAAGGGATAAAAAGCGCATTTCGATGCGCTTTTTCTTTTATGGTTGACTCATATTTCACTGTGAATTTTATATTTCAACATATTTAATTGCGATGTATAGCATGACTTGATACAGAGTGGATCTTTGCAGATTTGACTTAAAAAAGAGGGAGTGGGGATGCTATTTTTTATGGATAACTTAAATAGTTATAGATTATTCAGGCAATAAAAAAGCCCGCTTTAATGCTGCGGGCTTTTTTGTATTTGGCTCTCCAACCTGGGCTCGAACCAGGGACCTGCGGATTAACAGTCCGTCGCTCTACCGACTGAGCTATTGGAGAATCTGCATGCGATTATAAGCAGATTTTACAGGGGGTCAAGCTAAATGTGTCATGATTCCTTAATTTTTATGCCGTATGCTTTTTATTTAAACAACTAAGTCAAAAATCCTAAAAAAGCTTGCACAGCCAAAACTGGCTTGTTAGATTAAATGCATAACAGAACGTTTGAATAAAAGTTCAAACAGTGTGGATTTAAACCAACTTGCCAGCACTAAAATGGCTAAACAGGAGAAAGCGAATGCATACGCTGACGATTGCCGAAATTTTTTCAAATTTATCTTTTTATCAAGACAATTACCTTTCTATCATTCAAGATCCAGCGCGCTATCAGACTGCCGTTGAGGATGCCTATATCCAAGTATGGCCTGTTGGAACCCAAGCCTTGTATCTGGGTGACTTATTGCAGCTTTGGTTTAGCGATAAATGGTTGATTAACTCACCTTGTCAATTACTTTTAGATAGTTATTCCAATGGTCGTAAGCAACCCTTGCAGCGTGATCATGACCTGTATTTGTATCAATTGAATGGCAGTGCCTTATCTGGACGCAATAATTCCAAAGTGTGGTCGGTATCGGAACAGAAGAAACTCTCTGTATCTCTCGATAGCGTATTTAAGTATTTATGTATTTATAAGGGAACTTCACGTCCGGAAGTGTCTTTATCTGCACTCACAAAATCGTTTAAATCGGCTGTTTAATCATGTATTAGCATAAGAGCTTAGGCAATGACTTAAGCTCTAAATCCAGCATATTGCGTATTAACGAATAAGCATACAGGTCGCAGTGGCATGGGCATAAAGTTTGCCATCTTCATCCACAATTTTACCTTCAGAAATACCCAGATTTTTGCTGATATTAATCACTTTGCCTATAGCTAGTAGTTGCTGATCTTTAGGAATGGGGCGGCACATTTTTATATTTAAGTCGATGGTGCCATAACCTACACCTGCTTCCAGCATACTGTGGACGGCACAACCAGTGACGGAATCCAGCACTGTTGCTGCAAAACCGCCGTGTACGCCACCTAAGGGGTTCAAATGACGGCTATCCGCTTTCACTTTGAAATGAATGGTGCCTTCAGCCACTTCATAGGGTTGCATCGACATAGTTTCACTAATACTGGCAGGTGGAATTTTACCCTCACACATCGCTTGTAAAAGTTGCAGCCCAGTCATTTCTTTTGGATTCATCGTCATTATTTCCTTATTAATTTATAAGTTCCAAAAAAGAACTTGTGGTTTAAATTAGCGATCATCATAAAAATGGTCAAGAAATATTCCAGTGCATTTAATTCAATGACAACGGTAGGAATTGTAAGTAAATGCGTGATCGTAGAACGTCAAAGCATAAGCGTGCTATTTTTTAGAAAAACAAAAAATTGATAAAAAGATGCAAGGTCAATGCTTGTGTGGTTCAACCACTTTTGATGTGCATGTTCTTGCGGCGTGACCGCCTCATGTTCAATGTACCGCAGACAAAACAGTGCGATGATGATGAGCATAGATGCCAAACAGGGAAGTTTGGGTTTTGACAGGGATCAGAATTTATCGATCTATCCTTCTTCAGAATGGGCTGAGCGAGGTTTTTGTAATCAGTGTGGGACTACTTTGTTTTAGCGTAGCCGTGATTTTAGCTATTGCGCCATCAATGTCTTTGCTTTAAATGAGCAACCTGAAGATTTGAAGTTGGATATGAAAATCTATATTGATCATAAACCAGAGTTTTATAATTTTGCCAATGATACCCAAAAGCTGACTGAAGCAGAGGTGATTGCGTTGTTTTCTAAAGCTCAAGAAGAAAAATAATGGTTGATGAATATCAGGGGATTTGCTTATTTGTGTTTTTTATAAATTGAATCAGCAAATCTCTATGGATTTAAAAAGCTAGATTGGCTATATCTAAAGCAGGTTGTTGATAGGGATGCTCAACCATGCTGTTTAAAATCATGATTGCCATGCTGGCTTTTGCTGCCAATTCGGTTTTATGCCGTTTGGCATTGGCAGGCCAGCAAATTGACCCGATGAGTTTCAGTTTGATTCGTGTCTGTAGTGGCGCCGTCGTTTTATTGGTGCTTTACCTGTTTTCTGCACAAAAAGCCAAAATTGAATGGAGTGTTAAAAACGGATTTTTTCTGGCGCTGTATATAGTTGCTTTTTCATTGGCCTATTTGCATCTTGATGCAGGTGTCGGGGCATTGCTGTTATTTGGCACGGTACAGCTAAGCATGGTTGGCTATGGTCTATGTCATGGTGAAAAAATCAATATGCGCCGAGGTGCCGGATTGTGTATTGCCATTATCGGTATTTTCATTCTCTTACTGCCGGGCGCAGCTGCACCAAATTTAATTTATGCGGCCATTATGGTGCTTTCAGGAATAGGTTGGGCTATGTACAGCATTGCGGGTAAGAAGATGCAAAACCCGTTGGCAAGTACCTTGGCCAATTTTGTTATGGCGATTCCTTTTGTACTGCTGGCTTATGCTGTGTTTTACACAAAAAGTTTTGCATTGCCTCAAGGTGTACTTTTGGCGGTGCTGTCAGGCGGTTTGGCCTCAAGCGGTGCCTATGTACTTTGGTACGTCATTGTGAAACAGATTGACCGTGTCACAGCCAGCAGTGTGCAGTTATCTGTGCCGTGTTTAGCGATTATGGGTGGTGCGCTGTTTATTGGCGAGGCGCTTAGCTGGCGCATTATTATGTCTGCCATCATTGTTCTAGCGGGAATAGCATTGGTAATTAGAACCATGCCTGATCAGACGCATGCGAAGAGCACATTGCAATAATCAAAATGTGTTTAAAGCAGAATTAATCTGGATTTTTTAGGTTTTAAAAGATAAATCCTGAGATAAAAAAACCCGCGAAAATCGCGGGTTTTTTTTATCTTACTTTAGAAAAAGCAGATTATTTTTCAGCAGCAATTGAAGCAATCGCAGCGTCAACGCCTTCGATTGAATCAGCCGCTTTCTTGATACGAGCAAGTGCATCTACAAGAACTTCGTCAGCAGTTGCATATGAAATACGCATGTAACCGCCAAGACCGAATGCATCACCAGGAACAACTGCAACACCAGTTTCTTCCAATAACCATGCAGAGAATTCTGTGCAAGATTTTAAGCCTTTGGCACGAATCAATGGGCGGATGTTTGCATACGCATAGAATGCACCATCAGCAGGTAAGCAAGTAATACCATTGATGTCATTCAAGCCTTTCACAACCAGGTCGTGACGACGTTTGAATGCTTCAATCATTGGCTCAAGAACGTCTTGAGGGCCATTCAATGCAGCTTCAGCAGCAACTTGTGAAATAGAAGTTGGGTTAGAAGTTGATTGAGACTGGATTTTTTTCATCGCACCAATCAGTTTAGCAGGACCCGCTGCATAGCCAATACGCCAGCCAGTCATTGCATAAGCTTTAGATACACCGTTAAGTACGATTACGCGGTCGTAAAGGTCTGGTGCAACAGTTGCGATGTTGTAGAATTCGTCGTCCCAACGGATTGGTTCGTACATGTCATCAGACGCAACCAATACTTCTGGATATTTACGAAGTACTTCAGCCAAAGCTTCTAATTCAGCTTTAGTGTAGATCATGCCTGTAGGGTTAGATGGGCTGTTAAGCACCACTAAACGGGTTTTGTCAGTGATTGCAGCTTCTAATTGAGCAGGAGTGATTTTGAAACGTTGTTCTTCACCACATTTCACGATCACTGGAACACCTTCAGCGATGATTACCATGTCTGGATAGCTTACCCAGTATGGTGCAGGGATGATTACTTCATCACCTTTGTTTAACAAGGCAAGTGCTAAGTTAAAGAATGACTGTTTACCACCGCAAGAAACCAAGATCTGGTTTGCAGCGTAATCAAGATTATTATCGCGTTTTAATTTCGCAATAATTGCTTTTTTAAGACCTGGAGTACCGTCAACAGCGGTGTATTTTGTGAAACCGTTGTTAATAGCTGTAATTGCTGCATCTTTGATGTGTTGTGGGGTGTCAAAATCTGGTTCACCTGCACCCAAACCAATTACGTTTTTACCAGCAGCTTTAAGTTCAGCAGCTTTGTTGGTAACAGCAAGTGTAGGGGACGGTTTGATGGCATTTACACGATCAGAGAGACGTACGTCCACGGCAGTATTCCTTCTTATAGGGATTAAAAAATAAAAAGCACACTATCTTAGCTTAAATTGCGCCAAAAAGGGGAGCTCCAATGTACCAATATTGGAAAAAGTATTTAATCAGATTGAATAAACCGAGCAAGAACGATAAATAATTGAGTAGCTTAGTTTAAATAAAAGAGCTGAAAATGATTAAAAAATGACATTAAAAAGGAATATTTTAATGTGAATGACTAAGTGAAAAAGAACACTACAATTAGATGAGAACCGATTTAATTGTAGTGTGTGGCGTTATCAAGTTATTACGAGGTTATAAAAAACAAAACATTAATAGGCATAATTCAGGTCGGTGTAATCATTTAATGATTTTTGCAGATGGGTATTAATAAACTCATGTACATCAGCAGTGGTCATCGGTTGCCCCTGTTTGGTAATGACATGTTCAATTGGTTGTTGACCTTGAGCAGTAATGGTGTAAACGAAATTACGCGTCACTTTATAGCCGTCTTCATTTTTTACAATGCAGGTCACATAGAGGTACTGATGCTCAAAATTCAAATCGGTATGTGAAAATACAAACTGATCAAACAGTTTCATATTTTGACCGTTTGCTAAGGCTTTGAGTTCATCCACAATGCTGGCACTAAATTTCATGCCATAGCGTTCAGAGATAGGCTTGTGGTCGATCAGTAAGGAAACGGTATCATCATCATTTTGGGTTACGGTGACATTGCTAAAATCGGACATGGAAATCTCTGTGGTAAATTGGACTGGGCTTTAGTATGTGGAAAATAGACTGAAAATCAATTGAGCCTGGTACAGATTTTCAGCAAAACGTTTCAATGAAGAGGACTTCAAATAAAAATGGCTACATTCGTTGTAGCCATTTAAATCAATTTGAAATGAACTTATTGATTAAAGCGAGACAGGTCTTCTTCTGGACGTGCAGTCAATACTTCAACACCGGTTTTAGTCACTAAAAGGGTGTGTTCATATTGTGCAGACAAACTATGGTCCTTAGTCACCACAGTCCATTTATCCCCTAAAATTTTAGTTTTCCAGTCACCGCCGTTCACCATCGGTTCAATGGTAAAGGTCATGCCTTCTTCAAGCACCATACCGGTATTTGGTTGGCCGTAATGCAAAACTTGTGGTTCATCATGGAACACGGTACCAATACCATGACCGCAATATTCACGTACTACGCCAAAACGTTCTGATTCAACATATTTCTGGATAGCATTGCCAATATCACCAATAGTAGAACCCGGTTTTACAGTTTCAATACCGCGGTACATGGCTTCTTGAGCCACTTTACATAAACGGTCGGCAAGAATTGAAGTTTCACCCCCGACGATATACATCATGTTGGTGTCGCCGTGATAACCATCTTTAATCACAGTGACATCAATATTCAAGATGTCGCCTTTTTTCAGAATTTTGCTTGCAGATGGAATACCGTGACAAACTACGTGGTTGACTGAAGTACAAATGACATGCTGGAAAGCAGGGCGTCCAGGGGCTGCACCATAGCCTAGGCAGGCAGGAATTGCCTCTTGTTTATTCACGATATAATCGTGACAGATTGTATCTAGTTCCAGCGTCGATACGCCCGGTTTGATATGCGGTTTGATCATATCCAAAACTTCTGCCGCCAGTCGTCCCGCCACACGCATTTTTTCAATTTCTTCAGGTGTTTTAATTAAACGGCGGGGAGCTTCGTAAGTACTGTTCATGATCTTTAAAAACTTTTGGAAATTTGTGTGTGACTATGGTATAAATAGCCGCCCATTTTATCAAATGCTTTTTCGTGAATAAATTTCACGGGCTTTGTGCGATGGGGCAATAAAATCCGCACATATATCGACACATTTCTCTGGGTGCTCGCAAGAGTGGAGAATGCGGATATATGGAGGCCTAACCCAAACTTTAAGGTAAAGAAAATGGCAGATTACAACGTAAGCATGCGCGACCTTCTTCAAGCAGGCGCTCACTTCGGTCACCAAACTCGTTTCTGGAACCCAAAGATGCGCGAATACATCTTTGGTGCGCGTAACAAAATTCACATCATCAACCTTGAGCACACTGTTCCTGCGTTAAATGATGCTTTGAACTTTGTTAACAATCTTGCAAGCAAAAAGAACAAAGTATTGTTTGTTGGTACTAAACGTGCTGCTTCTAACATCATTCGTGAACAAGCTCAACGCGCTGGTCAACCATATGTAGACCACCGCTGGTTAGGTGGTATGTTGACGAACTGGAAAACACTTCGTCAATCTATCAACCGTTTAAAAGATCTTCAAACTCAATCTACTGACGGTACTTTCGCTAAACTTACTAAACGTGAAGCTTTAGAACGTACTCGTGAAATGGAAAAACTTGAACGTGCTTTAGGCGGCGTTAAAAACATGGGTGGTTTACCTGACGCATTATTCGTAATTGACGTTGACCACGAATCAATCGCGATTAAAGAAGCTAAAAACCTTGGTATTCCTGTAATCGGTATCGTTGATACAAACTCTAACCCAGACAACGTAGATTACGTTATTCCTGGTAATGACGATGCGATCCGTGCGGTTACACTTTACGCTTCTGCTATGGCTGATGCTATCCTTGCTGGTAAAGAGTACGCTCAATCACAAGCAAATGCTCAAGCTAAAGGCGAAGAAGCTGCTAAAGAAGCTCCAGAGGCTTAATGCGTTTTGACGCAAAATTGTCATTTTTGCGACATGTAATCGTGGCAAATTAAGCGTCGAAAAAGCAAAACGGCCCAGAGAACACTTTGGGCCGTTTTTGTTGAACAGATTCATTTTCTACCGTATTTAGGAGAATAACATGACTGCAGTTACTGCGAGCATGGTAAAAGAATTGCGTGACCGTACTGGTTTAGCAATGATGGAATGTAAAAAAGCATTAACAGAAGCGAACGGTGACATCGAATTAGCGATTGATAACCTTCGTAAATCTGGTCAAGCAAAAGCAGCTAAAAAAGCTGGTAACATTGCTGCTGACGGTGCAATCACGATTGCTCAAGAAGGCAACAAAGCTATTCTTTTAGAAGTAAACTGCCAAACTGACTTCGTTGCTAAAGACGAAAACTTTGCTGGTTTCTCTGCTAAAGTTGCTGCTGCTGCGCTTGCTGCAAACGAAACTGATGCTGCTAAAATTGCTGAATTGAAACTTGAAGATGGTGTTACTGTTGAAGAAGCGCGTATTGCTCTTGTTCAAAAAATCGGTGAAAACATCCAAGTACGTCGTGCGAAAATTGTTGAAGGTGAAAACCTTGCAGTTTACAAACACGGTTTAAAAATCGGTGTTGTTGTGTCTTACACAGGTGATGCTGCGACTGGTAAAGGTATTGCAATGCACGTTGCTGCGTTCAACCCGGTTGCTGTAACAGCTGAAGGCGTATCTGCTGATCTTATCGCTAAAGAAAAAGAAATTGCTGAAGCGAAAGCATTAGAATCAGGTAAACCTGCGAACATCGTTGAAAAAATGGTGACTGGTTCAGTTGAAAAATACTTGAACGAAGTTGTTCTTGAGCGTCAAATGTACGTAATCGACAACGACAAGAAAGTTGCTGATGTTCTTAAATCAACAGCTACTACAGTTGCTCAATTCGTTCGCTTCGAAGTGGGTGAGGGTATTGAGAAAAAAGCTGAACTTTCTTTCGCTGAAGAAGTTGCTGCTGCTCAAGCTGCTGCAAAATAATCTCTGATTATTTGCTAAAAAAAGCCCTCATTTGAGGGCTTTT
The DNA here is from genome assembly GCF_044130285.1 of Acinetobacter sp. BSP-28. Classification (NCBI taxonomy): domain Bacteria; kingdom Pseudomonadati; phylum Pseudomonadota; class Gammaproteobacteria; order Moraxellales; family Moraxellaceae; genus Acinetobacter; species Acinetobacter sp. BSP-28. The sequence goes on from NZ_JBIQOB010000003.1 coordinate 36,262, forward strand.
TTGTGTTTGGTTCAACTTAAATAATCCAATGACATTTTTTAAATAATTGCAGATCAGCCTTTATTTTTAAAAGAAGATGTGAAGATATAGTTTTATAACCATAACTTCGGTCTTTTAATGGATTTAAAGTATAAAATTCATATGGGTTATCTAATACTTATACGGAAAATATGGTAAATAAGACAAATCTGACCATTGGTGGGGTAGTGATTGCATTGGTCGCTGCTTACTATGGCATCGATCTACAACAACAAAAGACAGAAATTTCACAGCAACAAAACTCTACTGAAAATATTGCTGCGGATCATTCATTGAATGAGGGTGTACAGCGCCCATCCGTAGAGCATAAATCATCGAGTTCACTCGCTCCTCATGCAGATCAAGTCATTGCACAGGCGTTTAATAATAAACTTAGTAATATTCAAGTGGAAGGTTTAGGTCAAGTCGTGGCTGTACTTCGGGATGATCATGAAGGTTCTCGTCACCAAAAATTCATCTTGCAATTAACTAACGGGCAAACCCTTTTGGTGGCACATAACATTGATTTGGCGTCCCGCATCGACAATTTACAGAAAGGCGATACCGTCGCGTTTAATGGTGAATATGAATATTCTGAAAAAGGTGGGGTGATGCACTGGACACATCATGACCCGAATGGTCGTCATGTGGACGGCTGGCTAAAGCATCAAGGAAAAACTTATCAGTAGCAGAGCAATTTTGTTCTATACGTGCAGCTGAATCGCAGTATGCTTAAGCTTCAGGAGAGGCTAATCATGCATGACAACAGATCAGGTGAATTTGTAAATTATCATCATGTTCAAGAACTTGATGGACTTGAAATGTTGAAAGCCTCGTATCAGCATACCCAGTTTTCCAAGCATACTCACGAAGGCTACTGTATTGGTTTAATTGATGAAGGCGCCCAATCTTTTTTACGAACCGGAAATCAGCATATTGCACCGCAAGGGGATATTATTTTAGTCAATGCGGATGAAGTGCATACAGGTTCATCTGCTGTTGAAACCGGGTGGTGTTATCGTGCGATTTATCCCACACCTGAAATGATTCAAGATATTAGTCAAGATTTTTTTCATGAAGCGGGCACCATGCCGTGGTTTCCGCAAGCAGTGGTTCATGATGAGGGCTTGGCCGAACAGCTGAATTTACTGTTTGATTTGTTGTTACAGCCGAAAAATATACTCTTTAAACAGAGTTTATATATCTCAACTTTGGCTTATTTATTAAGTCGTTATGGTCAGTCTGTAAAGATTTTAAAAGATTTGCCCGAAGCGCATCGTAAAGTGGTGCTGGTGCAGGAAATACTTGCGGCTGAACCTGAAAAAGAGCATCAGTTAGCCGAGCTTGCGGCTGTGGTGGGCATGAGTCCGTGGCACTTACTGCGCCAATTTAAAAAATTTTCCGGGCTCCCTCCACATGCATGGTTGGTTCAGTTCCGTTTACGTAAATCTTTATCTCTACTTAAACAAGGGTGTGAAATTGCCACTGCAGCACAACTGTGTGGCTTCTCTGACCAGAGTCATTACACCCGCCATTTCAAAAAAGCGTTGGGTTGTACGCCTGCACAATATATTGCGCATAGAATTTAAAATAACAGCAATTTCATACAAGAAAGCCCTTTGCTAAATTTTGCATATTGACTCCAGTGAATGGCAATAATGGAGTCTTTAGTGCAACAGCAAGTAATTCAACAGCAAAGTCTGGTTTTTTTTCGAGGTGTGCAAGACATGCTGCCTCTTTCTGTTGCTGTGATTCCGTGGGGGGTACTAGCAGGCTCTGCCGCGGTGAATGCGGGTCTGACTATTATGCAGGCTGTAGGCATGTCTGCTTTGGTATTTGCAGGTGCTGCACAGTTGGTCAGTTTGAGTATGCTCATGACTGGTGCATCTTTGCTGAGTATTATTTTGACGGTATTTTTCCTGACCAGTCAGCACTTTATCTATGCGCTGAGTTTAAGGGAAGATGTTAAACCGTGGCCGCTCAGGAAAAGACTCTGCATCGGTTTTTTGCTCACAGATGAGTTATACGCAACAGCCATGCTGAAAAAACAGCCTTCGTATGCCTATATGCTAGGAGCAGGTTTGAGTTTTTATGTCAGTTGGGTGGGGTTTAGTTTAGTCGGGATTTTACTCGCAAATACGGTGCCTGATCTTTCAAATCTGCATTTGGAGTTTTCAATGGTTGTGGTGTTCCTGGTCATGGCTGTGATGCTCATTCAAAATCGAGCTGCTATTTATAGTGTGATTGCATCCTCACTGAGTGTTTTGATACTGAGCTGGTTGGAAGTGAGATCTGCCATTTTGTTGGCGGGCTTTGCGGGCATGTGGGTTGCTGCGATCCTTGAGCGTTCGGAGGATTAAAACATGACGTGGTTATTTGTATTTAGCTTAACCTGTGTGACTTTTTTTAATCGCAATCTATTTTTAGAACCGAAAACTCGGATTCGGCTGCCACCTTTTGTGACGCGTATGCTGAAATATGCGGCACCTTGTTTAATGATTTCTATTTGTGTGCCGTTGGTTTTTTTTGAAAATGGCCAGCCCAAAGCTATGCTGCAAAATAGCTATTTTTATGGCGCGATTTTTACTCTGTTTATTACACTTTTTTCAAAAAAGTTGCTGCTGAGTATTTTACTCAGTTTGGGATTTTTTTATGGTCTGAATCTGTTTTTTGATTTTTGACGTTAAATTAGAAAATAAGCAGATAAAACCGCTCAAAAGTGATGAAAAATCACTGAAGAATGATCTTTTTCATCACTATGAAATTTGTATCGCTCTAAATGCTCGCTAATTTCGTTTTTTGGCGTGTTTTTCACTTTGGTAGTGCTTTGCTTAGGTAAGCATCTAAACACCAAATAGGGCCAATCAGGAGAAATTGGAGGTCTTTGAAAAAAGAAGGCTTTTTACCTTCAATTTTGTGGCCATAAAATTGACCTATCCAGGCAAATACAAACAGTGAAATATAGAAACCGACACCTACAGGTAAGATGAAAATCAGCCATGCCATGACCAGGGTAAGTGCAGCCATCGCTACAGCCAACACAAGGTCCAAACGTGCATAGAAAATTAAAGCGAATACCAATACTAGGGCAGTTAGCAAGACACTAAAATGAGCCAAATTGCCAATAATGGAAAAATAGATCGTTGGAACACAGATCCAGTGCAACATTTTATTGGTTTTGTTTTGATGGCTTTCACCATATTCATCAAACCATTCGGTTATTGTTTTCATCATCCACTCCTTTGGGATTTAAGTTTTATAGGCTTATTTTTATTTGAATAAAAATATAAATCAGAATGAAAGACGAGGCAAAATTCATCATTGCTATTTGTAAGTGGCTTTTTTGATCGGCATTAAAAAAGCCACATAAAGTGGCTTTTGCGTCAAATGTATCAGGAGTCTAGCAAGTCCTTATGAATTTGGACCATCCACACGTTCGATATTTACTTTTGCAGTACCTGCATTGGTAATACCGAGTTGTTTTGCAGCGCCATAAGATAAATCTAGAACACGGTTACCATGGAATGGACCACGGTCATTTACTTTTACAACCACACTCTTACCATTGTTTTTATTGGTTACACGAATGTAGCAGTTCAATGGCAAGCTACGATGAGCTGCAGTTAAACCATTCATATCGAATGTTTCACCACTTGCAGTTTTACGGCCATGGAATTGACGACCGTACCAGGAAGCTGCACCAGTTTGACTAAATTTACGTACTGTATTCGATGCGACAGTATTTAGTTTTTCAATCACTGAAGGCTCGTCTGCAGGGATTTCAATTTTTGCTGCAATAGTTTGACGACGAATTTTATCACCAGAACGCTCAGTGATTGAAAGACTATTTAAATTGGAAAAGTGCGAGTTAAACTTTTGAGCATCTTTATTTAACACACGAGTGGCCAAGCGAGAGTTGTCATTATCTGTATTGAATGATGACTGCACCAATTCCGCTTGAGACTGACTCAGGGCAAAAGTGGTGGTTAACGCTAAAATATACTTAATCGATGAATGCATTATTAAACTCCTAAAGACTGCTACTTTTCTTTCAATTAAGCGATTGAAATATAAGCTATCAAGTCTGTTAATTCTCTTTTGCAACTACATTTGACGAGATGGATAATATTCATGCCAAGCTAAAGCTGTCCACTCTTTAATTAAAATAATTACAAAAAGTACAGAAATATACCATTTTTTGATCAAAATATGATCAATATTGTAACATTGTATTAAAAAGGTCCATTTAGTGAGCTATTTTGCAAAAAAAAATCTTGACTTTATTGTCTTTTGGTTAAATCCAGCCTTAACGGCTGGCGATTTCGGTACCTAATTGCCATACAGCTGTGGCATACATTCGACTCTTGTTATACGTAGTAATGACCTGAAAATTTGGATAAGTAATATAGTAAATTGGGCCATAACTATCTTGAAGTTGAATAACATTTACCATATCCAGGTCATCAATTTTCACAATCGGATTGATCGGTTTGATGCCTTGATTTTTTAAAGCACCATAGGGAGTGGGCTGTTCCAAATCTTTGGTAATAATCGAAGTGGGGGTGTTGCCAGTATAGCGGGCAGCAAAGCCGATGGGTTGATTGCGTTGCCATCCGTGTTGGGCCAAATAATTGGCAATAGAACCAATGGCATCTACCGCTGAATTTCTTAAGTCAATGTGTCCATTGCCATCATAGTCCACACCCATTTTGGTAATGTTGCTTGGCATGAATTGAGGATAACCAATTGCTCCAGCATAAGAACCGACTACAGAACTGACGGGCACTCCATCTTTATAGGTCCATGCAATCAGTGCTGCAAGTTCATCTTGGAAATACTGGGCACGGCGTTCATAGCCAAAGCTTAAGGTTGCCAAGGCATCACGGGTAATAAAATTGCCTTTATTGGCACCAAAACCGGTTTCTACCCCTAAAACACCTAAAATGATCGATTGTGGTACACCAAACTGCTGTTCAGCACGGTTTAAGGTGTCGGCATATTGGGTTTTAAAACGTACCCCACGCTGAATGGTGCTTTCAGCCATGAAATTGGTTTTATATTCGTACCAGGGTTTACTTTCACCTGGGCGGTTCATGATATTGATGATATTCGGCAGGTTTTTTGAGCCATTCATGGCCCAATCGACCTGTTCGGCACTCAAGCCATAAGTTTGCATGGTTTTTTGTTTAAAGCTGATATAGCTCGGGTGATTATAAAAATCATTGGCTTGGCAGAAACTGGTAATGGAAAGTGCACCGAGAAGTAAAGGAAGACGTTTAATTCTGTTATAAAAGTTGATACTTAACATATTACTCAAAGTTCCAAAAACATAATCAGTGTGTGTAAATTGACATCACGAGGCTAAAAAACGGTATTGCAAATATAATGACTGAAAATCCATTTCATGAAAGATAACGGAATTTTTCAAGCAGTTAAGATAGCATTGACCAGGGCTGTATCAACCAGTACATATACAAAAAAAGACAAAGATCGTTGTTTTTTGCATAAATCCGTGTATTTGAGGTCGGTTCTCTGAGCTATGCTTTGCGTTCTCAGCAGAAGGGCCATAAATTAGAGATCAGTCTGCTTTAGCCAATCAAGTCTGGTCTTTTGCATCATTTGTAATGATACGTTTTATATAAGCCCAGAATATGAAATTTAGTAACAATTTTGCATTATCAGGCGGTGTTTGCTTGAAAAAACATCAGAATGTTTTGTCCTGTTGGATAGGACTGTGTTGTGAACAAACATCTGATATTTACTTGTGAGGTCAATTGATGTTCTGTTATGGTCTTTTGGGTCAAATCTATAAAAAGAAGCCTATTTGAAGGCAAACCCTGGTGAGAACCTGTGGTCCTTTATGCATTATTTAAAAATTAGAAAATCGCCCTGCTAAACGAAAAATATGCAAGTTCCTCAATTGAATCTTTTATTTATTCGCAGGATTATAAAAAAGTTGAAATAGAGAAAAATTTAAAGCCGAAAAAATAGTAGAGAGAGTGCAATCTAGCAGGATTTAATTTCCCTCATCACTTTATATAGAAATGATTTGCATAAAGCTGGGGGGAGGATGAATGTCCTGCTTCTAACATTCATGTCATAGACAGTAAATCTGTAAAATTGATCAAGATAAATGCCAATAAACAAGGTAATGATTCTCTCATTATTGGATAGCAAAATTTTGCTATAAAAAAACCTGGCAATTGCCAGGTTTTAGATTAAGCTAAACGTGCTCAAGTATGAAATAAGGTATCGTGATATTCAGCCAGTATCAACAGCTCACCTTTGCTTAGATGCGGAATGATTTTTTCCACAGCAATATGAACGGCTTTAATCACGGCAGTAGAACCCAGATCCGCAGCTTTACGCTTGATCATGCCTAAATCGAGGGTCTTATTAAAGTCATTCATGAAATGACGCACGGTCGCTTCCGCAAATTGCTTATATGATTCAGTTAAAGCGGCTTTATTGACGTCATTACCAGCCTTAATTTCCGCATAACTGTGCTTGAGATTAGTCACCAGGCTAGCATCTAAAAGCTCACCTACACGAAAGTTACCTTGCGCGTCTTTAAATAAGCTTTTTTCAGAAAACTCGATTGATTGCTTAACCACATCATTTGAAGATTTACCCAGCAATTGTTTCAATAAAACAGCAACGGTTGACTTGATATAACCCGCCAGTTTTTCAGCGGTATCACGTTTATCGCTGGCTGGAAAACGACGCACAAGCTCGGTCAAAATTGCATCAATGATTTCGTCATTAATCAGCAATGCTGTTTTATCGCGTAAAGGATAAAGCGGTTCGCTGGAATTTTTCTTTTCCTGAGCTGTTTGAATACTGGTTAATAATTCTGCAGAAGGAATAAACCCAAAAAATGGCATGTTAAAAAACCTCAATGTTCTTCATTTTATTGTCGCGCCAAACGAATGGGGCGAGGCATCCATGTCGCATCCGATACACGGCAAGGATTAATGTCTAATCCGCCACGACGTGTATAAGTTGCATATACCATCAGTTTTTCTGGCGCAAGGTTTTGCCAGATGTCGGCAAACATCTGTTCCACACATTGTTCATGGAAACCATTATGCTGACGGTAAGAAATAATATAAGCTAAAATACTGCGATAACAAGGTTTTTTACCCTGATAACGTATAAAAACTGTGCCCCAGTCCGGCTGTCCGGTGACTGGACAGTTACTGCGTAATAAATGTGAATAAAGTTGTACTTCAACTTGTTCACTATTTTCTGTGTCTAATTTTAATAAACTCGCATCTGGATGGTTCTCTAAGCGTTCAGGGCTTAAATCATCAATACAGATTCCTTCAGGCTGAGTAATTTCTAAATCATCGGCCTGAAATAAAGTCAGGGTGGTCGGTGCACCTGCCGCTGCTGTTAAGTCTTTTTCAACTGTCGCAATAAAAGCTTCTTTTGAATCGAATTTGGTAAAGTTCATACTATTAAAGTAGAGCTTGAGCGATTTCGATTCGATCAGGTTGGGTGAGGATGCCGGCAGGGTGATACGACCAATCGCCACCTGAGGAATGCCAGCCGCATTTAACCAGGAAATTTCAAAAACATGCCACCAGTCTTTGCCGTGTTGAATGCCTTCAACATGGGCGTATTTTTCACGCGCAGTGGCACGTGAAATTGGAAACAGAATATCGGGTTGATATTCTGTTGGATAATTGGTGTCTTTACCTAATAGAGAATGTTCTACACTCATTATTCACGCATTCCTGAACCACGAGAAAGTAAATAGTAAGCTATACCGTAAAGTACGGCACAACATAAGGTAATTACAGTCAATGAAATGGAAACATTGACATCACTATGACCTAAAATGCCGAAACGGAAGGCATTCACCATATATACAATCGGGTTAATTAAAGAGAGATTTTGCCAAAACGGACTTAAAGCACTAATGGCATAGAATACACCACCTAAATAAGTCAGTGGAGTCAGTACAAAAGTGGGGATAATCGAAATATCATCAAATGATTTTGCATAAACAGCATTAATAAAACCACCAAGTGAAAATAAAAATGAAGTAATCAGCACTGTATATATAGTGACGAACCAGTTGGTAATATATAAGTCAGTAAAGAACAGGCTCATGGCAGTGACAATGATACCAACCAAGGCACCCCGGCAAACACCACCAATTACATAGCCCCACAAAATCATATGCAGCGGTACAGGACTCATAATCAGTTCTTCAATGCTTTTTTGGAATTTGGCACTAAAGAAACTGGAGGAGACATTGGCATAACTGTTGGTGATCACCGCCATCATAATCAGACCAGGTACAATAAACTGCATGTAGCTAAAGCCACCCATTGTGCCAATCCGTGAACCGACCAAATTACCAAAGATCACGAAATACAAACTCATGGTAATGGCAGGCGGTAATAAGGTTTGCGGCCAGATGCGCATGAAGCGACGTACTTCTTTATGCACAAGAGTATAGAGCGCAACACTGAGTTGATTAAAGTTCATTGCGCGGCTCCTTCAAGATTTTTTTCCACCATTTTTACAAACAGTTCTTCCAGGCGGTTCGACTTATTACGCATACTACGTACTTGAATGCCTTGTGCTTCTAGTAGCTGGAACAGTTCATTCAAGGTATGTGCCTTGCCCATGGTGACTTCGAGAGTCACTGGATCGATCAAGTTAAAGCGCACGCCAATAATTTCCAGATGCAGCGGTTGAATCGGCTCGACCAGATCAAAAATAAATGATTCTTCACTGAGCTGATTCAAGAAAGATTTCATGCTGGTATCTTCTTTAATTACACCGCGGTCAATAATCGCGATGCGACGGCACAGCATTTCAGCTTCTTCTAAATAATGTGTAGTCAAAATGATGGATGTGCCTTTTTCATTCATTTCGGTGAGGAAATCCCACATCGAACGACGCAATTCAATATCAACACCGGCCGTCGGCTCATCCAAAATCAGTAATCTAGGTTGATGCATCATGGCACGGGCAATCATCAAACGTCGTTTCATACCGCCAGAAAGCATACGCGCCTGAATGCCACGTTTTTCCCATAAGCCTAATTTTTCCAAATATTCTTCAGCGCGGCTTTCTGCAATTTTTTTAGCAATACCGTAATAGCCGGCTTGGGTCACCAAAATATCAAAGGTTTTTTCAAACTGACCAAAGTTGAATTCTTGCGGTACTACACCTAGGCATTGTTTGGCTTCTGAAGGGTGGGTATCCAGATTATGGCCAAAAATTTCCACCGTCCCTGAGGTTTTTTTGGTCAGTGAGCTAATGATACTGATGGTGGTTGACTTACCCGCACCATTTGGACCAAGGAGGGCATAAAACTCACCTTCGGGTACCGTTAAGTTGATCCCTTTTAGTGCTTGAAAACCATTACGATAGGTTTTGGATACGTCCCTCAAGGTCAATGCATCAGTCATGAAATTCTCACCTGGTGAATAGTAGGGATATTGTGAGTGATCTTGCTAAATAAACCAAGTAAATAAGCAGGAATTGTCTGTTGCAATTTTGGAACATTGCTCAAAGTGTAAGCACAAAAAATGATGACTTATATATAGTTGCTTTACCTTACTGTTTTTTTTGTTATGATGTGCATCGCGCGCTCATAGCTCAACTGGATAGAGTACAGGTCTCCGAAGCCTGTGGCGTGGGTTCGAGTCCCGCTGAGCGCACCATTTTCCTGTTTGATCACATCCGACTTAATCCTAATATTATTAAAAATTAATAACTTATATCTGTCTATTATCCGATAATGTCCGAAGGCGTTTTAGGATACCGCAAGTTTTTACGGTATTTTTTACGGTACATCCTGTTTTTTGAAAAAATATACCGTAAAAAAATGCCTAAACTCGTTATCAGTCTTACAGACTCAAAAATTAAATCTGCAATATCAATGCAAAAGAAATCATTTGAAAAAAATATTAAGCTTTCAGATGGTGGTGGCCTTTATCTGTTATTAGATAAAAAAGGCGGGGCATATTGGCGTTTTGATTATATTCGACCAATTACGAAGAAAAGAGCCACTATTGCTATTGGTGTGTATCCAAGCTGTACATTGGCATCAGCACGTGCAAAAAGAAGTGAGTTCAGAGAGCAGCTTGCTCAGAATATTGATCCTACCATTCAGAAAAAGCGTGAAGATGAAACAACCCAATATAAAAAAAATACTTTCAAGGTGATCGCAGATGAATACCGTAAAACTGAAGAGTTAGAGCCGAGTACTCAGCGAAGGAATCAATTTGTTTGGGATAAATTATATGCTGCCCTTGGTGATCAAGTCATTACTGAAATAACGCCTACACAAGTTCTGGAAGTATGTCGTATTTACGAGCGTCAAGGCAAAACAGATTCTGCAAAGCGAATGAGAAGCAAAGCATCTCAAGTCTTTCGTTATGCAATCTCTTTAAGTTTGTGTCAATTCAATGTCGCTGATCAAATTAGTCGTGTTTTGAAGGTAGGTAAAACTAAGCACAGGGCTGCTATCACGGACGAACAACAGTTAGGGCAGCTACTCAAAAATATAAATGCAAATGTAGGGCGTGGTGATATTGCTATTGATTACGCTGTGAAAATTTTACCCCATGTATTTGTGCGTCCTGGAGAATTGAGAGGAGCCAAGTGGGCAGACATTGATTTTGAAAATCGGGTTTGGAAATACACTCCTCCTAAAACGAAGAATCAGACCGCATTACAGCATATTGTTCCTCTGTCAGATCAGGTTATCATCTTGTTTAAAGAATTACACCAAATAACAGGTTATACGGAGTATTGCTTTGTATCGATGCGGGATCAGTCCAAAACGATTAGCGAATCGACGATTAATAAACGCTTGAAACAATATGGTTTTGAAAATGGTGAGACGACCGGGCATGGATTCCGAGCAACTGCAAGAACCTTATTGGATGAAGTTTTGAAGTTTCCTATCGAACGTATTGAACAGCAGTTAGCTCATCAGGTGCGTGATATGCATGGTCGGGCATACAACCGTACAAAGTATTTGGAAGAGCGGACGGTAATGATGCAGGCCTGGTCGGATTATTTGGATCGATTAATGGATAAATATGCTAAGTAACCTATACTTAAATTCTAAAGGGAATTGATTGTAAATATTTTTGTAAAATACTATTTTATAAGGTTTTTGTCATTCTTCGAAATTAGGTCATTAGCTGTAGAACAAGTGGTTAATTGATTCCTGAAAAGGCGTTACGCTGCGATACTTTCTCTTGAAGCTGCTGTTTTTCCTGAGCGGATAAAAAGGCGATGCTCAAACCGTTTTGCTGCGCTTGCCGGATTTGTGCTTCGGATAAGCCTGCCTGTGGTGCTGCGTTTAAATATTCATGTTGAATATCAATGCCTTCAACCGCAGGGTCATCACTGTTAATCGTGGCTAAAATGCCATGTTCAAGAAAGGTTTTAAGCGGATGTTGAGCAATATCGGCAATGGTACTGGTTTGCAGGTTTGAGGTAATGCAGGACTCAATCCCGATCTGATGTTCAACTAAATAATCCAGTAATTTTGTATCTTCAACAGCTTTCACCCCATGCCCGATACGGGTTGCACCGAGGGTTTGAATCGCTTGCCAAATACTGCTTGCACCTGCGGCTTCGCCTGCATGGATGCTGATGTGCCAGCCTGCATCACGAGCTTGCTTGAAATGATCAATAAACAGTTCTCCGGGAAAGCCAAGTTCATCACCTGCCAAATCTAGTGCGGTAATCTGGTCACGATGAGTCAGTAAGGCATCTAGTTCTTGCTGGCAGCGAGCCTGCCCAAAGGTACGACTCATAATACCGATGAGCTTAGCAGGAAGATCAAAGTCACGGCTACCTTGCTGAACGCCATCAATCACGGCTTCGACTACCCCAGCCAGTGGAAGTTGATGGCTCATCGCCATATAAAAGGGTGAAAAGCGCAGTTCGACATAGTCCAAACCTTGTTGTGCTGCATCTTGCATATTTTCCCATGCGACACGGCGGCAGGCTTCCAGATCACCCAAGACTTTCACGCCCCAGTCCAGTTTGCTTAAGAAGCTCAGCAGGTCGGGCTGATTGTCCATGACCTGAACATGCGGCAGTAGTTCCGGCAGGATGTTGGCAGGCAGTTGAATCTGAAATTGCTGCCCCAGTTCTAAAATGGTTTGCGGACGGATGTTGCCATCGAGGTGGCGGTGTAAATCGGTGAGCGGGATATTTTTATCAATCATTATTGTTCACCTAAGTGTTTATCCAGTCAAAAAAAGTGTGACGTCCTCACAGCATAATCGCAAGTGGATTTATTCAGCTACTGCATAATCATAAACGCCAGTCGGTTCATGTACTACAGAACCGTATTCGCTCCGCATATAACCGTGCTCAGTACTGGGATGAACGGGTAAGGTTGATGGAGTGGTATGGGGGAATGTGAAGGAATGGATGGCTTAATAACAAGCCTTTCCTTTTTCATCTAGCATCTCATTTTTATAAGCGTTTTCGATCAATTTTTCTAAGGTCTTCGTTTCAGAAATATTCATTTTCTCAGCCAATTGTTCTAACTGTGATTTAGTCTTTTTAGTCAAAGGGAGATGGTATGGTTTTTTAAGGCCACCTTTATCTCTGAATTGTTTTTGTTGCCATGCTTTTTTTAGCAAGTTAATTTCATGTAAATATCTATATTCATCATCAAAATATAGAAAATCCCAATAACTGATTAAATTTTCAAAAATTTCATTATTATTAACTGGGTTGAAATAAGGGTATGTTCTAATTGAATGTTTATCTTGCATATATCCTAATGCCCATTCAATGAAATTTTGATCATTGATATAAGTTTTTAATAAATTTAAAGGATTTTTTTTATCATGTAATATTTTGGATAGTTCTCTAAATTTTTCAACTTTATATCTATTTTCTAATAGTTCAATATGAATCAAAAATAATAATGAGAAATATGGATTATTAAATTTATAAAAACCAACTTTAAGTTGAATATTTTCGTTTATTAGATAATTAATAATAAACCAACATAATCTACTATCCTTTGATAAAAAATTAAGATCATTACTAGGGATATATTGAATTTTATTTCTATGACATTCATTTATAAAATCATTTACATCATTTTCTGTAGCTTTTTCAAACTCTTTTTCAAGATGTGAAGTAATTAATTGAAAGTCACTTCTCGTGTTTAGGAAATTTAAATAATCTTTTTTTCTAGTATCATGCTTTTTTTCCCAGAGATATCCAATCCATATAAGATCTTCTTCTTTAAAATCGTGAAAAAATTGATTGCACAACTTGTAGTTGGGGTGGTCTTTATCCAATATTTTGCATTTCATGATGTAGGAATATTAGTAGTATTTTTAGTAAATATAACGTAGTAACTTTTGTAGTATTTTGCAATACAAAAAATAAAAATCAAGTGCTAATAACGTGTATTTTTTTACATCATACTGAAAAATATGGTTTTCATTCAGCTAATTCTAGCTTTTTAAAACTCGTTCATTCTAGATTTTTATCAATGAATCATTGAATTTAATGTTGTGGGCAAAGTGGATTTAGACGGATTTCATGGTGAAATGTAAGTTCATTGAGTTTTGGTTTTAATACTATCTTATTCCAACTAGAACATCTCATTACAGTAAAAGTTTAAATTTACTTCACTCCCTATCTCTTATGTAACTATCACAAACATAGGTTTAAACATGAGAGATAAGATCAACCAAGCACAACTCATTCTAGATATTGAGAACTTTTTAAAACGACTTAAACGTAGAAGAAAAGTTTGGAATGAGTTTTATGAACAATGCACAGATCTAGTATTGGACTTTGCTGAGATATACGATCCGGATTATGAGTACATAGGTTATGTAAAGTTTTTTATATTCTTATACTATGATTTAAAGAGTATTGATTTTGGATTTGAATCACTGCAGATAGAGTTAACGCGTATTGGATACCGTGATATTAAGTCGTGGTTTATGGATATGGTTGAATGTTTTGAAAAGGATTATGAAAATATTGAGATACAGAAGAATGAAAATCAAAATGAATTAGAAGAATACTGTGAATCTATTATTAATAAATGCAGCAGGATATTGGTTGTACGTGTTGATCTTGGTTATCTTCAAGAATATCAAAATAGAATAACAGTAGATGATCTGTATTTTGATTTGGATAAGCTGGTTAATCGGATTCAGAACAAAGATGGTATTTTTAAGCATGTGCTTGGTTATGCATGGGGATTAGAACAGGGAGGTAAAAGCAAAGGGTATCACTGCCATTTAGGAGTGATATACGATAATGCTTATCGTCACTCAAATGTACGACATTGGGGTGATGAGATTATTAAGCTTTGGAAAGAAATCACAAGTGACTATGGTCAGGGATATAACTGCTATAACAGAGAGCGTGTTGCTGAATTGAGAAATCAAGGCCGGTTAGGTATAGGTGTAATTCACCGCAGTAACCGCAGTGAAGTGAATAACTTTATTGAAGCGATGAGCTATATTGTAGAGCATGACAAACGTACAGCTCAATATCTGCGTATCAAGCCAACTAGCAGAAGGACGTTTGGTAAAGGTCAATTGAGGGATCAAAGATCAAGACGTTAATTGAACCAAATCTCAGATATACATCATCTAGATGAAAACAAAGTTATTTCAACTTTCAGGGCTTGCCAATTGGTAAGCCTTTGTCATTTTGGAGATGTATATTATGAGTTTAACTTGTCCTTACTGCCTATCCGATCAAGTCATCCAGGTTGTGAATCAGCAGGTGAATGGAGCTGAATCATCAGGCTTAGCAGCATCTGCATCATTCGCAACCATTGGTGCATCCATCTCAAAAAGCTTACCTTTGCCTGTATCACCGTTACTCGGTGGACTTGCAGGTGCAGTCATTGGTGGTCTATTCAGTAGTGTATTTGATGAGCCGAAAAAGCCTGTCACCATGACCTATTACCACTGCAACCAATGTCAGCAGAACTTTCGTTGACTCAGTATAGGAGATCAAATCAATGGCACATCAAATTGAACAAATCGCCTATGTCGGTGAAACCCCTTGGCATGGCTTAGGGAATCAACTTAGTCCAAATCAACCACTCGAAGTTTGGGCACAGCAAGCTGGGATGGATTGGCGTATCGAATCATCTGATGTCAGTTACATGGCTCAGAATGAACGTGGTCAAAACATCATCATGCCGTTTGAAGAACAGCGTGTGTTGTATCGTTCAGATACCCATGCACCGTTATCTGTGGTCAGTCAGCGTTATCAGGAAGTACAACCGAAAGAGATTTTGGAGTTCTACCGTGATCTGACTGAACAATCAGGCTTTGAGCTTGAAACTGCAGGCGTGCTGAAAGGTGGTAAAAAGTTTTGGGCTTTAGCACGTACGGGTCAAAGCACAGCATTAAAGGGTAAGGATGTCAGTAATGGCTATATTCTGCTTGCTTCTGCATGTGATGGCACTTTAGCAACCACAGCACAATTCACCAGTATTCGTGTCGTCTGTAACAACACGCTTGCGATAGCTCTGAAAGGAGCAACTGCAAGTTCAGGTGTAGTCAAAGTACCGCACAGCACCAAGTTTGATGCGGAGAAGGTGAAACAGCAATTGGGTATTTCAGTGCGTGCATGGGATGACCATATGTATGAAATGAAACAGCTCTCACAGCGTAAGGTGAGCCAACAGGAAGCGAAGGCCTACTTTGATGCCGTGTTCAACAATAGCACCATGTCAATTTCTGACCATGAGGAGAACATCATTCAGTTCTACCGTCAGGTGGCAAGCAATCCACCACAGCAAAACAAGACAGAACCCAATGGAAGAGCCATGACTAAAGCACTCGACATGTTTAACGGACAGGGACGAGGAGCAGATCTTTCATCTGCGAAGGATACGGCTTATGGCTTACTGTGTTCGATCACGGAATTCGTCGATCATGAACGTCGTGCCATGAGTATTGATCATCGTCTCGATTCAGCATGGTTTGGTGCAGGAGCAGGTCTTAAGCAGCGTGGACTAGAACAAGCGTTGTCCTTGATCGCCTAAGCTCATGCAACCCTAACTCCGTAAGTCTCAACAATCGCTGAATACAGCACACACGTAACTTGCTCTACTTTCAACTCACAATCAACAATCTGAATCAGCATGCATATAGCCATACCCGACCTCGTGTCGGGTATGGCTTTTTTATGCGTTTCTTTTTTACAAAAACTGAAATTTATAAGGATAGAACCATGAATCAAATTGCACCGATTTCAAATCAGACTGTACATGCAGGTGTGCAAACAGCTCTACACCCATTAACCGCAACCAAACGAGCAAGTCCTGCAAAACGCTTAGTCAGTACCAAAGACATGGCGTATCAAGATTGGCTTGAAGTCCGTAAACAAGGAATTGGCAGTAGTGAGGCCGCTACAGCGTGTGGCTTAAACCCATACATGTCGATGCTAGAACTTTGGCTGATCAAAACAGGTCGACAAGCTCAGTCTATTGAAGATGAAAGCACAGGTGTTGCACCACTGTATTGGGGAAAGCAGCTTGAACCTTTAGTCGCTGAGTATTACAGCATGCATACCAATAACAAGGTACGCAGAATCAATGCAGTGCTTCAGCATCCAGATCCTGATAAGCATTTCATGTTGGCAAATTTGGATTACTCCGTTGTAGGCAGTGGTGAAGTCCAGATCCTTGAATGCAAAACCGCAGGGGAACATGGAGTAAAACTTTGGCGTGATGGTGTGCCTTTATACGTACTGTGTCAGGTACAGCACCAACTGGCCGTAACCGGCAAACAGGCAGCGCATGTTTGTGTATTGCTCTGTGGTCATGAAACCAAGATATTTAAAGTGACACGTTCTGAGTCAGTGATTGAACACATCATCAATGCTGAGCGTTACTTCTGGGAATGTGTAGAAACGGATACTCCACCATCTGTGGATGCCAGTGAATCCGCAGCTAAAGCCATCTTGCAACTCTATCCAGCGCATATCCCGTTGACAGTTGAAGATCTCTCGCAAAATGAAAATGCCAATTTGATGTTCGACAAGCTCATCAAAATGAAGGAAGAGATTCAGCATAAGCAGGAACGCTTCGATGAGCTGAAGCATCAAATCCAGATGTTGATGAAAGATGCAGAACGAGCCACCTTTGCTCACGGCTCTGTGGTCTGGAAGAAAGCTAAGGACTCAATCAGTTTAAATACCAAAGCATTGCTTCAGCACCAGCCTGAGCTTATTGAGCTTTATCCGCTTGAAAAGCAAGGCAGTCGTCGATTCAACATCTATACCGACTAAGTCCTATCTACAACACCAAATCAAAAATTCACAAAAATCGCTCCCCGCCCTCTACCCCTCGGTAGAGAGCAAATCGGTCGCGATCTTTGCAGCTAGCAACTAGCTTTTCAACATTTGGGTAACTTATTTGGTCCGTGTTCTGACCTACATATAAGCACTCAGATCTGTAAGGAATTAAATAGAGGAGTATCAACATGATCAAAGGTCTAGCGATCACACCGCCTACACTTGGGCGTATCAGTATCGGGCGCGTTGTCGAAAAAAATGGTAAACGGCTGCCTGAAAAAGATGACCAATTCACCATTACCAGTCAGATCCAGAGTAAAGAAGGCTGGGTGAAACACCCACTGGATGAACAGCTTCGAGCACAAGTACCTAATCAAAAGCTACGTTCGATCCCAGTCAGAATGATTTTCAATGATCCTGACTTAAACCTACGTGCGGAATACAGTCTGTTTGACCGGCAGACCGGACGGCCAGTATGTGTAGGGAATGGGGAAACCTGTCAGCGTTTAACCAGTCAAGGTGTTGAGCAACATCCCTGTCCATCACCTGATTTATGTCCATTGGCTCAAGGAGGGAACTGCAAGCCTTATGGGCGTTTACATGTGAATTTGGATGAATCGGATGAGTTTGGGACTTTCATCTTTAGAACTACAGGTTTTAACAGTATTCGCACTTTGGCTGCACGGCTGAGTTATTACCATGCTGCATCAAATGGTTTGCTGTCATGCCTGCCATTGCAGCTGATATTGCGGGGCAAGAGTACGACACAGAGTTATCGTCAACCTGTGTACTACGTGGATCTGATTTTAAGGGAGGGGATTAGCCTGAATGAGGCCATTATTCAGGCGAAGCAAATAGATGAGCAGAGTAAGCAGGCGGGGTTTTATCAGGAGGCAGTTGATTTTACGGCAAAGCAGGGTTTTGCAAATGGAAGGATGGAGGTAGACATGGAGGAAGGCTTGGATGTGGTCGAGGAGTTTTATCAGCCTGTCGAAGGTCAGCAGATCGAAGAGGCTCAGACGCCATTTAATATCCAGCAGGAATTAAAAGGATCAGTGACGGCTTTGAACTAAATGGCACAGAGTAAAACCTTACGAGATTGCCGTATCTCATGAGCGAGTTGCTCAAAATCATGAGATAGGAGTAAACGTCATGAACGTATTTGTGGGTCAAACTTTTCAAATGAATCAGCTGATCGGTATCAAGCAAGTCATGGAATTTGTTGGAGTGGGGCGTTCTACCATTTATGAGATGATGGATGAAAACTCACCTTACTACGATCCTACATTCCCAAAGAAAGTAAAGATTACTCAAAACCGTATTGGCTGGTCAGCTTATGAGATTAATCAATGGATCGAAACTAAGTTGGCGAGCCGTGAATGATAGGGAGCTTTTGCTCCCTTATTTTTTAGTCGGGTAGGGTAATACAAGATTCAAATATTTGAGTGAGAGGCTGTAAATTACCATAGAAGCCTTCAATATTTGCTGCTACCCATTGATATTTTGAGTTGATATGTGACCAATCAATACCATAACCGCAGTGGGCGATTAGGTGTTCAAAGAAAATACGTTGGGTACGCCCATTACCTTCACGAAATGGGTGAATGACATTGAGTTCACAGTATAAATCAGCAAGTTTCGGTATGAGTTGTTGAAATTCTAAATCTTGAAAGTAATGCTGTTCTTGGAGCGGTTTCAGTAATTTATGAGTTTCAGCGTCAATACGGGAAAATGTACAAAATCGAGTATTGCCTTTAGAAATATCAATTTGCCGAAGTTGTCCTGCCCATTCGTACACATCACTAAATAGTTGTTGGTGAATAAATTGTAGGTAGGCTAAATCATAGGGTGGTTCTGAATATTCAATCAAGCTACTTGAGAAGGTTGTCAGCTCAAGTTCTGCTTGCTCTAAAATCTGCTCATTATGAATGTTTAGCTTATTTTTTAAAATGCTTGTACCAGAATAGCAATATAAGCTATCTCCTAGTTCCCCATATTTATCCATAGGCAAAATTCTTGATCAGCTTTCAGGCTGTGCATATTGTTTATATTTTTGCAGAATCTGGGCTTTGCTCAGTTGAGTCGCATTACCAGTAGATGCAATGATTCCTTCAAGTTTGAGACTAGCTTGATAGTTTTTCAGACGTGTCTTTTGAATATATATTTTTTTTTGTTCAGAGGTCTTCAGCATTGTGAGGCTCCATTAATTTAATCACTAGAATGAGTATAGCAAAGAATAGCCAATCAGAGCAGATTGTACCTTTGATGGTACAGTCATAGTGATTGGGGGAATTGGTATTAAATATTTTGACTTAGATACTTCAAGCTATGCAAATGTATAAATAGTAGAGAGTAATAGGTGCTTTTGCGCTCTTTTTTGTTTCCAATAGAATATTTTGTTTTTTCACGGATAAGGAGTGTTCACGTAAAGCAGAGAAATAGGCTTATGTATAAGATGTTAAAAATAGCATTAATTTTAAAAATTAATAAAAACATTATGTTGATTTGACTTTGTGGTGAAAGAAAAGTAGTTTCCGTTAATATTTATTTTCTTTATTTGATAGGTTTTTATAAAAAAATATAAATGGTTTTACAAAAACAATTGACATGTTAGTTTGGTGAAGCTACTATCTGATCATGGATTTAAAAATAGTTTTATTGAAAACAATTTTGAGGTAGCTATGAAACTAAATGAATTATGCTCGAGTATTATTGTTGGTATCAATAAGTTTAATGATACCGAAGCTGAAAATTTTGTCGAGGCATCTTTGCTGACAGGGCAGAGCCTGAATGACAACGGTTTTCTTCATGTAAATACTGATACAACAAAAACAGTATTTGTTGATCAAGACCTGATCGAAAAAAAGAAGCTAAAAGCAGGTGATATTGTCTTCTTAGCAAAAGGAACAAATTTACGTGCTGCAATTGTGACGGCTGAACAAGAACAATTAAATTTGTTGGCTCCCGCAACCTGTCTAGTGATCAAGGTTAATTCAAACCTTGTGTTGCCTGAATTTTTAACCGTGTTCTTAAATAGTGAGTATGGTCAAGCGGTACTCACTAGTCTGAATAAAGGCACTGTAATTATGAATATCCCTGTCAGTGGCTTAAAGGATATTGAAATCAATTTACCTGACCTTTCTAAGCAAGAAATTATTGCGCAAGCATTATACCAACATCATCAGGCATTGATGTTATTGGACGAGATGAAAAAAGCGCATTTAAACGTGATGGAAGCAACAATCCAGAAGCTGATTGCTTAGGAGGCTATGAGAATGAATATTTCAAAAGAAATTTTTAAATATGTAGATTTACTACGTGGTGAAATGCCTGTACAAGAATCAGTGCAGTTGTTTTCAGTCATTGCTGTCATGGTAAAAAATGATGTAGATGGGATCAGTGATTTATTGCGCTTAAGTAAGCAAGACACTGTAGAACAACTGAAATTACAGACTGCATCAGTTGAAAAGTTACAGTGGTTTAATTCGAACTTATTTACAGTTAGTAGTGCTCAATTGCAAGAAATCATACAATTTTTTGTAGATCTGCATCGTTCTAATTCAGACTATGATATTCAAGTATTTACAATGCTGAAAGAGCTATATCTCTCGTTAAAATTTGAAAGTATAGATTCTGAGGTGATTACCAATATATTTGAGAAGTTGATTGGTTCATGCAAAGGTAAAATCTTATACGACGGAGCTTGTGGACTTGCGATTACACCAATAGCATTACAGGCTGAGAAAACGATTTTACGAGATATTAATGCTACAACTATTGGTATCGCTTCTATCTTAGCTGATTTGGCTGGTATAGAGGTTGATATTAAACGGTCTGATTCATTGGTTGAGAATGAAGCCTCACATAGTGTTGATCTTGTTGTAAGTAATCCACCTATTGGTGTACGAGTACAATCGCAATTAGTGTCAGGTAATGAATACCTAAAAGAGCAATTCATTCAGGCAAAAATTCCATCAAGTGCATCTGAAAGCCTGTGGATTCAACAAGCACTTTATCAGCTCAATGATCAAGGAAAAGCATATTTACTTATTATCCCGGGTTGGTTATTCCGAGGGGGGTATGATGCTGAACTACGTGAAAAGCTAGTTGAAAAAAATTTGGTTGAATCTGTAACGCTTTTACCTGCTGGTACGCTTTTAAATTCAGCGGTAGAAATGAGCTTATTAGTTCTGAATAAGGCGAAAGACTCACATGACATTCGCTTGGTTGATGGTCGAAATTTAGGTGTAAAAAAACGAGGCAAACTTGTACTCACTGATGAAGAAACTCAACACATCGTCAATTTAATTAATGGATGTGATACCGAGTCGAATTTGGTGAAAGACGTTTCGATTCAAGAGGTTCGATCTAAGAAGTATAGCTTGCACTGTTCCGAGTATTTTGAGCATGAATTAAAGCTAGCAGAACTTAATTTGGATGAGGAATTGAAAGCATTGAGTGCTTTGCAAAATGAATATTCAATCACTCAAGCAAAGCTCACTCAGTTGCTGAGCCAAATTTAAGGGAGAGATGTCATGTACGATACCAAGCATGTTCAGAAACGAGCACAACAGCGTGGCATTACCAAAGACATGATCAACTTTACTTTAGATCATGGTGTCATCCAAGGCGATCGATGGTTCCTGAATCGTAAGTTATTGAATGAGACAATTCATGAACTTGAAGCACAATTGAAAGTTGCCAAGCGACTTAGAGATAAAGGTGGTGTAGTTGTGGTCGCAGATGGAGAAGCTTTGCTCACGACCTATGATTACGATAGCCGAAAGATGGCGTATTAAGGTGCAGTTCAAAAGTCTCGAACACAGGACATCCGAATTATTGCTTAGCGACAATAAATGTCGCTAAGCATAAAGATAGGCATTTGCTAGCGATTATTCAAATGTAGAATAGAGCTAGTTAAATGCAAGTTATTACAAAATATATATTTTTAGGTTAATACATGGATCACTCAGTACATAACAAATTAGTTTCTTTTATCTGGTCAATTGCAGACGACTGCCTACGTGACGTATATGTACGTGGTAAGTACCGTGACATCATTTTACCGATGGTGGTGTTACGTCGTTTAGACACTTTGCTTGAACCAACCAAAGCTGAGATTTTAAAAGAAGTAGATGACCAAAAAGCCGAGTCTGACTTTTTTGAACTAGATGATTTACCACTGCGCCATATTTCAGGCTATGTATTTTATAATACCTCGCAATGGACGCTTAAAAGCCTATTTGAAACAGCGACTAATAATCAGCAAATTTTATTGGCAAACTTTGAAGACTACTTACGTGGCTTTAGTGATAACGTTAAAGAGATCATCGACTGCTTTAATTTATTTGCTCAAATCCGCCACATGGCAAACAAAGATGTTTTGCTGGACGTATTAGAAAAATTTGTATCGCCATACATCAACCTTAGCCCATTTGAAACGCAAGATCCGAACGGCTATAAGCTCGGTGGTTTGTCTAACCTTGGTATGGGTTATGTCTTTGAAGAGCTGATTCGTAAATTTAACGAAGAAAATAACGAAGAGGCAGGTGAACACTTTACCCCACGTGAAGTAATTGACCTGATGACGCACTTAGTCTTTGACCCAATCAAAGACCGTATTCCGTATGCCTTGTCTGTGTATGACCCAGCGTGCGGTAGTGGCGGCATGCTCACCGAAGCGCAAAACTTTATTGAAGAGCGTTATAGCGATGAAGATCGTGACATCTTCCTCTACGGTAAAGAAATTAACGATGAAACCTATGCGATCTGTAAATCAGACATGATGATTAAGGGCAACAACCCTGAAAACATACGTGTGGGTTCGACCTTGGCAAGTGATGAGTTTGCCTCAAAACGTTTTGACTTTATGTTGTCAAATCCTCCGTATGGTAAAAGCTGGGCATCAGATCAAAAATACATTGTCGAAGATAAAAAAATCATCGACCCACGTTTTAGAGTCGAACTTAAAAATTATTGGGGCGAGCTAAAAGAAGAAGATGCAACACCACGTTCCAGCGATGGTCAGCTTCTGTTCCTGATGGAAATGGTCAGCAAGATGAACTCGCCTGAGCAAAATGGTATTGGTAGCCGTATTGCCTCTGTCCATAATGGTTCGAGTTTATTTACAGGTGATGCAGGTGGTGGTGAGTCGAACATTCGTCGTTATGTCATCGAGAATGATTTGTTGAATGCCATTATTCAATTGCCAAACAACTTGTTCTATAACACGGGTATTACCACTTATATTTGGTTGTTATCCAATAACAAGCCTGAGTCACGTAAAGGCAAAGTACAACTGATTGATGCAAGTTTACTTTACCGTAAGTTGCGTAAAAACTTAGGGCAAAAGAACTGTGAGTTTGCGCCTGAGCATCTTGAAGAAATTGTAAATGTATACCTGAATGGACAAGATGTTGAACGTGGTTTAGATGACAACAACGACCCAATTGGATTAGCCTCTAAGGTCTTTAACAACAGTGATTTTGGCTATTACAAAGTCAATATCGAACGTCCTGACCGTCGTAAAGCGCAGTTTAGTTTAGAGCGTTTACAGCCATTACGTTTTGATAAGTCATTGCTTGAGCCAATGGAATATATGTTTGCTGAATATGGCGATGCGCTGTACCAAGCAGGCAAGCTCAAAGACGTAGAAAAAGACGTTTTAGATTGGTGTGAGAAGCAAGAGATCAGCTTAAATACCAAGGCGAAAGCGAAGCTATTTGATATCAAGCATTGGACATCACTCAAGACGTTGTTTGAACATGCTCAAGCGATTATGGCGCAAGTGGGTGAGGCTGAATCTAATGACTTTAATGTGTTTAAAGATAACGTAGATAAAGCGATTAAAGCCCTTGATTTAAAGCTGTCTGCATCTGAGAAGAACGCTATTTTAAATGCCGTGAGCTGGTATGACGAAACGGCTGAAAAAGTGCTGAAGAAAGTCGTGAAGTTGAATGGCGATAAGTTAGCGGAGCTACTTGAACATTTAGGCTGTGAAGAATCTGACCTGGCCGATTTTGGTTATTTTGCAACAGGCAAAAAAGGCGAGTTCATCACTTATGAAAGCAATGCCGATATTCGTGACAGTGAGTCTGTGCCGTTAAATCAGCGTATTCAGCAATATTTCTTAGATGAAGTAAAACCGCATGTGGATGAAGCATGGATTAATTTAGACTCTGTGAAAATTGGTTATGAGATCAGTTTTAATAAGTATTTCTACCAACATAAGCCGTTACGTTCGCTTGAAGATGTAGCTCAGGATATTTTAAATCTTGAGAAGCAAGCTGATGGTTTAATTGCACAGATTTTGGGTCTTTAAGGGGAAGTGGAATGTTTAAAAAATATGATGCTTACAAAGATTCAAGTGTGGAGTGGATTGGAAATATTCCAGCAGAATGGTCGTTGAAAAAAATTAGCCATGTATTCAGAAATATTGGTAGTGGGACTACACCACTATCAGGTTCTGATATTTATTATAAAAATGGTTCTATTAATTGGCTTCAGACGGGCGATCTTAATGATGGTTATATCGATGAGACTTCAAAAAAAATTACTGAAAAAGCTTTAAGGCACTACTCAACACTTAAACAATACTCAAAAGGTAGTTTAGTAGTTGCTATGTATGGAGCAACGATTGGTAAAGTAGGTATATTAAATATTGATACAGCAACGAATCAGGCATGTTGCGTCTTGGGAGCAAATTTTGGAGTTGATATAAAATATTATTTTTATATGCTTCAAGGTTTTAAAGCAGACATTATTAGAATGGCTTATGGTGGTGGTCAGCCTAATATTAGCCAAGAAACTATCAAAAATTTGCGGTTGCCTTTCCCTGATTTATCGACACAACACGAGATATCAAAGTTCTTAGATCAAAAAACTTCTGAAATAGACCAAGCAATTGCGATTAAAGAACAGCAAATTGCTTTACTGAATGAACGTAAGCAAATTGTCATTCAAAAAGCAGTGACGCAAGGTTTAAATCCAAATGTACCGATGAAAGATTCGGGTGTGGAATGGATTGGTCAAATTCCTCAGCATTGGATTGTCAAAAAACTTAAGTATGTTTTAAAAGAAAGATCAGAGCGTTCAAAAGATGGTTTAGAACCTTTATTAATGATGAGCCAAGTACATGGGCTAGTCGTTAGATCTGAATATAGCGAAAAAACTGAAGTAGCAGCTACTACGGTTGGTAATAAGCTTGTTTATAAAAATGACCTTGTTTTTAATAAACTTAAAGCTCATTTAGGTGTCTTTTTTTCTAGTGTTCATGATTTTGCAGGGTGTGTAAGTCCCGACTATGCTGTTTACGACTGTGTAAATTATATTGAAAATACTAAATTCTTAGAATTGTTGTTTAGAAATCCTTTGTATATCAAACAGTTTATTTTGAGATCAAGTGGTATTGTAGAAGGTCTAATTCGCCTTTATACGACGGAACTTTTCGATTTAAAAATTGGTATACCTCCTAAAGACGAACAAATGGCTATTCTAAAGCATATTGAAGAACAATCTTTTAGGTTTGATGAAGCTGTGAAAAATTACTCTGAGCAAATCGAAAAGCTAAAAGAATATAAAACCACGCTCATTAATGATGCGGTGACAGGCAAAATTAAAGTGGCTTAATTATTTATCTAGCTTTTAAAAAATATAAATTACCAATGCATGCAAGAGGGGGTAACTGTGAACAAAAATTTAAACGAATTGGCTTTAGAAAAAAATATCGAACGTGCATTGGTCGGTATCTGTAAAGAAGACCTTGCTCAAGGCATCGCTCAAGCCCATACGGGTTTGGGCTATGTCATCGGGCAAGTGTCTGACTTTAATACAGACTATGCCATTGATGAAAAACTATTTTTTCAATTTTTAGAAAGCACTCAAAAAGATAGCTTAGATGCCTACAAAGCCTATAACAAAAACGACTGGAAACAAAAAATTCTAGGGCGTTTTGACAAGCTGATTAAAAAACATGGCATTGCCTATATGCTTAAAAAAGGCATGGCACTCGATGAGCAACATTTTCATTTTATGTATCCATGCCCATTGGCAAGCAGTAGCCAATCGGTTAAACAAAATTTCGCGTCTAATATCTTTAGCGTGACACGACAAGTACAGTATTCACTAAAAAACCGTCGTGAAGAAATTGATATGGTCATCTTCCTCAATGGCTTGCCATTAGTGACGATGGAACTTAAAAACGCATGGACGAATCAAACAGCACGTTATCACGGTCAAAAACAATATCGTGAAGATCGTGATCCAACACAGCCATTACTGACACCTGCACGTTGCTTGGTGCATTTTGCTGTGGATACTGATGAAGTCTATATGACCACCAAACTAGAAGGTAAAAAGACTTACTTTTTGCCATTTAACAAAGGTACAGCTTCAGGTGGACAAGGTAATCCTGTTAATCCAAACGGTTATAAAACAGCATACCTGTGGGAAGAAATCTTTGCCAAAGAAAGCTTGGTCAATATTGTTCAACACTTTGTCCGTTTAGACGGTAAAGATTCAGATCAACTCAGCAAACGCACCTTATTTTTCCCACGTTATCATCAGCTTGATGTGGTACGTAAAATCATTCGTGATGTGTCACAGCATGGCGTAGGCAAGCCGTATTTGATTCAACACTCCGCAGGTTCGGGAAAATCAAACTCAATTACTTGGGCAGCTTTTCAGCTCATTGAAGCCTATCCAAATAATGCACTTGCAGCAGGCAAACGAGCGTTACATCAACCGTTGTTTGATTCGGTAATTGTGGTGACAGACCGTAAAATTTTGGATAAACAACTGCGGGATAATATTAAAGATTTTTCGGAAATCAAAAACATTATTGCCCCTGCAATGAACAGTGCTGAATTAAAAAGTGCTTTAGAAACAGGTAAAAAGATTATTATTACCACCATTCAAAAGTTCCGCATCATTTGGGATAGTGTGACTGATTTAAGTGATAAAAACTTTGCCATCATTATTGATGAAGCACATAGTTCACAGTCAGGCGAAGCACATAACAGCATGAACCGAGCGATGGGCAATGAAGCGTTAAAAACTGCTGATGATGTTCAGGACATGCTTGTGGCAATGATGACCACACGTAAAAAGCGTGAAAATGTATCGTACTTTGCTTTTACTGCAACGCCTAAAAACACCACTTTAGAAAAGTTTGGTCAACTAGATGTTGCGACAGGCAAATATGTACCATTCCATCTATACAGTATGAAACAAGCCATTGAAGAAGGCTTTATTTTAGATGTGTTGGCAAACTATACGACCTATAAGAGCTTTTATGAGATTCAAAAGTCGATTGAAGATAATCCAATGTTTGAATCGAAAAAAGCACAACGTATTTTAAGAGCCTATGTGGAAGCATCACAACAATCCATTGATGCCAAAGCCAGCATTATGCTTGAGCACTTCATTGATAACGTGGTCAATAAGAAAAAGCTCAAAGGCGTCGCAAAGGGCATGGTGGTGACACAAAGCATTGAAGCTGCAATCCGCTATTACTTATCACTCAAAAAATTGCTAGATCAAAAAAATAACCCATTTAATATCATGATTGCGTTCTCAGGTGAGAAAGAAGTTGATGGTGCAACCTATACTGAAGAATCACTGAATGGATTTAATGATGCTAAAACAAAAGAAAAGTTTGATTTAGATGAAAACCGTATTTTGGTGGTGGCAAACAAATATCTCACAGGTTTCGATCAACCGAAACTGACCACGATGTATATCGATAAAAAATTGACAGGCGTACTATGTGTGCAGGCATTGTCACGTTTAAACCGTGCTGCGCCAAAATATAATAAACGCACCGAAGACTTATTTATCTTAGATTTTTATAACGACGTTGATGATATCAAAAAAGCCTTTGATGATTTCTATACCTCGACTTCATTGTCCAATGCGACTGATGTCAATGTGTTGAATGACATCAAAACTGCATTGGATGACACAGGCATTTATGAATTACATGAAGTGGTGAAGTTTAATGAACTGTTCTTTAGTAATGCATCAGGCAGTGATCTAAGCCCAATTATTGATACAGTGGCAGCACGTTTCGATGAAGAGAGAAAAGGCTCTTGGGAGCATGAGCAACGGGTTGATTTTAAAGTAAAGGCTAAACAATTCGTTAAAATTTATGCTCAAGTCTCCTCAATCATGCAGTTTAATAACAAGGAATGGGAACAGCTCTATTGGTTCTTAAAATTCCTTATTCCAAAACTGAATGTACAAGATGGACGATTGAATGGTATTGATGATCTATTGGAATCCGTCGACTTAAGTACCTATGCTTTAAAGCGTGAGCATATCAACAAAACCATTACGCTTGATGCAGAAGAGACAGTTTTAGATCCACAAAATCCAAATCCTCGTAATCCAAGCGAAGAAAATGATGATGAGACTTTAGATACGATTATTTCGAAGTTTAATGAAAAGTGGTTTCAGGATTGGAGTGCAACACCACAAGATCAACGGGTGATTATCATTGATTTGGTGAAGCGTATTCAGCAGCATCAAAACTTTATGAAGAAGTATAAGCAGACGCAAGACCCACAGAACAGAGCATTGGTATTTAAAAAGATGCTTGATGAAATTATGGTGGTACAGCGTAAAAATATGGTGGATTTGTATAACCTTTACCGTAAGGACTCAGCATTCCAAGATACGTTTAGTCAGACCTTGGAAAACTTGATTGAGATGGAAGAGGTTTAGTTTTACTTACAGAAGTCGTCATCAATGGTGACTTCTATTTAGCCTAATTTATTTAAAAATATTTGAGGGGGGGATGGGTGAGAGAATCGATAGCAAATGTTTTGGATGTAAAACCTAATTTAAAAGGTTCTGAAATAGCAGCAATTCTTGGTTGGCATAAAAAAGAAATAAACTCATTTCTAGCACAGAATATAGATGTTTATATAAGAGATGATGCTAATTTTACTTGGAGCAACAAAGATCCATTAAATGTAAAGGAAATTAAAATTGATTTCCCCTCTGGGTGGGTAGATGCAAACACATATGAGAATGAAGTTCTAGCAGGACATGATTTTTTCATAAACAAAGGCAGAGTATCTTTCATCTTTAAAAAAAATACTAAATTACTAATGGAAGTTATAGCTAGATTTATTTCATTGATAAATCAGCTTAATGATTATGGAATTAAGGTTGTTATAGATCTTGAAAATTGTACTGCTTCACACGGCTATTTAAATAGAGCAGGTTTTTTTGAACTCACAAATACAGGTATTATCATCTTGCCTAAGCGACCTAGTCACTCAACTGCGCAGCAGTTTAAAGGGAATTGTCGTTCTTTAGTTGAGTTTGGTGAAATTTGTCCAAAGAGTGAAAATAAGCAATTAAAAAATGACTTGAGGACAAGTTTTATTACTCAGACATCATCAGAATATGCGAATGTTGCAACTCTATTTTTTGCTGAGTTTATTGGGAATGTCAGTGATCATAGTGAGTCTAAATTGAAGGGATTTGCTGGATTACAGCTATATAGTCCACCGAATTCAAAGAAACACATACAAGCTGTAATTTCTGATAGTGGTAGAGGTGTGGTGGCCACATTAAGGACAACTCTTAAACATAACTATCCAGATCTATATAAAAAATATCCTGAGGATCAGGAAGAAGCAGATATAGGCTTGGCATTGGAAGTTTTTTCAAAAGGGCAAATTACTAGGTTTGGTAAAAGTAGTGGTAGAGGATTAGGCTTTAAAAGTACTACCGATAATGCAAGTCGGTTTGATGCAAATCTAAGTATTAGATTGAATGATTTTAGTATTCAATTGATCTATCGAAAAGGTAAGTTGATCAGTGAAGATATTCACAAAAATTTAACTTATATACATGGTACACATATCTGTTTTGATTTTATAATTGACTGAGGCTGTTTAAACGGGTTAAATTTAACAGATGACTAAAAAAAATTTTATAGAGCTTAGAAAACTTGTTAACTCATCTGTTGCTTTTGGCAATCAAGAAGGGAGAGAAGTTTATCAAGCTATATCAATATATATTGATGAACACCCTGAGTACTCTATTTTCGAGGTATCTTTACGAGGTATTGATGCCACAGACGCTTCTTTCCCAAGGGAAAGCATCGTATCGCTAGCAAAAAATTTTCGTGGGGAAAAAGCTTTTTATTTAACAAATTTTAAAAATAAGGATTTGATAGATAATTGGCAATATGGTGCAGAGGCGAAAGAGCAACCTTTGTTAATCAGACATGAAGATAAGCAGCTATGGATAGGTCCAAAAATTAATTCAGCAACACAAGAGTTGCTAGATTTCATTTATGAACAATCAAGAGTTACAACTTCTATGATTGCTAATCACTTCGATGTTTCTATTCCCAATGCAAGTATGAAGCTAAAGAAGTTGTTTAATCAAGGCTATATTCTAGGTGAAAAAGAAACAGCTGCTTCTGGTGGTTATGAGTTTGTTTATAGACCTATTAAAGATTAAATAAATCTGATTAAACTGCTTGACTTAATCAGATTTATTGGGCTATAGTACTCTAAAGGGCAAAATGCCCTTTTTGAAGCAATCAGATTAAACAGGTTAATTTAAACAGAAAAAGGAAATTAGCTATGGCGACAAATCCTCCATCAGGTGATGGACATCGTAATGGAATGGTTCGCGACCGTTCTCAAACACAAACCCCAAGTGGTCATTGGGTTAAACGTGATACTGATACTGGGCGTTTTATGGATGTTAAGACATCGGATAAAACTCCCTTTAAAGGTGTTCGCAAAGAAAAATAGACAAGTAAATAATGCTCAATGGCTTTTCGAAGCCATTGAGTATCCTATTAAATTTTTAGATTAGAGAGTGTAATAATGGCGCGTAATCGTACTGTAAACTATGCTGTTGTAGATATTAAGTTACTTCGGGAAGGTACAACGGTTGAAACTTATGTTGAGCTTTTTGAAGAGCTTCGAAAGAACCCTAGACAGATTCCTTTGGAACGCAATAACTATTTAAAATTTCGTTTCATTAAACCATTGAATGAAGAAAACTTACTTAATGGTTTTAGTGGTGAAGTTTTTAAAAGTAATGGAATTACAAGTGATTGGTATGACGAAGAAAAAAATGAAAGGAATCGTCATAAAAATGTAGAGGAAAACTATATTCCATCTAATTTAAAAGCAAACCCAAGATTCTTTAAATTTATATTTTTTCCTTTACATCAAAAATTGGTTTGTGAAGTGAAAGACCCTGAAAATGAGATCCAAATCGGATTGCTTGAAAAATTTTTAAAGAAGCTAATTATAACGGACAAATTGCAGGACAAATTTGGACGAATCATAGTTAGTACAGTCCCTGAAGTAATTTCAGCAGAAAAGATCATCAATTCGAAAACTTTAAAACGAATTCATATTTGTGTAGAAAAGTTAGAAATAGATGAGCAGTTCGATTCAGCTCACAAAGTTATTTCTCATATGGTTGATATGAATACAGAGTCTTATATTCAGACATATATCGCAGGTAAAAATGATTTTTTAAACTTAAGCGATGAAGTAAAAGAGCTCATAAAGTTTGCTGCAGAGCATGGCATTATTGAATATAAGATCGAAAATCAAGAAGGGTTAATAGAAGATAAAAGTACTGCTGAATCTAACCCTTTAATTATTAGAGTTCAGTATGATCCAGATGAAACAGATCAACATTATTTGATCCAAGCTAAAGCATTGGAAATTGTAAGTAACATTAATTAGTGGTCAAATTCGAAGTAGTGAATAGAGTGGGGTGCTATTTCATCCCACAGGTTTAACTAGCCATTTGGAGTAGTAATCATTGGATGTAATCTTAAAATATTTACCTCTTATCATTTTTATTTACCCAATTTTATCTTGGTTAGATAGCAGAAAACGCTTTACCCATAGTGCAAAATTTTATGCAGATAGGGCGGTATCTGTTAAAAAATATGAAGAAGAAATTAAGCGAGCTGATATCACTGATTATGAAAAGAGTGCCTTTGCACAGGCAATGGTTGCCACTGAAAAACTAGGCTTTAAGGAAGTGAATATTCTTAAGCTAAAATCCCCTAATAACTTTTTTTCAATGGTCAATAAGATAAAAAAAATTAGACACAAGATAAAAGTTAAAAAATTTGGGCAGGAAGATGTATTCGTTTCAATCGATAGATCTCAGGCATTAAAATTTAAACCAATAATTTATTTCCTTTTATACGTATCATCAGTACCAATTTTTATATCAAATACTCTCTTAACTTTGTTGTTTAAATATTTAGGATGGAACTTGTTTTTTGTCGATGAAAATACATATATTTTTTCTCAATTTGCTATCTTAATAGTTGGAATCTTAGTAGCAATTATTTCTGCTATGAAATTCATCAATCATGAAGTTTTAATGTCACTTATTAAAGAGGACGTTGTTATGGCAAAAGAAGAATTCGAAAGAGTTGATGATGCTGAAGAGCATTCACAAGATAATTTGATCGAGCTTGGGTAAATCTGGGTTAAAGAACATGGATGTTCTTTAATAGTTACAATAGTTTCAATTGCTAGTTCAACTTCCACCACCTCAAATAATCATTCAAACATTATTGACAAAATAATATATTTTTCATATGCTTTTGCTAGGCATAGTTTCAGCCTGCGGTTAAGATTTCATACTATCTTAAACAAAGAAACCTTCTCTCTGCTGTTCTAGCAAAGACTACATCCGTTATCGAGTCAGTATGCTTCTGAATTTATATTCAGTTGTTAGGTTCATATTACTTAAAATTTAACGGATGATTTGTCGTGTCACAAAAACAATCTAGAAATTTATCAAAACTTAAACCTCTTGCATTTATGCCATTGGACAATTTTCACATTGTACCTATCTTTGGGGTAGAGCCGGATCTAATCAAATTGTCAGCAAAAAAAATTGCAGCGGATCGTGAAGATATTAAACGAAGCACAGTTTTAAATGCTTTAGCAAATAAACTAGGTTTTAAAAGAGGTTTTTCAGGTTATTTAGATGCTTATGAAAATGAATTACTACCATTCATGAATGAACATCAATTATTTAAATATCAAGATTTAATAACCCCAAGATTGCCTGGGTTTGGGGCTACAAATAATTTTAAACATAAAAGACAAGATATTTCAGAAAGAATTTTTTATAGTGATCATTTAATTCCAGAAAAAATTTTTACTGGATACAATTTTGATTATGATCAATACTTTTTTGACGGAATCCTGACCTTATCTCTTGATATAGATTGTGAAAAGTATGGATTAAAAAATCTCTATGAAATACAAGATTCTAGTAACGTAGATCGTGCTTTAATTGATCCTGATCTGGATGTTGTTATTAATAATGGTGAAAACACGACTAGAAAGTTGATAGATGTTGTAATTGGTAGTGAGGTAATCTGCATTTGTGCAGGATTTAATTTACTTGGTGATCAATTAGTAAAACCAAGAAAAGCAGATTCTGTCTTCGAATTGTATTATTCGGATATGAGTTTAAAAGAGAAAGAGTTATTTCACTATAATAAAAAAATGGAGTTATTCGTTAAGCGTATTAATGAGCTGAATATTGGTTGGGTAGAAGTCATTCCATTTAATAATAATCTTGTATTTTTAAAGAGTGAAAATGGGGCATATGATTTTATTTTTAAAGATCAACGTGACCAAGAGTTTAAGCATCAACTTTATTTACCATATTTGAAAAGAGCTGATATACCTAAATTTGATGATGAGTATCATTTTAAACGCTGGTTCTACTTTGAGTTTAAGGGGAATAGAAAACTACAATGTCACTTGGTAGAAACTCAACATTATTTGTCTGGTGGAACAATTGGAAATTATCCTGGTATCGATGAACTACTCAAGAAATCATTGTATAGAGAATACAACAACACATTAACTGATTTGAGAACTTCTATTGAATTAAATGGATTCCATCGAGTTGAACTAAAAAATGGTAAAAATTTATTGATATCCGATCTTATAACTATTTCAGATTTTCGTGATTTCTTAGAGGAAAATCCTCAATATGTTAAAGGGAGAGTTGATTTAACAAAGCCACAGGGAATGTTAGATAACTTGGATAGTGTGAATGAAGATAACGATGTTAATTTGCCAGTTTCATTAACTTGGTATGATGTTATGGCATTTATCAGTTGGTTTAATAGAAAACATAAAGTTGAAACTCGGTTAGTGGCCTTGGATGAGTACTTGGAAATCTCACCATTTAAACAAGCAGTAGATATATATGCAGGTTGGACAAAGGACTCAATAACAGGACCATTAATTAAAATTAATTCGGATGGCGGTTTTTCAAGAAGATATGCTAAAGAGGAACCAGTTTATACTTACAATCTTGCTTTCTATGATAAGGGTGGAGAAAAAATTGTAGGTCATCCACCTTACATGGAAGAACGGAATTTTCAGGAGTTATTACTGAAATACGAGTCCATAGAATACACTGTAAAGCATAACTTAAAATTCATGAAATCAACTGTTTTTGGAGAGTGGTTATTAGAAAAGACTTGTATTAGATCAGACACACTGACAAGTTTTTATGGTGATAACTATGTTTTGCGTAGTCAGCCTCCTTTACATTCATCTGGTAAATATAAAGGAATGAAAATAGGCTTTAGACTCTGTTGTGAATTGCATAATTAACTTGAGTATGAGTAAGGGGTATTCCCTTACTCATACATTCATATATTAATTTCAATCTAGTCTTACACTCCTCTTCAAAAGAGAAGTCAGAGCTTGTTTCCATCAACCCATGTTTTCAAAGCATTAATAATGACAGGAGCAAAAGGAGTTAGTCTGCCATTAGGGGCATCCTTAAGCTCTTCAATCAGTAACTTTAAAAGTTCATCATCTTCAATATCAACTGGATCATCAGGATCGATACTTTGAGTAAAAAGAAAACCTGCAATCGCTTGTCTGCGCATATCTACTAATTTCTGATTCTGCTGTAAAGAATCTCCTAATTTGAGTACCTTTACAGTTTGTATAGCATCAGGTGTGACAGCATTAATTGTTCCACTTAGATTGAATTTAAATTCATTTTCACAGCGTTCAGATAATGGTGTGATGGCTATTTCATCGTTATCCTTCGCATCATCACAACATCCATTGGTGGTGCAACTTGCGACAATATTATTCATATCCAAGCTGTATTGTGGATGTTTTTGACGTGGTTTTACGTGCTCATTCATACAGTCGTGATCTTTTTCACCAATAGCACGACAGCAATAAGCACATAAATAGGACTGTTCTTCCAAGCAATGTTGTCGAATAGCTAGGCGTATCTGTTTCGGATCATCCTTCAGGTCATCATAACGATGAGTTGGGTGATGCCTTTTATACTCGCGGAGTTTTTCGGGTTCTGTTGTTTTGATAATGTGTTGCAATTTATAGACCCTGCTTAATCACGAGAGATCTTTTTTTGAGCATTGCAATGAGACGCATAACGTCTAGCTGATTTTCGCCAACAGTTGACTTTAAATCATTTATCAATTGTTGGGCTTTATCAAGATTGTTATTCTGAATTGCATCCATTGCTTGGGTAATCTGTTCAGTAACAACAGAATTACGATAACTTGTATCCATGTATTGCAACAAAACGGTATTTGCATCTTGTCCATACAGTGATGGTAGTGCAGTAATCTTTTGATCTTCTAGATCGTAAACTAGAATATCTTGAACATCGGAGATCACTAAAGGTGAATGAGTTGTTAGAATAAATTGGCAATTAGGAAAGGTAGTTTGTAATCGATGAATAATTGTGCGTTGCCATTGAGGATGCAAGTGCATGTCAATTTCATCGATTAGGATTATACCTTTGCCATGTAATGGATTTTCGAGATTTGGATTCATCATGGCAAGGCGTCGAGCAATATCGCCAACCAAGGCCATCAATGATTTTTCACCTTGTGACAATTGGGTAACGTTTAACGGCTTACCATTTTTATCTACAGACATATGTAGACGTGGTTTACGTTTAACACGCAAATTACTAAACTCAGGAATAAAAGCATAGATAGCATTGCGTACAGCTTGGAGCTGAGCATCAGTAGCTAATTCTGCTTTATTGTCTTTGAATTTTATAGAGTTTATTAATGAGGTTAATTTATTCTGTAAACTAATTGTTTCAGATTTATTTTTAGTAAATTCTCGTTTAGTTAATGACTCCAGAACTTCTAATTCTTGGGCTAAAATTTTATTAATATTAGAAGCTTGATTGCTTATAAACTCATTCTCAACATCTTCTCTTTCTCGAAACCATTCAAAGAATCTTCGAAAGTCGACAGCATTATTCAAAGCATTATCATAGCCATCAATTTGTAAAAATTGGTGCTTTTCTCGAATCTTTAATGGAATTTCGATGACACTACGTTCAACTGGATAAAAAGCGATGAGAGGTAAGTTACTTTTTTCATCGTCAGTTAAAGATTGTTTGTAGCGATTTGTTAATTGAGTTAATTCAGTCAAATTAGATGTTAAATCTGTTTTTCTAGCGGAACGACTTCTCACAATACGCCAATTATAAAATTGTAATTGGTGCTGTGGATTCGTGTTTTGCACACAAATTTCAATACTTGCGGAGTTAGCACCATTTGAAATAACGTGCTCAGGAATAGGAGTACCATTTGATTTGTCACTTTTTAAACGTGCAACAAACCAAGTCAATGCAGTAGTGGCAGATTTTAAAAGTGAAGTTTTACCACTACCATTATTACCGATGAATACAGTGATATTTGATGATACTTGTTGAGTAGGTGCTAAAGACACGCTCAGGTCTTGGAATTGCCCAATATTTTTAAGACGAAAGCTTTGTATCTGCATACATACCCACTTTTAAATAGATGCTTTAAAAACAACATAATATATCAAGTCAGTGACTATAAAAAGTCGAGTAATTTTTTTGAATTTATTGAGTTTGTTCTACCAATAATTCTAGATGCAATTGTGGCAATCTAGTGCTAGCGATCAAGATACTGCTCAAGTTAGTCTTCTAAATTCCTAATACAACTTGATACGGTTTAAATCCCTCTAGTATAGCTTCAGCAACCAACTGGATAAAAGCTTCAGTTTTTCCATAAGCCATCCATTGATCCAAGGCCTCATAATAAGCCAATCGATTTTCAACTGTAATAACACAGGGTGGATAACCCGCTTTAAGTAATTCTAAATTCATTAAAAGACGTGATGTACGACCATTGCCATCAATAAACGGATGAATACCTACAAAATCCGCATGTACTTTAGCAGCACGTTCAATTGGATGAAGCTTATGTGCTTCCGATTTGTACCAATCAACGAGCTGAGCCATCTTGTCATTCAACAATGTATAGTCAGGAGGAGTAGTCGTAGCACCTGAAATCAATACGTTTTGCTGGCGATAACGTCCTGCATTGTCATCATCAATATTTTTTAGAATGAGTTGATGGATATTTCGAATCTGCCATTCAGAAAAAGGCTCTTCTTTGCGAATAATGTCTTCAACATAATAGATAGCATTTCTATGGTTGATCGCTTCGAAATGTTCTCGTAATGCTTTGCCACCAACAGTTATACCTTCTAACACGACTTTTGTTTCTAGCAATGTAAGTGTATTACCTTCAATCGCATTCGAGTGATAGGTCCAGCGGACAATAAGGTCTTCTTGTAAATTTTTGACGATTGACGGAGAAAGAGGGCGATGCTGATCTAATTTGTTCTTTAAATCATCAATAGTTTCAAACATTACCTTATCCCTGAATTTGTCTTAGTCGATCATACATGAAAAAAGAAACACCATAAATGTAATGATATATCATTGCATTTTATATTGATTTTAAAAAGCGCTAAGTGGGCCGCTCCAAGTATTCTAGACATGAGGCAGCCATTTTGAAGACACATTATGGTTTATTTCACCCATACATCGATTGCATGTTGTAGATGACCAGTTTTGACATAAAGCGTTACGCCTGATGGACCTGCCTGAAATTTAGCAGCACTATGGATGGGAAGACGGACCCACGAACCTGCTGGATATATTTCAGTGCCGCAAAATAATTGACCGTTGATAATGAGCAATTCAATCCCTTGTTCTAATTTCTCTACGAAAATTTGATCAGGTTTTAGCTTTTCTAAATAGGTCTGCTCATGTTCCGATTGAAATAACGGGCATATCATCCGATGTTCGCTAAGCTTCCAATTCGCTGGATCATTGGTATTAATCCGGGTGGGTTCTCTCTCATGTTCAGTCATTTGCATCAGTTTCACAAAGATTAAACAACCTGCTTTGCTGGAAACCCGATGAGTTGAATGATGCGGGTTACGTAAATACCAGCCTGCCGGATAATCATCTTCAGTATTCTCGGTAAAAATGCCTGACAAGATGAGGACTTCTTCACCCAAAGGATGTTGATGTTCAGGAAAGGCAGATTCTGGTGCGTATTTCACCAGACTCGTTGCACGTGCTTTTTCATCGCCAATACGATCAAGCATCATTCTATCGACTTCACCTCCTGGAGATTTCACCCAATGGTAATCCTCTGGTTTGATGATGACGGGTTGTGAGAAGTCGGCATGAATAAGCATAATGCTGTCCTGTAGTGAAGAAACCTAGGTATTTTAACGAGAATGCATAGGTTTATTTTAAAAGAAATAGCGATGAGTTAGCTCACAGTTATTGATGCGGTGGTGCAATATCGTCAGGGTGGTGTAATGTCAGGGGATCGAGTTGTACATATGGCTCCACCTGCAAATCAAGTCCACCGTTTAATGGGAGAATTATTGCAGTGGTTGGCTGAAGGCAATGAGCACCCATTAATTCAGAGTTCAGTATTTCATTATGAGTTTATTCACCCATTTGCTGATAGCAATGCGTGTATGGGACGTTTATGGCAAACTTTAATTTTGAGTCGATAGAATCCTATTTTTCTCAATATCCCTGTAGAAAGTTTGATTTATCAAACATCTTGAGACTTATCCATCAGTTTGAGCATAAAAAAGCCTATGATTTGATCTGATAACACTAAAAACTGATTCAAATTAATCATAAAATTATAGTTATTTTGATTTTAAAGAAAAAAACCTTATCCGCGATTCGGATTAATTAAAAGTTAGAGAGAAGTAGGCACTTTTATAATTTAAAAATTTAAATCTGTCGTTTTTTAAATTTTGGAATGTTATACTTTTTTATACGCCAATGACGTATATTAATTCATGCTATTTATTGAAACTAGTATTTTTACTAAGCAAATCAAAGATCTTGTAACTGATGAAGAATATCGTCAGCTCCAGCAAGATCTCTTGGTACAGCCTGATAAGGGGGACTTGGTAAAAATGGTGGTGGAATTCGTAAAGTACGTTGTGCTCAGGGCAATAAGGGGAAAAGTGGCGGTATCCGTGTGATCTATTATTGGGTCACAGAAGATGATCAGATTTTTTCCTGGTGGCTTATCCAAAGTCTGTGAAAGATAATCTGACAGACAAAGAAACCTCGATCCTGCGTCAATTAGTGAAGGAGCAATTTCATGGATAACAACTTATTTGATGACCTGGTTGCTTCAATTAAAGAAGCTGGTGCCATCAAACGTAATGAGATAAAGGCCAGTCGAGTCACAGAGCTTGAATTGCCAGATATTAAAGAAGTACGAGAGAAAACAGGCTTAACCCAGGCTGAATTTGCTGCACGTTTGCATATCAGCGCGAGAACCCTGCAAAACTGGGAACAAGGCCGTCGCTATCCGACTGGTCCTGCAGCGACTTTAATTCGTATTCTAGATGCTCATCCAACTTTAATTTAAGAAGTTTAGATAATAAAAAACCCTGGCATCCTGCCGAGGTTTTTCGTATGGGTTCGCTCGGTATAGACTATACAGCTCTGTACATCAGATGAATATCACCTAAGGCAACGCAATAAAATAGAAACATTATTCAGCTTATTGAAAGGTCAATATCATTTGGTAACGAGTAAAGCACCTAGTACTCATGGATTTCTCAGCGGAATTTATGCTTCGTTATGTGCATATCAATTAATCCATCGAAATAAGCCAACAATTCAAATTATGGAATCATCGGCTTAAGCAGGATTCGGGTTAAGTATAATGTTCTGCTATAATGCCGTACGCCATTTCAAATTCTGAATTCGGATTGGAACAAGATTTTAAAGTGATTCAATGCACTAAATCTGATCTGGGTCAAAATTGGGTCAATAAATTTCAAATTAGCAATTTGAAAAAAGTGAATAGTATTTATACGGTATTTATTACGGTATCTACTGTTTTTGAATGATTTTTTATTATTAAAAATCAATAATATACTTATTCATTCTTATGCGCGCTGAGCGCACCATTTTCCCTTCCTTTGAAATCCAAAATCATCCTAAATCATTGATAATAAAATATTTTTAAATTTAATATTGTTCTATGATGTCCAATGGTATCCTAAATCCACCATAATTTTAACGGTGCTTTTTGCGGTACATGTTAATTCACTCTAAAAATATACCGTTAAAAATGGCTAAAACTATTCTACCGCTTACTGATACGAAGATAAAATCAGTAATATCACAACAAAAAAAAGGTATTGGAAAAGAGCATTAAAGTTTCTGATGGAGATGGTCTTTATCTTTTATTGGATAAAAAAGGTGGTACATATTGGCGATTTGATTATGTACGTCCAATTTCTAAAAAAAGATCAACGATAGCCTTGGGAGTTTATCCTGAAGTCACTCTTGCAGATGCAAGAGTGAAGCGAGCAGAGTTTAGGAAATTAATTTCGCAAAATATTGACCCTAGTGAAATAAAAATTAAGGAAAAGGAACAAGCCTTATTTGCTGCCGATAATACCTTTAAATTTATTGCTGAAGAGTTCAGAAAAACTGAAGAACTTGAATCAAGCACGCAAAAACGAAATGCTTTTGTTTGGGAGAAACTTTATTTATCGATTGGAAAGTATCCAATCAGTGAAATTACTGCAGCACAAATTTTAGATGCTTGTAGACTTTATGAAAAACAAGGTAAAACTGACTCTGCTCGACGTATGCGTAGCAAAGATTTGCAGGTTTTCCATTATACAATTGCCTTAGGGTTATGGTCTTACAGGTCTATGGTAATTCGTAGTTTGAGGTGGATATCGAGAATGGCATGAATGTCGTCGAGGAATTGTATAAAGAACAGGATAGGTGTCAGCCAACAGAGGGGGAACAAAGTGTTTAATATCAAGCAAGGATTGCAAGGATCAGTAACAATTTTGAACTGAATTGAATTGGGTAAAACCTTACAGAAATCCCGTATCTAATGAGCGAGTTGCTAGTCACCATGAGATCGGAGTACGCATCATGAATGTATTTTTAGGTCAAACTTTCCAAATTAACCAACTGATTAACATTAAAAAAATCATTCAATTCACTGGTGTTGGTTGTTCAATTATTTATGAAATTATGGATGAAAATTAACCTTATCATGTTCCTAGTTTCTCAAATAAGGTGAAGATTACGCAGAATCGTGGTGTCGGTTGGTCAGCTTAGGAAATCAATCAGTGGATTGAAAATAAGTTAGTTAGTCGAGAATAAGCGGGAAACTTCGATTCCCTTATTTTTAGTTTGGGAGTGATTATACATTCTTTGAAGATTTGAACTAATCCGTCTAAGTGTCCGTAAAACCCTTCAAGATTAGCTTGAATCCAACGTTCTTGAAATTCATTTTGAGACCAATCAAGCTGAGTGCAAGGCACTTTGAGAGTCAGGTCCATGAAATTCATGCGAGTATAGCCATGATAAATAGATGCGCTGAATTAGACAGACCTCATACTCGGATTGTCACTTAATTTTGACTGATTTAGAGTAATTTTAACTTCTAAATGTTTATGCAAAAAAGCCGTATTTAGTCAGAAAAAAGCTCATGACAGGCTTTTCGTAACCATTGATTGCTTGGTGATTGATGGACACGAGCATGCCAATGTTGTTTTACGCTATACGTTGGGAAAGTATAGGGTGGCTCTAATACTTTTAATCCGCCTCTAGCTAAAATAAGCTGAGCTAAATAATGCGGAATAGTGGCTATAGCATCGGTATCTTGGACGACAAGCCCCACCCCTAAATAGCTTGGTAAACGGACAAGAATATTGCGATTAACTCCAAGTTTTTGAAGCTCGTGTTCGAGTATGTAATGACCGCCTGTAGCGAAAATATCGACATGTAATTCTTGGCGGAACTCTTGATCAGAAAGAGTAGTTCCCGAGAGTCTAGGATGGTCTTTACTCGCTATGCAAATATACCTCTGCTGGAATAATGTTTGTTGATAAAATCCAGCTTCTAATTGGGGTAAAAAGCCAATTGCTAAATCAATGTCCCCATTTGACATCATAAGAGGGGTACTGGTATCAATCGGTACGATTTCTAGGCGAATATTAGGAGCATTCTCTCTTAAGTAATTCAATAGTCTTGGCAATAATACTAAATGACTAATATCC
Source organism: Acinetobacter sp. BSP-28 (assembly GCF_044130285.1). NCBI lineage: Bacteria > Pseudomonadati > Pseudomonadota > Gammaproteobacteria > Moraxellales > Moraxellaceae > Acinetobacter > Acinetobacter sp. BSP-28. The sequence goes on from NZ_JBIQOB010000003.1 coordinate 79,026, forward strand.
GTCATGCTTATTTTAAATTGATAATTTGATGTTTTAGGGGCAAAAGCAAGATTGTAATTTTGAACGAGTTTCAACCTATTAAGAATTTCTACGACGAATGGATATATTTGTTTCGATAATTCCGTAGGCTGCATTTTATTCTCAATCCGTACAAAGAGTTGATCATTAAAATGTGCCCGCATTTTATTTAAGGCAATGCTAAGGGTAGGCTGTCCAATTTCTAACTGCTCGGCAGCCTTAGACACACTGTTATGTTTATATATTTCAAGAAAAATTTGTAAAAGCCGAGTATCTAAATTCAACATCCTACAATCCTTGTATTGATATTTTCAATACAGCCTATTGTTTTTTGTGCATAGATTCAACAATTTTCCATTGCTACATTGATGATCAAGGAATGATAGGCCCTAAAAGTACAGATGATGGATGTACGAATGCGCCATAAAAGAGGATCTGCAATGGAACAGTTAGCAACATTGGATGACTTGCCAAAACGTTATCTCGGTGAACTTGAAGAATCAAATTTAGTGCCTTTATGGCCAAGCTTACGTAATGTGTTACCACCACATAAACCAATGCCACAAACAATTGCAACCGCATGGTATTTTCAAAATATTAAGCCTTTACTACTTGAAGCTGGTGAGTTAACACCGATAGAAAAAGCTGAACGTCGTGTATTGGTTTTAGCCAACCCAGGACATGGCCTAGAAAATATGAAAGCTAGTTCGGTCATGTACCTTGGTATGCAGCTTTTATTACCCAAAGAGTGGGCACCATCACATCGACATACACCAAATGCAGTACGTTTAATTGTAGAAGGTGAAGGTGCCTATACGACTGTTGAAGGTCAAAAGTGCATGATGGAACATGGTGATCTAATCCTGACACCATCAGGGCTTTGGCATGAGCATGGTCACGATGGAAATGAGCCGGTGATTTGGCTAGATGTGCTGGATCTGCCATTGGTGTATTACATGGAAGCGTCTTATGTACAGCCAGGCGAAATTCAAAAAGTTACAAGTACTGGGAATGCACATCGCTATGGTGTCGGTGTAGTACCAACAGCACATTTTACGCGTGAAAATCCTTCCTATCCGATCATGCGTTACTCTTGGAAAGAGACTAAAAAAGTTCTCCATGCACTTGCTGAAGATGAGCATCATCAAGCGCCAGTGCAGGTAACTTATATCAATCCTGAAACTGGAAGGGACTGTCAAAATATTATCGGTTACTCAGCATTAATGCTGCGTCCAAATGAAACTTTACAATTGCAACCACGTTCGACAGCACAGATTTTCCATGTCATTGATGGCCAGCTACAGGTCAAAATCGATCAGAAAAATTTTAACCTGGTCAAAGCAGATACCGCGTGCGCACCTTGTTTTTCACATATTGATTTAATAAATACATCTGATCTACCTTGCTATTTGTTTATAGCAGATGAAGCGCCATTGCAACGTAAATTGGGATTGTATTCAGTTCGTGAACGTCACTGATCAGCATATTTTATAAGGATATAAGTCATGTCAAATACACAACAACCTATTCTAATCGCTGGTGGCGGTATCGGCGGCTTTGCAGCTGCACTGGCAATGGCGAAGCAAGGCTTTAAAGTACAAGTTTTTGAACAGGCGCCAGAAATAGGTGAGATTGGGGCCGGTATTCAATTAGGCCCAAATGCCTTTCATGCTTTTGATGCTTTAGGCATTGGTGAAATTGCCCGCAGTAAGGCGGTATATACCGATTACATGGTCATGCACGATGCGATTGATGAATATCTGATAGGGAAAATCCCAACTGATGAAAAATTCCGTGAACGTTTTGGCAATCCATATGCAGTGATTCACCGCGCCGATATTCATGGTTCGCTGGTTGAAGGGGCAAAAAAATACGGTAATCTGGAAATTATTACCAACTGCCAGATTAAGAAAGTCGAGCAGGATGATGCAGGGGTAACGATTACTGATCAGGATGGTAAACAATACCGCGGACAGGCTCTGATTGGTGCAGATGGTGTGAAATCAGTTGTACGTGAAACTTTTGTTGGCGATCCAGCATTGGTTACAGGGCATGTTGTATATCGTGCAGTTGTGCCAGAAAGTGAATTTCCAGAAGATTTGAAATGGAATGCAGCCAGTATTTGGGTTGGCCCTAATTGCCATCTAGTACATTATCCGCTTCGTGGCGGTAAGGAATATAACGTCGTGGTTACATTCCATAGCCGTGAACAAGAGGAGTGGGGCGTAACAGACGGTTCTAAAGAAGAAGTCCTGTCTTACTTTCAAGGCATTTGTCCAAAAGCTCGCCAGTTAATTGAATTACCGAAAAGCTGGCGTCGCTGGGCAACAGCAGACCGTGAACCGATTGATACCTGGACTTTTGGCCGTGTAACCTTGCTGGGTGATGCAGCGCATCCAACAACACAATATATGGCTCAGGGTGCATGTATGGCGATGGAGGATGCGGTGACTTTGGGTGAGGCGTTGCGCGTCAATAATAATGATATTGCAAAAGCTTTTGATATGTATCAAAAGGCTCGGGTTTCACGCACGGCGCGTATTGTTCTGTCCTCACGCGAAATGGGTAAAATTTACCATGCATCTGGCATTAAGCGCTTAGTCCGCAATGATTTATGGCGCGGACGTTCTGCAGAGCGTTTCTATGACGCGATGGAGTGGCTGTATGGATGGAATGTGGGAAATTGCTTAGATGCAGCAAAAAATTCCCAAGGAAGTGCAGCATGAAGCTTTATGGATTTTTCCGTAGCGGAACATCGCACCGTTTGAGAATTGCTTTGAATTTAAAGCAATTGAGTTATGAGCAAGTTGCAGTTTCACTGGCCAAAAATCAGCATCATCAAGCAGACTTTATCAAGTTGAATCCGCAAGGATTGGTGCCGGTGCTGGAAACTGAGTACGGCAACTTGACTCAAAGCCCAGCCATTATTGAATGGCTGGAAGAGCAATATCCAGAGCCAGCATTGCTGCCTAAAGATGCGTTGGGTCGTGAGAAGGTACGTGCCTTGGCTGCTTTAATTGGCTGCGATATTCATCCTTTAAACAATAAGCGAGTGTTGGAACATTTACGCCAGAACTTGGGCCTTGATGAGACACAAATTAATGCATGGTGTGCCAAGTGGATTCAGGATGGTTTTGCAGCATTAGAGCAACTTTTGCAGCAAGATCCGGCACGTGAAAAGTTTTGCTACGGCAAACAACCGACTATTGCTGATGCTTATTTGATTCCACAAGTGGTCTCGGCTGAGCGCTTTAAAGTCGACTTATCGGCTTATCCAAACATCAATGAAATTTATCAACATTGCATGACGCTTGAGGCGTTCCAAAAGGCGGCACCTGAACAGCAAGCTGATGCAACTTGATTAACAGATCAAAGTAATATGAAAAGGAAATCGACCATGTCTTTTATTTTTGAACCAATGACTACTGCGAGCCTATTTATTAATGGCTCTGAGTACAAATTTCCAGTCCGCCGTGTGTACTGTGTTGGTCGCAACTATGCTGCCCATGCGCGTGAAATGGGCTTTGATCCAGATCGTGAACCGCCTTTTTTCTTTTGTAAGCCGAATGATTTGGAATCGATTATTCCAGTGAATCAGGATGCAGTAGATATTCCTTATCCATCACAAACCAATAACTATCATTATGAAATCGAGTTAGTTGTAGCGATTGGCAAAGATGGTAAAGACATTTCTGTAGAAGATGCTGCTGATTATATTTATGGGTATGCCGTAGGCTTAGACATGACCCGACGTGATCTTCAAATGGCAATGCGCGAAAAAGGCCGTCCATGGGAAGTAGGTAAAGCATTTGATTTTTCAGCTCCAGTTGGTCCAATTCATCCAATCAGTGAAACTGGTGAAATTAACAGTGCAGATATTCATCTAACTGTTAATGGACAAACTGAGCAGCGCAGTGATGTGAGCCACCTGATTTGGAATGTGGCTGAAACCATTGCCAATTTATCGACTTTGTTTGAATTGAAAGCCGGTGACTTGATTTTCACAGGGACACCGGAGGGGGTTGGTGCTGTGGTGAAAGGTGATGTAATGCGTGCAGATGTTGCAGGCTTAACCGGCATCACTGTCAATGTGAAATAAGTCAATAGACTGATTTAACCAAACAGGCGCTCAACTCTGAATCATAAAAATAAGCAAGAGTGAGCGCCTTGTGCTAAGGATTGCATGAACACCATATCAGATGGTGTAAGGATATTATTATGTCTCAAAATAGCAAAAATATTGATGTTCAAAGCTTTATTGATAACAATAAACTCTCAGTAACACAAAAGCTGATTATGTGGCTGTGCTTTTTGATTGTCGCCATTGATGGCTTTGATACCGCTGCAGTAGGTTTTATAGCACCTGCACTAAAGACGGAATGGGCTTTACAAGCAACTGATTTAGCACCGTTATTTAGTGCAGGCCTATTTGGTTTGATGGCTGGAGCCCTGATTTTTGGGCCTTTATCAGATCGATTAGGGCGTAAACCAATTTTGATTGGCTCAGTGGTTGTTTTTGGTATAGCCAGTGTTTTTGCATCTTTCTCACCGGATTTACATTCACTGATTATTTGGCGCTTTATTACTGGATTGGGATTAGGCGGGGCTTTACCTAATGCGATTACATTAACTTCAGAATATGCACCCAGTTCACGTCGCTCAAACCTGGTAACCATGATGTTTTGCGGTTTTACCATTGGTTCAGCGTTAGGGGGAATCTTATCGGCTCAATTGCTGCCGCAAATAGGGTGGCACGGTATTTTATTGATAGGCGGTGTTCTGCCTTTAATTACAGTACCTATTCTATATTTTTTATTGCCAGAATCATTACGTTTCTTGGTTTTGAAAAATAAAAGCCGAGAAAAAATAGAAAAGATCGTCCAACGTATTGCACCGCATATTACAGTCCAGCCGAATTTGATTCCAACGGTGAATGAGGTTGAAAAATCAAGCTTTAAAGATTTATTTGTCAAAGGTTATGCCTTAGGTACGATTTTAATTTGGTGTACATTTTTCATGAGCCTCTTGATTATCTACATGATTTCAAGCTGGATGCCGACCTTATTAACCAATGAAGGATTTAATTTATCCAATGCTTCTTGGTTAACCTCAATTTTTCAGATTGGTGGAACTATTGGTGCCATTGCATTAGGGATTCTTATGGATAAATCGGATGCCACTAAAACCCTCAGCATTGCCTATGTCTTAGGCGCTATTTTCTTGGTTTGCCTTGGTTTCGGGATTGAACACGCCAATACGCTGATACTGATGCTTGGCATGTTTGGTGTCGGAATTGGGATCAGCGGTTCACAAGTGGGTGTAAATGCTTTTGCTTCTGGTTTTTATCCAACGCACTGTAGAGCAACAGGTGTGAGTTGGGCAAATGCAGTTGGTCGATCAGGTTCTGTAGTGGGGTCGCTTGTTGGTGGCTGGTTAATGTCATTAAACCTTTCGAGTTTTGAAATCATGAGTTTGCTAGCAATACCTGCTTTCTGTGCTGCTGTTTCCTTGATTTTAATCAAGCATTTGAAAAAGGAAAATACTCAAGTAGCAATCAATTTAAACTAAAACAACGCTAATTATTTTTATAAGAATCTTTCTGTGCCAATGGATGGCACAGAAAACTAATCATGGATAATTTTTTATGCTGAATTTTAAACAGCACAATCTGAGGACGACCACAGCCACAACTCTTATGCTTTTTATATCCTCGAACAGCGGCAATGCCATTGTTCTTCATGATCTTCAGCACACGATTAGGCCCGCAGCTTTCACCTAACTCTTTAAGATCCAGAGTGATGCGACGATAACCATAGATGCCATAACTGGTCTCATAAGAAGAGCGAATAAGTTGTAATAACCGCTTGTCTTCAATGGTCCTGCCTGATTCAGGTTCATGCAACCAGGCGTAATAGCCAGCACGCGCAATCTTGAGAACCCGACACATCGTTTTAATCTTAAATTGATGGCTGTATTCAAGAATAAACTGATACTTCACTCAGGCAGACTTGCAAATTACCTTGCGGCTCTCTAGCTTTACTTACTGATTAAAAAATTACATAAAATTTAAATAATACTTTTACATATTTAGTAATAATTATTATCATTTTCATTCTTAATAATATTGATTATCAAAGGAATGAAAATGCGACTATCTCAATTTAGTCTGTGTCTTCTTGCTGTGGCTATTTCTACACATCTTTATGCAGAAGAGGTAAGTCCTCCATCAACGCAACTGGATAGCTCAGATACAACTATCAAACTTGCTCCTATTGTGGTAACTGCAACCCGGACACCTAAAACTATTAGTGAGATTGCGGGAACTGTTCAAACCATCAAAGGTGAAGAAATTGCTCAACAGGCAGGAGCTGGTCGCAAAGTCGCAGATGTTTTAGCGCAACTTGTACCTTCATTGGCACCAAGTACTGGGACGACGAGTAATTATGGTCAAACCATGCGTGGACGTAATGTACTGGTCATGATTGACGGAGTTTCACAGACAGGTTCCCGTGACGTGGCGCGTCAGCTCAATAGTATCAGTCCAAATATGATTGATCATATTGAGGTGGTTTCTGGAGCAACCAGTATCTATGGCTCAGGTGCGACTGGCGGTATTATTAATATTATTACTAAACGCGCAGATAAATCTAAACCAGCCAGCTTTCAAACAAAGTTAGGGGTAACCTCAGCTGATAATTTCCGTAGTGATAGTTTAGCCTATCAAGTGGGGCAAACCGCTTCATTTAATAATGACAAAATGGACGGTTTTTTAGGAGTAGATTATACCAGCCGAGGTTCACAGTTTGATGGTAAAGACGACCGTATCTCGTTAAGCCCTTGGCAGGGCAGCACCATGGATACCGATACCGTTGATGTAAATGGCCGTTTAAACTTTAATTTAACCGACAATCAAAGCTTAAGTTTCGGCGCACAATATTATAAAGATGAACAGGATACCGAATATGGTCCTGACTATTCTTATTTACAAACTAAAACTGAACCTTCTTATAAAGCCATTAAAGGTTGGAGCTTAGATAATCAGCCTTTTACAGAACGCTATGCTTTAAATACGCAGTACCAAAACCAGGATTTCCTTGGGCAGGTTTTGAATGTGGAAGCGTATTATCGTAATGAAAAAGCCCGTTTTGTACCTTATGGATATTCTGCTGATGGCGTTGATGTCAAACAAAGTCAGTCCGATGTAGACTATGCAGGGATTCGATCTACAGTTCAATCCGATCTGCAAGTCGCTGATCGGGATTTAAAGCTGACTTATGGCTTGGACTACGACTGGGAAAAAGACCATCAGTGGGCTGATTTTTATAAGCCAAGTAATAATGGTCTGGTATATACCCCTACAGGTGAAAAACAAGGTTCCGGACCAGATACAGAAATCCAGAATATAGGGACATTTGTACAAGGGGATTATGCATTAACGGATCGTTTGAATATCCAGGCCGGTGTACGTTATCAATATGTTCAAGCCGATACCGATAGTTACTTAACTGCACGTAAACCGATTACTTTAATGGCTGCTGATTCGACAGATTCTGATAAGTTCCTATTCAATTTAGGGGCAGTCTATGATTTAACAGACGCACAGCAAATTTATGCCAACTTCTCTCAAGGTTATAGCTATCCAGATGTACAACGTGTACTGCGTGATGTAGCAGCATATACCTTAACCACTTCTGGTATTGCACCGATGACTGTAAACAGCTATGAATTAGGCTGGCGTTTAAATCAGGACACCGGTCTAAATTTAGGTTTAACAGGTTTTTATAATGCGTCTGATAAGGTAGTACAGTTCAACTCAGATCGCTCGGTAAATGTAGTAGATACCGATCAAAGGGTTTATGGAGCAGAAGCCAATATTAGCTATCCATTTATGGAAAATTATAAGGTTGGTGGTACCTTAGCTTATACACGGGGACAATATAAAGATGCCGCAGATAATTGGCATGAACTCAATGCTTTTACAGTCTCGCCGATGAAGGGAACGCTATTTGCTGAGTGGAATAACGATGAGGGCTATGGTGTCCGTGCACAAATACAAGCGGTCAAAGGAACAGATAGAGCATATCAGGATGACCAGAAACTAAAAGCAGCAGGTATGAGTGATAGTAATAGCGCTGCAGATATTAAAGGTTATAGCACCATGGATGTATTGGCTCATTTCCCTCTGGCTAAAGGCCGGGTAGATTTTGGTATTTATAATCTATGGGACAATCAGTACAAAACAGTATTTGCTCAACAGGCTGTTGTGACCAATGCCAATTCCTTGTTAGCGATTCCCGCAGAAGGTCGGACTTTTGGTTTAAGTTATACCATTAACTATTAATTTTAAAGCAAGAAGTATCTGTAAAACTGCAGATACTTCAATTATATGTAATGAAAGAAAAAGTAAATGGACAAACAGAATTCAAAATATGGAATATCTATTAAAGAAACTTTTTACATTTGCTTAGCGGCTTATTGCTTTAGTGTATGAACCTGCTTGGCTTTGACCTGGTATTTACCTTTTTCAAAAGTAGAAAATGTGTATTTATCATCTTTTATTAGCTTTATTTAATTTTTTAATCTTTATTCTATTCATTATATAAATTCGTATTTAAATAGAATTAGTATTGGGGTTGTAGTAGATAAGATTAAATTCCAGTCTAATTTAACAGCGTTTTAAGCTGTTGTCTTGGGTTGCCATAGTTGAATCTAAACCTTGCCAAGCAGTACTTCTCATCTTTAATAAACAATGGAAAGGCTGTGGATGTTATATTCATTGATCTTGCAGATCATGCTGCAGCACCTGGACATCCAGGCAATTCGGGATCTATTGAAGTACAGGAAGTGAAAGTCTTAAGTATTCAAAAAACCGTGTTGCAGCTAAAGCAGCAGGTATCCTTTCAGCAGATGAAAATTTTGCAAAGCAATATTTAGCTTTGGGTACAGAATTCGTTGCTGTTGGTGTAGATCCCCATCTTACAGATGAAATCGATGACACAATCGCTGTCTAAATTTAAAAATGGCGTAGCACCAGCTCAAAGCGCCGTGCCAGGCGTCTATTAAGGAGAATATAGATGCAACTTAAAAATCCAGACTTACTGAAACAACAAGTATTTATTGATGGTCTTTGGATGGATACAGCAAATAGCAAAAGCTTTGCTGTGACCAATCCTGCAACGGGTGAAACCATTGCACAAGTGCCAAGTGTCTCAACTGCACAAGTGGAACAAGCTGTACTGGCTGCCGAGGCTGCACTTCATTCCTGGAAAAATACGACTGCGAAAGAACGCTCGGTATTACTGCGTAAATGGTTTGACCTGATTGTGGCCAATCAGGAGGATCTTGCAGTCATTTTAAGTACTGAACAGGGGAAACCCTTAACAGAAAGTCGTGGTGAAATCCTGTATGGTGCCAGCTTTATTGAATGGTTTGCCGAAGAAGCAAAACGTACCTATGGTGATGTGATTCCACATGATAAACAAGGTCGTCGCTTGGTTGTAATCAAGCAACCTGTAGGTGTAGTCGCAGCGATTACACCGTGGAACTTCCCGAATGCCATGATTACCCGTAAGGTGGGTCCAGCACTTGCAGCAGGTTGTACTGTGGTGATCAAGCCAGCTTCAGAAACCCCTTTGTCTGCACTTGCCTTGGTTGCACTAGCGGAACAGGCCGGTATTCCTAAGGGTGTGCTGAATGTGGTTACAGGCAGTTCGCGTGAAATTGGTGGTGTTCTTACTACGCACCCAGTCGTGAAAAAATTATCGTTCACGGGTTCAACTCAAGTAGGTAAGCTGTTGATGGAACAGTGTGCTTCCACCATGAAAAAAATCAGCATGGAATTGGGGGGGAATGCACCCTTTATCGTGTTTGAAGATGCTGATTTAGACAGGGCTGTGAAAGGGGCAATGGCTTCGAAATTCCGTAACAGTGGTCAGACCTGCGTATGTAGTAACCGTATTTTGGTACATGCCAATATTCATGATCAGTTTCTTGAAAAATTGGCAGCTGCCGTGCAAAAGTTAAAAGTTGCACCTGCCTTTGAAGCCGGTGCGGAACAAGGTCCGTTGATTAATGAACAGGCCGTTGAGAAGATTGAAGAACATATTGCCGATGCTGTAAGTAAAGGTGCGAAAGTCATGGTAGGGGGGAAACGCCATGAATTAGGTCAAACCTTCTTTGAGCCGACGGTATTGTCAGGTGTGACACCAGACATGCTGGTGGCTGGAAATGAAACCTTCGCACCACTTGCACCGGTATTCAAATTCAGTACAGATGAAGAAGCAATCCAGATGGCAAACGACACCGAGTTTGGTTTGGCGTCTTATATCTATACTGAAAGCTTAAGTCGTGCCTGGAAAGTCGGTGAGGAACTAGAATATGGGATGGTCGGCATTAACGAAGGCCTGATTTCTACAGAAGTTGCACCCTTTGGCGGAATCAAGGAGTCTGGCACAGGACGTGAAGGTTCCAAATACGGTATTGAAGACTACCTGGAAATTAAATATATGTGTATGGGTATTTAAGCCTGAGCCATGGAAAATACGGATCAATTGATCCGTATTTTTAGCTCAAAATTTTCTGGGGAATATATAAAACAGCCTTTCACCTGATTCATTGAAATAAAAAATTCAAAATGGATTGTATGACCAGTTATCTTATCTACGATAAAAGCTTGCAAACCTGAACGTCATAATGTTGTAAGTTGTTATTAAAAAAGATAAGAATAATTATATATTATTGATTTTAATTATAAAAATATTTGTCATCATTGGTTTGGAAATAGCAGAGATAAATCATTAAACATTAGCCCTATTCAAAGTTTATCTAAATCTAATGTGCTGCTGTTAAACCAGCGTCTATTTTTCACGAATTTATAAAATATACAATAATAGTTTCATTGAATTGATGTGTATAAATGTTGAGCAGGGTTGCCTATTTCATTTTCGAGTTTTATATTAAAAATACAGTAGGTCGAGAGACGCTATAAAGTGGTTGGACGGATCAATGACAGCTTGTTGAGTTTGCAACCTTCGGGTTGAAACAAAAAATCAGCACTAGCCTTCCAACATAAAAGCCCGCAGCAATGCGGGCTTTCTTATTTTAATAAGCAAAACGGTTTGTAGATAGCCTAGTGATAGCAGTATTCATTTTAGATGATTCAGATGGATTGACATGGTTTATTCTAAAAGTTAGGCCTTTTCTAAATAACATATTTAAGAGAAATATCATCTATTTTTTTATAAAAAATTACATTGCCAAGAAGTTTAACATCTCTAAATTATGGATAAATAAAACGTATGTTATAAAAAGACTGGTTAGATAAAGAGAGCGGAGAATGAGATGACTCAACTGATCGAGGTGAAGGTTCAAGACCAATTTAGCAATATTCATTCAGTACAAGCATTATTACGGCCAATTCCGGAAAATTCAGCATTGCATGAACTCTCATTATTTCAAAAGATTGAACATATAGTGGTAAATGGTGAAATTATTCGTCCAAGTATTGAGTTGCTTTTTGAAAGCCGTACTTCTGACAGTATTTATCGCGTTATTGAATAATGAAAATATTAGCGTTCTTTCATATATCATTTTTCAATGACTATAAACTGTTCGTAAAGTTAAAAGAAAAAATAGATTTTAACCTGTATTAGATTCATGAGTGTGGCATGGATGCCACACGTTTCCCATCACGACAAGGATGTTGTGTATGGGAACCAAAAGGTTTTTGTCGACTTTTGACCTTTCAAAAGTCGAGATATTGCCTACGCAAAGGTATCAAAATCACAACAATCAAATGCGGCAGTGCTGATTTAAAAAAATCTAATATTGAACATTTTTTGATTTATGAAAGATATCTATTATAAAAGTTTAGTATTAATAATCGATAAAAAATAAAAACTCACTGTTAAAGGTGAGTTTTTTTAATGCAGTAAAACTACTCTAAATAAAATTTTAAAAAATAAATACTATTAAAGAAAGCTTATCGAAGTGAAGAAAAGGCCACTGCTTAAATTAAATTTAGCTCTACATCATATTTATTAAATTCCTGCATGATGTTTTTAATCACTTTAATTCCCATGGCATCATCACAACTCAATATTTCATCCTTGCCTTGTGTGCTGTCATAACAAATAATTTGCTGGATTAACCAGCGATTTTCAATTTCTGTCTGATCAATAATGACCCGAAGGGGTTGTAAGTTTTCACTGAGCTGGCGCGGCAATACACTGGTAATGGCAAGTTGAATATGAGTCAGATCATCTCTAGGACTTAAAAATGTCAGTACCCAGTTGCCAACTTTTTTTAAGTACATGGGATTGTCAGCTGGATGAAATTCTAAATAATGTAAGGTCGTCATCATGAAATCCCCTGAAATATTTACTATATGGGGGTTTTAGCAAATATTTGCCATTCAGCTAAGGTCGTATCTAGCATCAAGCTATGGGTTCCAGTTTAATCTGGCTGTGGTAAATTAAGTATAATCTTATTGTTTTATAAGTATAAAAACGAATATCTCTTAAATGGTTAAGACCTTAAATAAATAACGAAACATAAAAAAGCTCTTAAGCTTGATCAGCTCGGAAGCTTTTGTAGCGAACAGTTGATCTGGTTGAGGTATTGGTTTAATTCCTGTGGAGCTATGCGACTTTCCTGTAATGTTGTAATCCATTGCATCTGACACTGTTTTAAACTGCGTAAATCATTCGCAGACAGAATACGATTAATCAGCTGTTTTGCCATTAAACCGCAATGTCGTTGCAGCAGTTGAGCCATGAATTGTTTGACCTGTTCAAAATCCAGGACTTCTATGGTCATCTGTATTTCATTTTGACAGGATACCTGCTCAGTATTTTCATCCGTAATTGAAGATTGGGAAATGTTAGGAGCACAAATCGCTTCGCTAGCATGATCTTTAAGTTTGGTATTTTGCAGAGGAAGGCTGACTTCAATTTCTGTATCTAGGGTATTGGATGTTATTGGTGCTTGAACGGGCTGGCTAGCTGGACGACTAATAAGTCCCATTTCCAGCAACTGTTCAATTAATTCGGGTGATGCGATACGGCGCTTAAATTGTTCAGGAAGCAGGTCAAAATCATCCGTACCAATCAGTAGTAGCAGTCTACGTTGACGGGCATTCAGATTGAGTGAGCGTTGTTTTAAAATTTCAATGCCTAAATCAGTTTTATGATATTGATTCATGCCTTAATTTACTCCCCGCTAAATTAAGGCCGATTGTAGATAGGAATAATGACAATATTATTTAAATAATATTACAAATCAAAATATTATGAAGTGAAAATGCTGACTTTTTCGAGCGCCTTGCGCAAATAAGGGTCCAGATCTTCCTGACGAAGCAGCCATTGTATATAGTCTGCAGGTAAATCCGCTATTGCTTTACCCCGATGTTTACCGAAATTAATGGTACGAGGAATACGTGCATCTTCCGATGCCAGATAAAGCTGTTCAATATTTTGAATGTTTAAATGGTGGATTTCATGCATCAAAATATTAGCAGTCAAGATGATATCCATATCGGCACGATGCGCTTTTTTAATCATTTCACGGGCTTTTTCACTGCCTTTGCTGATCATATAAATAAGGGCAGAAATATTATGAGCTTCGGCATCTGGCCAGACTAAACGGGCAAGGGCAAGGGTACAAATGGCTTTGATCTTGCTGGTATCTACACCGCATTTCTCAATGGCACGAATATCATAATCAATATTATGACCAATAATATAAGTGGTTTCCTGTGGAAGGCTAAAAGTCGTGTAGTGAGGCTGACCCACCAGCTCGGATTCCAGAATATGGTGTACTGCCATGGCGGCAAAAGAGATGGGTTCATCGACACTATAGAGCTGGTCGAAAATTTCACTCTTATCTAAGGAAAGTTTGCTGTCATGGATTTGGACCGGCGCATAAGCAATCTCAATCGGCTGTCCATTTAAAGTATGGGTTTCGGTATCGAGAATAATTGCTTGCATGACAGGTCCATAACCGTTGCGATCGTTTGGCTAAATTTAACATTTTCAAATATACCGATACAAACTGAAAATACGCTCTTTTCCTCATTCAGGATGATTTCTATACCGGGCTGCTGTTTAAATGCGCTGCTTTGAAAGTATCACGCGAAATGTAAGCGCTATAATGGATATCAGGGCGGCCCATTGTCTGAATCAAGGTTTATTTGAGAAATTGTAAAAATATCCTTTGATTTCTGTTTAATTGTTTGTATTTACGAATACGGTCGCCATCCGTTTGATGCTGACTTTTAAGAGGTTATTTTTGTTGATTGGTCATCGGTACCGCATAAAAAGGGACCACTTTGTTGACTATTTTTCTTTTTAGACTTCTACAGCCAAATCCCACAGCAAGCCTGGAATCAGACAAATAAAAGCAGACATATTTTGTTAAATTAATAGTGTTTAATATTTGTAAAAATATAAAAATAAAATTTATAAAAATCAATAATTTGAATTAATGGTAATCCAGTCTATTTTTGTATTTTTAATTTGATGTTAAATCACATTGTTCAAATATTAAATAAAGGTAATAGTTTGTATTCATGATTACTTAAAAATCATCAAAATAAAAAAATATATAAGGAAATGCAAAATGAAAAAAACATTATTAACAGTGTTAATCAGCAGTGCCTTTTTACTTACCGCCTGCGGTGGCGGGGGCGGTGGAGATGAGAATGAATCTGGATCGGGGAATGGATCCGGGAATGGAGATAATGGCAGCGTCATTGTTCAGCCTGACACATCTATTCCTCTAAATAATATTGCTGATCCTGTGGTAAAAACCGCAGTCTATAACGAAACAAATATGACCAGCGTGGCAGGTGAAAGCTTGGTGATGACTTATAAAATGTTGGGGGTGAATGGTCAGGAAGTTCAAGCGACGTCATTGGTCATTACACCGAAAACAGCGGCACCTGTAACAGGTTGGCCAATTGTGGTTTGGGCGCATGGTACCACTGGCGTGGCAGATCAGTGTGCACCTAGTCGAAGCAAACTGAGGGTAGAGATTGAAGGGATGATTACTCAACTTTTAAGTGCAGGTTATGTGGTGGTGGCACCTGATTATGAAGGCTTGGGCGAGCCAAGTGGTCATGAGTTTCATCCTTTCCTAAATTTAAAAAGCGAGGCTTATTCAATTACTGATGCGGTTGTCGCTGCACGTAATTATCTGGGAGCAAAAGTATCTAATCAATGGATGGCAGTAGGGCACTCTCAAGGCGGACACGCAGCATTAGGGGCAGCTCAATATGCTTCGCGTGCAAATCTTGACTATAAAGGAACTGTTGCAGTTGCACCTGCGTCTAATTTAAAAACGATTTTTGATACAGGAAAACTGCTTGTAGCGAATTTACCAGCTAAAGATCAAGTTTCTACCTTAGCTTCTTTAAATACTTATGCCGCACTGATTAATGCGGGAATGCAAGGTCAATCATCACCACCTACCTATATTCAAGTCTTTGAAACAAATGCAGCAACAATAGCCACTCAAGCTGAAACAATCTGTTCAGAACCATTGGGGCTGGATTTTGGTATTAAAATGGCAACTGCCGCCAACACAACTAATTCATTGTCAGGTTATTTAACACAAAGTGATTTTATGCAAGTACCTGCAATTTCAACATTTTTAAGTAGCACTTCTCAGCCCTTATCGGTGAAAGTTACGACGCCAGTGAAGATATACCAAGGTGGGTCTGATAGGACTGTTCCAGCAAATGCGACAGCTGACCTTATTACCAATGCGAAGAATCTAGGAATGACGAATACTATAGTTTTGGAAGAAGACCCAGCATGGGATCATACAACTGCATATACTGCGAATATTCCTAATATTGTTGCAGATGTAAAATCTCTAATGCCAATTCAATAACTTGGTTTCAATAAAATGCTCATGTTTTTTTGAACATGAGCATTTTTTTATTTAAAACTGAGTAAAGTTCATTCTCAACATTTATAAACTTCATGCTACAATACGCGCCAATCTTAGCACGGCTTAAAAGCCCTAATTTAATAGGACCTCGCTAATGTTTGCCAATATCTCTATTGCTGAATTTGATCCAGAAATCGCTCAAGCAATCGCTAATGAAGATGCTCGCCAAGAAGCGCACATCGAGTTGATTGCTTCTGAAAACTATTGCTCACCAGCAGTAATGGAAGCTCAAGGATCAAAACTCACTAACAAATATGCAGAAGGCTACCCAGGCAAACGCTACTATGGCGGTTGTGAATATGTAGATGTTATTGAACAATTGGCAATTGACCGTGCTAAAGAACTTTTTGGTGCTGATTACGCTAACGTTCAACCGCATGCTGGTTCTCAAGCTAACTCTGCTGTTTACCTAGCCCTTCTTAACCCAGGCGACACAGTTTTGGGTATGAGCTTGGCTCACGGTGGTCACTTGACTCACGGTGCAAAAGTAAGCTTCTCTGGTAAAACTTATAACGCGATTCAATACGGTTTAAACCCAGAAACTGGCGAAATCGATTACGAAGAAGTTGAACGTTTAGCTGAAGAGCACAAACCACGCATGATCGTGGCTGGTTTCTCTGCTTATAGCCAAGTTGTAGACTGGCAGCGTTTCCGTGACATCGCGGACAAAGTTGGCGCTTATCTGTTTGTAGATATGGCTCACGTTGCGGGTCTGGTTGCTGCTGGTGTTTACCCAAGCCCAGTGCAAATTGCTGACGTAACGACAACGACTACTCATAAAACACTTCGTGGTCCACGTTCAGGTTTAATCCTTGCAAAAGCAAACGAAGAAATTGAGAAAAAATTACAATCAGCTGTATTCCCAGGCAACCAAGGTGGTCCATTGGTTCACGCTGTAGCTGCTAAAGCAATCTGCTTTAAAGAAGCAATGGCTCCTGAATACAAAACTTACCAACAACAAGTGGTTAAGAATGCTCAAGCTATGGCTGAAGTTCTAATCGCTCGTGGTTATGACGTTGTATCTGGCGGTACTAAAAACCATTTATTCTTGTTATCTCTAATCAAACAAGATATCACTGGTAAAGAAGCTGATGCTTGGTTAGGTGCTGCTCACATCACTGTGAACAAGAACTCTGTACCAAACGACCCACGTTCTCCGTTCGTTACTTCTGGTATCCGTATCGGTACTCCTGCTGTAACAACTCGTGGTTTCGGTGAAGCTGAAGTACGTGATCTTGCTAGTTGGATCGCTGACATCCTTGATGCCAAAGGTGATGAAGCTGTGATTGCTGCTGTTAAAGCAAAAGTTGAAGTTGTTTGCGCTAAATTCCCTGTTTACGCAAAATAATTTTCTAACTTAAAAAAAAGCTTCCTGTACGGAGGCTTTTTTTTTAACATTTTTTATGACATCAGCTGTGGAATGTTGTGTTGCATTGCCTTTGGATAAGGCAGCTTGCTCGGCTTGTAATAGTCAGCCCAAATATGTGAAGCGGCTGGACGGTTTCGTTCACTGTCTTGAATGCCTTTAAAAAATGCGCCCATTGCCTGATAAATCTCGGGTAAATTTTTGTTGGTAATTGCATCGCTACTGAGAAAATAAGGCTGCAAAATACAAAAACCACGATAGTCAAATACTTGGAAAAAAGGGATGACTAAATGGATATTCATATGCTGTTCGCCGTAATTACGGACATGGAGGGAAATGGCATCGGTTCGCAGATGAGGGAGACAGGCATACATTTCATAACCCAGCACATTATGGGGGTATTGTTCAGCATTAATATCCAGTTGTCTTAATGGTCCATCCGGTCCATCCATGTGGCTAAAAAAGGTATTGCCCGGTGGAAAACTGGTGGGTGTCAGGCTTTGCTCGGAAGAGGTACGGGGAACCACACCATGAATATGCAGCAATAAAAAATGACATAATTGACCTGCATGATATAAGGCTTCATAAAATGGGGATTGCTGTAAATTGCTATTGGTCTTTTGCGTATCTTCGGCCAAATAAATAGGATTTCTGGTGGCTTTAATGGTTTGCAGGGCATTCAAAACATATTGTTTGCTTGATTCGGGAATAACACGTTCAAATAAAAACTGGCAAATATGCTGGGTCACAAAAAAGATGGAAGCATTAATCTGGGCAATCCGGCAGGTGGTCAAAGCATCCGGGATTTGCTGCCCGAGCATCTGGCTGACTTGTTCCGGGCGGAACCAGCGTAGCGAAGTTCCAGCTTGCTCGGCAATGACCTGTCCAACATAAGCGGATAAAAACAGGATAAAGAAAAAATGTGCGTCGTCTTCTAAAAATTTATCAATTGAAACCATATAGTTCTGGCGAATTTCACGCATGAGATCATCTAAACGATCCAGACTCGCCATGCTATGGTCAAGATTGGAAATCTGGATCAAATTCTGAAAAGAAGAGCCACAAAATAGCGGATAATCCTTGAAATACATGCTTTGTAAATCGTGCATCTGTTCGGTAAATTTAAGGCGTTCATCGGCAAACGTAATTTGATAATTCAGGATAATTGATTCAATTTCCTGGCTGATGCTGAGTGGTAAATCATCTTCACAAAAATGTTTTGCCACATAGTGCAGTGGCAAAATAATTTGATTATTGCAATTGAGCGCATAGCTATGTACAAAGTTATTGGGACGATCGCGGAATTTTATAAAATTAGCTCGCAGTTCTTCAAAACTTTGCCATTTTTCATCAACACCCAATTTTTGACTGATAAATTGCCCTATATAGCTGGAGATCAGGTAGACGGTATTTAATTTTAGGGGATCCTGAACAAAATCCGTAGCTTGTGTACCTATTTGTTTTTTAAATGCGCTAAACAGCTGATCAAGGCGTTCAAAACTGGCAAATGTACCATCAAAATTTACGGTTTTAAGTGCGGAAGCAATATAAAATTCATGTTGGTATGCCGGCATTTGAAATCTGCTGCGAATATGCTGCATAAAATTGTGAGTGCCAATTTCAGCTGCTGAGTCAAGTTCAGGAAGGGCCATCGTATTATTCTTGTACAGTAATTATTTATATACATATGTATACTTGAAATTAATTTTAAATCAACTGTGTAGACAGCATTACTGTTGATGAATGAGAAAAAAATTTTAAAAAAGAGGATGTTGAATATGCAAAGACCTATTATTGTTATTTCACAACAAGATCTTGAGCGTTTAGAAACGATGCTTGAGCATCAATCTAAACTGACTCCAACCATGCAACATCTGGAAGATGAACTTGCACGTGCCGAAGTGGTTGCCCCGCAGGATATGCCAGCAAACGTGGTGACGATGAATGCACGGGTATCGATTACCATTGCACCGGCGAATGAACCGACTACGATTACCCTGGTTTACCCGCATGATTTTCTTGGTGAGAAAGGGCAGGTGAATGTACTTGCGCCAGTAGGGGCAGCAATTTTAGGCCTGGCTGAAGGTCAGGAAATTGAATGGCCGCAGCCAGATGGTCATTTAATGAAAGTGAAAATTGAAAAAGTCTTGTATCAGCCAGAACGTGAAGGCAATTTTCTATAATTTTTTTGAATAATAGCCCCAATTTAGGGGCTTTTTAATGTGCAAATAAAAAGAGTTAATGCTTACTGATTTTATCCAGATATCCCATCATAAATGCGGAAACGACAAAGGTCAGGTGCATGATGATGTACCACATGATTTTGTCATTGGGAATGTTTTTAGCATCCATAAAAATGCGCAGCAAATGAATAGATGAAATCGCGACGATGGACGCAGCCACCTTTAATTTCAGTGAGTTGGCATCCATGGTACCTAGCCAGTTAAGACGGGTATCTTCGTTTTTAATTTTCAGTTGAGAAACAAAGTTTTCATAACCTGAAAACATCACCATCACAATCAGACCACCCACCAGGGTCATATCTACCAAAGACAAAATCACCAGAATCAAGTCTGCTTCAGAATATTCAAAAATATGCGGCAAGACATGCCAGACTTCCTGAAAGAATTTAAGCGCCAGCAGTAGCAGGGCAAATGACAGCCCAAAATAGACTGGGGCTAAAATCCAGCGTGCTGCATACATGGTATTGTGAAAGAAGCGTTCCATTCATTCCTCTGCTGGCATTTTAATCTTTTGACTTGATCATAAATAATTCAATTTAAAAATTCGATATTTTTTTATGTTTTTTAATAGGTTGTATTTAGGGGCTGAATAATTTCAGGGTTGATAAATCTCATTTCAAAATTCTAAATCAGGAAAGTTCAAAACTTCAGCAAGTATTGTGCTGATCACTGTCAAAGCTTTGACAGTGTTTATAGCCTATTCAGGGCAGACTGTATTTCAACAACACAACGTTGCAATAAAAATTGAAATATAAGGAATCGCCATGAGCCAGACTCAAACCGCACAATATGATCCAGACTACCAGTATCAACATATTCAAGTGAAACCGATTACCGGTCGTATTGGTGCGGAAATTGAAGGAGTAAAACTCTCTTCAACTCTAGAGCAAAACACGGTCTATGAAATTAACCATGCTTTAATAAAATACAAAGCCATCTTCTTTAAAAACCAGCAACACCTAAGCGATGATGAACAGGAAGGCTTTGCCGCTTTATTAGGTACGCCTTTGAACCACCCGACGGTTCCAGTGAAAAGTGGGACAGCACATGTATTAGAGCTCGATTCACGTGGCGGACGTGCGGATACCTGGCATACCGACATCAGCTTTATTGAAGATTATCCAAAGGCTTCCATTTTACGCAGCATTGTTGCACCGGCAGCTGGCGGTGATACCGTTTGGGCAAATACCACAGCGGCTTATAACGATTTACCAGAAGAATTGAAAGCATTGGCAGATCGTTTACGTGCAGTGCATAGCAATGATTATGACTATGCCTCTAAAGTCACAACAAGCCCACGTATCGATGCAGAAAAATATCGTGCGTTATTCAATTCAACAGAATATGAAACAGAGCATCCGTTGGTTCGGGTGCATCCTGAAAGCGGTGAGAAGACATTATTATTGGGGCACTTCTTCAAACGCTTTGTCGGTTATAACAGCCAGGATTCACGTCGCCTGTTTGATTTATTCCAAGACTATGCCGTGAATTTAGAAAACATCGTGCGCTGGCGCTGGAGTGTCGGTGATGTTGCCATTTGGGATAACCGTGCCACCCAGCACCGTGCAATCAACGATTATGGCGACGAGCTGCGTGTCGTGCGCCGTGTCACCATTGAAGGGGATATTCCGTTTGGAGTAGATGGTCGTCCAAGTGTGAACTTGAAGAAAGTGGTGAAACAGGACATTTCTAATTTTACATTCGAAAATGGTCAAATTTTAGAAAAAGCATCTTGATAACTCAGTGAACTGATTTACGCTATTTAGAATCGTAGTGATCTGAATTCGAGATATACATAGCGCTAAAAATTGGTTGGTCTACGAATATAAAAAACCTAGTATCCATGTACTAGGTTTTTTAATTTTGAATGAGATCATCAATTTCGTATGCTCAGTCGCGTAGAAAAATTACAGCAAATTTTTGGGCAGGATGCAGTGTTTTCTGCATTCAATGCACAGTCGCATCACACTTTAATGCAGCATGCAAAATACCTGCGTTTTTTGCCGCAGCAACAGATTTTGCATTATCAACAAAAAATGGATGATATCTATGTGCTGTTGTCTGGACGGATGCAGATAGGCTGGCTGCTCAGTGATGGCGAGTTTAAAGTCAGTGATTATGTGAAAATGTATTCGGTGTTTAATCTGGTGCCATTTTTACAGCAAAAACCGCTGAATTTTGATTTTTATGCCGTAGAGCAAGTCGAAGTGGCCGTGATTTCAGGTCAGGTTTTCCTGCAACAATTACAACAGCAACCCCAAGCCATGTGGCAGATCATTCAATTGCTGAGTGAACGGATGTATGGCTTGATGGAGAAAAACCGTTATCTGCAAACTGCAAGTATGAATCAAAAAATTGCACGTCATTTAATGATTTTGGGGCAGCAGGCAAGATCAGCAGGTCAGATGCATTCAACGATTCAATTTAAAATGAGCCAGCAAGAGTTTGCCGAATTATTGCATGTGTCCCGACAAACCTTAAATAAGCAACTACAATACTTTATCCAAGAGCGCATTGTAGACTGGAATTATAGCCAGATTAGGATTATCGATATGCAGCGCTTAAAACAAATCAGTCAGTTCTAGAGATATGGCTAAAAAGTTACTCGGCTAACTGAAAATCTCTCGGGTGATTGAATGGGGTATAAAAAATTTAAGGCAATAAAAAAGGCAAAGTAAAAACTTTGCCCTTTATGATCTGTACCGATCTTAGTGGTGATGACCACCTGCACCGTGTACGTGACCGTGTTCTAATTCTTCAGCAGAAGCTGTACGAATTTCAACGATTTCAACTTCAAAAGTTAAATCTTGGCCAGCAAGCGGGAAGTTAGCATCTACAACAACGTTGTCGCCTTCAACTGCTTTAACAGTCACGATTTGAACGCCGTCATCAGTTTGAGCTTGGAATTGCATACCAGGCTGGATGTTGTCCACACCTTGGAACATTTGAGCTGGAACTTCTTGTACTAGGTCAGGGTTGTATTCGCCATAACCTTCAGCAGCAGGAACGTTTACAGTGAATTTTTCACCAACAGTTTTGCCTACCAAAGCGTTTTCTAAACCAGGGATGATGTTACCCGCACCGTGCAAATATGCAAGTGGCTCACCTTGTGATTGGTCGAGAGTTTCGCCCTCTGCGTTAGTCAACGTGTAGTGGAAAGAAACCACGAGGTCATTTGCAATAGCAGTCATGTTATTGATCCATTCAATTTTTTAAGGGTACATCATAAAGTGAAAAGTGGGTTTTGTAGACTAGATTTAGCAAAAATCTGCATTTTTCCCACTTTCATGGCGTTTTTTAATAGTTGGGACGGTTTTTTAAATTTCAATGCAATTTTATCTTTGGACCAGTTTTTCTTGTGACAAAATCCTTGGCGGTTAAAAGACCGGCATGGGTATAGCCATGAATAGCGGTTTGATGCAGTCGATATAAAGAAACATACATCGATTTCGCCAGAAAACCTTGTACATTCACTTGTCCGAGTAATTCTCCCACGGCTTTATTGTGGCTTAATGACACCAGTCAACCTTTGTCGGAAAATTTAAACATCGGTTTTGGTTTGCCTTGAACGCGAGCTTTCATGGCATCGACCAGCTGCGTTGCAAGCACTAAATGGCAGATAGCATCTATCTACAATAACAACTTTATATCAATGACTCATTTTTGAATTCTGGGCTATTTAAAAGACGAAAAAAAAGATGGCATCCATATGCCATCTTCAATTCATTGCTTTTGTTTAGATTGTTATACAGCTTACATAATTTAAATAAATATTAAGCAATTAGCCTAGAGGATAAATTTTGACTTCAATTTCCTCACTGGAGAAAAAACTAAAAAGCTGTTTAAACCAGATGGCAATTTTCTGGAAGAAATTGGCTTCCTCAATTTGCACATCATTTTCAATGGCAATGGTGCGAATCAACTGATTATTTTGATAAACCTGCACGGTTGCCAGCTGCATGACTTTGGCTAAAGGCGCAGTCAGGTATTTTTCCTTGATTTCAACATTCAAGTGAGTTTTAGTTTCCTGTAAGGGGGCGATTGCCTGAATCGTACCATTGCCGGTATTCAACATAATGCGTTGATTGACCGTATCGTAAGTTTGCAGATCAATCGCATAAGGCTGGTCATATAAAGACGTGGTCACAATTTGCGGTTGGCTGGTTTCCAGCTTGAACATTTTTAAAGTAGATTTAACCACCGGCAATTCAGCAATCAGCTGTTTATCTTTAATCGCCACTTCATTACGGGTATAGGTATAAGCCATTTCCAGCAGGGTGTGGGCAACTTCAGCACGTTTTAAGGCATTTTTTGTACCCATCACCACCACAATCAGGCGACGTTCAGGCAGTGCAGGATTACCGGTAGGACGGTGTGCAGTCAGTGCAAGGTTATAACCTGCTGCTTTTGTGAAACCTGTCTTTAAACCATCCACGCTTGGGTCAAATTTGAGCGCCAGATTAGTTGCACGGTGAAAGCGCTGGTTATAACTGAAACTTGGCATCACTGAATAGCGCAAGTATTCAGGTGTCTCAATAGTAAGCGCCTGACCAAGCAGCGCCATGTCGTATGCAGATGAGAAATGATCCGGCATGGTCACACCTGGCGCATTGGCAAAATGCGTATCATTCATTCCCAACGCTTTGGCCTCAAGGTTCATGCGTTCGATGAAAGCCGGTACTGTCCCTGAAATACGTTCTGCTAAAGTCACTGCCGCATCATTGGCTGACATCACGATCAAACCTGCCAGAAGCTGATCTACAGTGATCTGATCACCTTCTTTAAGATACATTTGCGATTCATCCCACTGCACCATTTTTACCACCGGTGTAGCCGTGATGATTTCATCCTTTTTCAAATGACCCGCTTCAATTTCTTTGAGTGCGATATAGGCAACCATCATTTTGGTCATAGATGCCGGTGCGCGTTGCTCATGACTATTATGCTCTGCAATGACTTGTCCAGATTGGGTATCTAGAATGGTCCATGCTTGAGCTTCAACACTTTCAGGAACAAGGTTGAGTAATGCAGCATTGACTATCGTGGAGCACAATAAACTTACGGATGCGAGGAGGTAGATGACAGCTTTCAATGATCTTCCTTATTTACCAATCCATTGGTGGTAGAAATGCAAAAAATATGAGGAATGCTATGCCTTTTTTTAATGAATGGCTAGTCGGAATTGTAGACAATTGCGACAGTTCAGCATTGCCGGACAAAAAAATGCTAAGCTAATTGTTAAGTTAACTTTTTTATATTTTATATTGCCCATTATGTTGCATTATCAAATCGAATTTGACGATTATCGTCAGCATCTTATTCACGTGACACTTCGCTTTTTAGCTGATCCGACTCAAGTTCTTTCTTTACCGACCTGGATTCCAGGTAGCTATCTGATTCGCGAATTTTCAAAGCATATTGAGTCAGTTCGAGCTTATGATGAAGATGGGCGCATTTTACAAATTCAGAAATTTGAGAAGAATAAATGGCGTTTATTTAATACCGATCATGAACTGATTACGGTGGAATATGATGTCTATGCTTATGATTTATCTGTACGTGGCGCCTATGTAGACCAAACCCGCCTCTATGTGAATCCCGCCTGTGCGTGCTTGGGACTAGAAGGGCAGGAAGATAAAGCAGTTGAAGTTGAAGTGTTCCTTCCGGATGAACTGAAACATTTCCAGCTGGCAACCGGTTTAATGGCTAAAAGTCTGGTTAAAGGGCGTTATACTTTAAAGGCAGAGAATTATGCCCAGTTGATTGATTCACCATTTGAGCTGGCAGAACAAACACGTTTTAGCTTTGAAGCCAATGGGATTCCGCATGAATTTGTAGTGTCCGGCAAACATGCCATGAATGCCGCGCGCATGCAGCAAGACATTGAAAAAATTTGTAGCACTGAAATTTCAATGTTTGGCTCTGCACCATTTACCGACTATACCTTTATGACCATGGCGACAGGGAATAGCTATGGCGGCTTAGAGCATCCGAACAGTACCAGTTTAATTACCCCGCGTGATGACTTGCCTAAAGCAGATGAACCTGTTGAACCTTCTGCAGATTATCAGCGTTTCTTGGGTTTATGCAGTCATGAATATTTCCACTCTTGGCTAGTGAAATTTATTCGTCCTGAAAATTTCGTCAATTATGATTTAAACAAAGAAGGCTACACTTCGCTGCTTTGGATTTTTGAAGGTTTCACTTCTTATTATGACGACCTGATTTTGCTGCGTAGTGGTGTGATTTCTCAAGAGTCATACCTTAAGCTATTAAAAACACAGATTGACCGTTATTTACAAAATCCGGGACGTGCGATTCAAACCGTTGCAGATTCAAGTTTTGATGCATGGGTGAAATTCTACCGTCAAGATGAAAACTCCAATAACGCCGGCACCAGCTACTACAACAAGGGTTGTTTAGTAGCGCTGTGTCTGGACTTGGGCTTGCGTTTACGCGGTTCAAGCCTAGATGCCTTAATGCGTAAATTGTATAAAAATGCGCAAAATGGTGTTCAAGTTAATGAGCGTACCATCTTCGAATTGTGTAATGAGTTGACAGGCGATAACTGGCTTGAACAGATCAATCATTTGATCAATACCACCGATGAATTACCGCTAGATCAGTTGCTTCCTGAGTTTGGTTTAAGTTTTGACGTTAAAAATGACAAGTCTTTGCCATTTGGCTTAAAGCTTGCCGATAAACCTGAAGGCGTGGTGATTCAAACTGCACGTCGAGAGGGTGCAGGGGTGAAAGCAGGTCTTTCTGCGCAAGATGTTATTATCGCGATTGATGGCTTGAAAGCGACTAGCAAACTGGTAGAAAAGTATGCGAAGCAGGAAGGTATATACACCGTTCATGCTTTCCGTCGTGATGAACTGATGACTTTTGATGTTCAGGCAGGTGGTTCTGAACTGAGTGAGGTTGAGCTGAAAGTTGAAGATCAGGCCAAAGCTGAGAAGTGGTTAAAGGCAATTTAATCCATCTTTAAATACTTTGTATAAAAGAGGATGTTTACATCCTCTTTTTTTGTTCTATGCTTTATTTAAGTCTCATTTTAAAAAGTATAAAAATGAAAAAGAGCAATAATTTCGATATCCCGATCTGGGTGTTAATATTGCCTATGGTGTTGGCTCACCCGGTCAATATCTACTTTCTGGATGGGAAGTATTCATTTGATGCAGCGCTTTTGTTCGCCTGTGCTTTTACAATTGTTGCTGTGGTCAGCATTAAGCTTGGGTACGATTTTTTTAAGGATAAATTTCATTCTAAATAGCCTAAGTATTGTTTGATGATTTCATAAAAACTACGGTTATGTTAAACAATTGGTTAAATATTTGTTTTTATGATTAGAAGATGAACCAAAAAAAATTGTACTGGGGAATGGGGATAACAGCAGTTTGGCTAGCTGTGATTATAGTCTTTTGGATTTTTGGAGGATTAACATCGCCATCATCGTTAAATGAATTGGGTGATTTTCTAGCAGGTATTTTTGCACCTGTAGCTTTTCTTTGGCTGATTTTGGGTTATGTCCAGCAGGGGAAGCAGTTAGAACAGAATTCTCGTGCAATAAAACTACAAGCAGAGGCTTTAAATCTTCAAATTGAAGAATTTAGAAAAATAGTGGCTCTTCAAGAAAAACAAAATCTTGATAAAAAAATGAGTGTAAAACCTAAATTTTTATTTAATGAAGGAGTTTGCATAAAAGAGTATGAAGAAAATGAAGATGAGGATATATTTAATTTAAGTTTACAACTTTTGAATCATGGGACTGGGGAAGCATTTGATATTACAGTAAATAATAAATCAGACTATTCATATAGTTTATTTGAAGTTTCTAAATTAGGGATAGACTCATCAATTTTAGTTAGTTTCTCTCTTTATATTTCTAGCTTTGATCAATATTTTGAGGGATTGCTATATCGAAAATTGATAGAAATTGAGTTTAAAGATAAATTCGGTAATCAATTTAAGGAAATCTTTACTTTATATATCGGCAGAAAAGAAAATGATATGGGAACAGCTTTTGTATCAGTTCTAGAGGGCATAGATAATACTTATGATCTAATTACTAGTGAAAATAAGGATCATTAATCTAAAATTATTTTTTAATTAAGTTTGTTAATTTTTTAATTCCCCCGATACGTTGAATAACCATAAGGACTTAATAACAGTGGAATATGGTAATGCTCTAAATTACCATCAATCACGAACACTACAGGCACTTCTGGAAAGAATGAACGCTGGTTTTTTGCCTTAAACCAGTCACCGGTTTTAAAGGTCACTTTATAAATGCCTTTCTGAAGAGTTGTATCTTTGGGATATAAGTCCGTAACCCGGCCTTCACTATTGGTTTTAGCTTCATGGAGCTTGGTCCATTTATCACCTTGTTGGGCTTCTAATACCACAGCAACATTTGAAGCAGCTAAACCTGTATCCAGATTCAATACATGAACACTTAAAGGATTTTGAGCAAAACTCAAAGTCGAAAAAACTGCGACTAAAACGGCAAGGATAATATTTTTCATAATAGGCCGACTTCAATTTCAACTTAAAATTAGTCTACATAATATAAAAAAACAATATATTTGGATTGTGTATTAAAAAAGGGTGCTTATGCACCCTTATTGTAATCTCAGTGATTAACCGCGACCACGCCCACGACCACGCGGCGCTTTGGTATTCGGACGCGTTGTACCGTTAGTTTTACGACGTGGTTTCTCGCTTTCATCCATTTGCCAGATACGTTTAGTCCCTGATTTTTTTACAGAGCCATCTTTGTTCTTGCGAACCATTGGCTTACCGCCTGTACCACCCGGTTTTTTCACATAAGAACGTGAACGATATGGTTCTTCGGCAGGTACATCTTTAAAGTCTGGATATAACAAAGGTTCGATTTCTTTGGTTTCACCCGGTTGTAAACCCAACTGAACAAGATCGATTGAACCGATTTTAGTACGAATCAAACGTAAAGTTGGAAAGCCTACAGCAGCAGTCATACGACGAACCTGGCGGTTAC
This sequence comes from Acinetobacter sp. BSP-28, assembly GCF_044130285.1. Taxonomy (NCBI): domain Bacteria; kingdom Pseudomonadati; phylum Pseudomonadota; class Gammaproteobacteria; order Moraxellales; family Moraxellaceae; genus Acinetobacter; species Acinetobacter sp. BSP-28. The sequence goes on from NZ_JBIQOB010000003.1 coordinate 107,623, forward strand.
GACCCTCACAGATTGAAATTTCAACCCAAGATGTAGGAACAGACGCGCGGAAGCGAACCGGTGGATCACGTTCCCATAACCATTCGGGTTGTTGAACCTTGATGGCTTTGGCGGGAAGAGTCATACCATCTTTCAGTTCAACACCTTTACGGAGCTGTTCAAGTGCTTCTTCAGTCACATCACCGTCAACCTGGACCAGATAAGTCTTAAACTTTTTGTTGGCAGGGTTAGTAATGTATTGGTTTAAACCACCGTGATCGGTTAAAAATACTAAACCTTCAGAGTCCATATCAAGACGACCAGCCAAACGCAATGTTGGATCGTCCACGAAGTCAGACATCGTCATGTGTGCTTCGTCTTTACGGAATTGGGAGAGGACGTCATAAGGTTTGTTGAGAATGACGATTTTCATAGGAAATGACTTCTTTAATTACATAATACTAAAAAAGGTTAAGTTTTATTCAATGGGGAAATGTTGTTATTTCCCGTATAAATCTTAAACACAATGGAATTCAATTAAACTATTATGCGTTAAGAAAGGATGAAAGTATTGCCCAATCGGCAATTATTTTTAGATATCGCTAGATACAAAGGGAGAACCTATACAATGGGTTATCAGAAGATCGTTGTTCCTGCGGATGGTAGCAAAATTACCGTAAACGCAGACTTGTCACTCAATGTCCCAAACAATCCTATTATTCCTTTTATTGAAGGCGACGGTATTGGTGTAGATATTACACCTGCAATGAAAGCAGTGGTTGATGCTGCAGTTTTGAAAGCTTACGGTGGCAAACGTTCGATCGAATGGATGGAAGTCTACTGCGGCGAAAAAGCAGACAAAATCTATGGTACTTACATGCCAGAAGAAACTTTCGAAGCACTTCGTGAGTTTGTGGTTTCTATTAAAGGTCCATTAACTACTCCTGTCGGTGGTGGTATCCGCTCTCTAAACGTTGCATTACGCCAGGAATTAGACCTTTACGTATGTGTACGTCCAGTTCGCTGGTTTGAAGGTGTACCTTCTCCGGTTCAACATCCTGAACTGACGGACATGGTAATTTTCCGAGAAAATTCTGAAGATATCTATGCGGGAATTGAGTGGAAAGCGGATTCGCCAGAAGCTAAAAAAATAATTAAATTCCTGAAAGAAGAAATGGGTGTGACTAAAATCCGTTTCGAAGAGAACTGCGGAATTGGGATTAAACCGGTATCTAAAGAGGGTACTCAACGTCTGGTTCGTAAAGCCATTCAATTCGCGATTGATAATGACAAGCCTAGTGTGACGCTGGTCCATAAAGGCAACATCATGAAGTACACCGAAGGTGCATTCAAGGAATGGGGCTATGAAGTTGCTCTGGAGCGTTTTGGCGGTGAACTTCTGGATGGCGGTCCATGGGTTAAAATCAAAAATCCTAAAAACGGTAAAGACATCATCATTAAAGATGTCATTGCAGATGCATTCTTGCAACAAATCCTGATGCGCCCATCGGATTACTCAGTGATTGCCACCCTGAACCTAAACGGTGACTATATTTCTGACGCGCTTGCGGCAGAAGTAGGGGGGATCGGTATTGCGCCTGGTGCCAACATTGGGGGAGCAATTCAAATGTATGAGGCGACTCACGGGACTGCACCTAAATATGCGGGCCAAGACAAGGTCAACCCGGGTTCAATCATCCTTTCTGCTGAAATGATGTTGCGTGACATGGGCTGGAATGAGGCTGCTGACTTGATCATCAAAGGTATTTCCGGTGCGATTGCGAATAAAACAGTGACGTATGACTTTGAACGCTTAATGCCGGACGCGACTTTGTTGCGTTGTTCTGAGTTTGGTCAAGCCGTGATTAACAACATGGAATAAGTCCAAAACTTAAACCTTGTGTTAGAAAAACCCGCCACTTGTTGCGGGTTTTTTATATTTACAGAAATGCTCTTTCATTCAATAGAATTAAAAACTTAAGATGAGATGGATTACATATTTTCATTCTTGAAATTAATGCATCAGCATCGAAAAATGTTCAATAAGATTTCCTGCCTGAGTTTAATCATTGTATTCATGTTGCTTTCAGGCTGTCAGCCACCAGCATCGGGTGAAGCAGCAGGCATGCGTTATCCTATTTTATATATGCAATTACAACAAATGGACTTGCCTGCACAGCTTGCAATGCCGATCAAAGATATACAGCCCCGGCAAATACAAGATACTTGGGGAGCTGCGCGTAGCGAAGGGCGTAAGCATGAGGGGATTGATATTTTTGCCAAGAGAGGCACGGCGGTACAAAGCACTACCCAAGGACTTGTTCTGCAAGTGGGTAGCAACAATTTGGGTGGAAAAGTCGTGTGGATTTTGGGGCCAGATTTAAGCCGTCATTATTATGCCCATTTAGATGGTTATGCAGCCCAAATTCAGGCAGGCGATTGGGTAGAAGCAGGTGAGATCATTGGTTATGTGGGCAATACTGGAAATGCTGAAAATACCCCGCCACATTTGCACTATGGAGTTTATGTGAATGGGCAAGGTGCTATTAATCCTTATCCGTATTTAGTGCCGGCTTCCTAAATATACAATGATTATGTTTGTTCACTGGTTTTGAATTTATTCGGGCGTGTGTTCCAGGCCAATTGTAAAGTTCCAAATAATAGAACCACCGCAGCCAAGATAAACTGTTGATGATAAATCACACCAAAATGTTGCAGGGTGCTAAAGCTTAATCCACCAATCAGTTGCACGGATGCAAAACACAGCGTTGCAATGCTCCAGAGCTTTTTATAAGCCAGCCCATAAAGCTGTAAAATGGTATAGGACGTCAAAAAAACCACTGCCGGATTGAGCATTCCAGTAAAAAAGGAAGAGGCAAAAGTCAGAAGCGGACTGGTGTTTAAGGTTGCAATAAAAATGGCCACAATATACAAACTGTAAAGAATTTTCAGGGTGAAAAAATTGCCAAATTTTCTCGCCAGTGAGTAAGCGGCAAAAGCCCCCAAAGCACTGCCTAAGCCATAAAGAATCCAGTTCAAGTTGATCCAGAACAGATTCAGTTTCAACTCATGGTTGAGATAGTCAATCCAGAACAGGGAGTGTGGAATATAGGCAAATGCGCTACATGCATACACGATTAGCAGGCTATAAAACAGGGTGTTTAGGGTAACTTTGGCTTGATTTGGGGTGGGTTGAGCAGCTAAATGCTGTTTAAATTGCTGCAATAAAAACCTCAGGCAGATACAAATCAGCAATGCAAAACCACACAGAATCAGCCAAGCAGTCTGTATCGAAATTTGATCCAGATAAGGCAAGAAAAGCGTAGCCAATAAAACCCCAAGACCAATTCCGCTAAAACCAATAAAATTGATTTTAAAACGATCCTGAACGTCACAACATTGGGCCACCACACTCGGGGATAGAATCATCAGTAGTCCACCACTGATTCCCGAAATCACACGCCAGAAGAGATACCATGCCTGAGGGAAATTTGCAAAAGCACAGCACATTAAACTGAACATGCCTGCAATGGCGGCCATTTGAATATACAGGGCCATACTCCTGTCTTGAGGCAAACGCATGGCGGTAAAAGCACCGATTAAATAACCTAGCAAGTTAGCACTACCTAAAAGACTGGCGAATCCTGTGGTCCAGACAAAGGCTTCACGTGTGCTAGGTAACAATGCGGTATAAGAAAAACGTAAAATTCCAATCCCTAGACACATGCTTAAGCATAAAAAAATACTCAGTTTAAGATTGTTTGAGGACATCCTTGTGCTCACAATATTTATTATTCATCAATCATATAAATAGCATGAGTACCGAACAATAAATAGGATCAGAACTTACAAACCTTATAAAAAATCGATGTTCGAGTTATTAAGCAATATTTAATACGAGTCTTATAAAATTGGGTGACATGTAACTCTTTATTTTGAAAATTGAATTTTTTCAATAAAGGCATACAATGCCGCTACTTTATTGTACTTTTTTGAAATTATGAATTTCTCCTATCGCGCTGATATTGATGGCTTAAGGGCGATCGCGGTTTTATTGGTGATTTTTAACCACATCGGAATATCTTTCTTTTCTGGAGGATATATAGGTGTTGATGTCTTTTTTGTGATTTCAGGTTATTTAATTACCCTCATTTTAACCCATGATATTCAGTCCAAACGGTTTTCTATCGCACGGTTTTACAAGAAGCGTGTGGTACGTCTAGCACCAGCTTATTTTACCGTGCTCAGCGTTGTGAGTGTCATTGCATGGCAAGTGATGCTACCTGGTGAGTTGACCCAATATTTTGACAGCGTCATGTATGCGACCTTGCTCATGGCGAATATCTATATGCGCAATGAGGTGGGAGATTATTTTAGTCAAGGTGCTGAAGGTATACCTTTATTGCATCTATGGTCGCTGGGGGTGGAAGAACAGTTCTATATTTTCTGGCCTTTATTGTTATTGCTGTTTGTTGGAAAGGTGCCGCGTAAATATACCTGGGCTATAGTCACGACATTAATTGTGACCTTACTGTTTTATGCCCAGCACAAGTTGACTCAAAATGTAGAGAAGGCCTATTACAGTATGCCGGTACGTGCCTTTGAATTGCTCATCGGTGCATTGATTGGCTTTCTGCCACAGCTCAAGTTGCCAAAAAAAATAGTGCAAACTCTGGTTTGGGGTAGTTTAATCGTATTGTTTGCGGCCGCAGTGTATTTTGATAAACAGACACCTTTTCCTGGAGCAATGGCTCTTATCCCATGTTTGGCGACAGCGCTGATTATTTATCTAGGCCAATGTTCACCCTCAAGTAATGTATTACTGAGTAATCGTTTGAGTACCTGGATCGGGAAAATTTCCTATCCTTTGTATTTATGGCATTGGCCTATTATCGTGTTATTCGGCATCTATATGCGGCCATTAAATGCAGAAAATCAGGTGGTGATTGTATTATTATCCATCATGCTGGCATTTTTAACCTATCAGCTGATTGAAAAACCAAGCAAACGTTTTGTGATGGCAGCAAATTACAAGATGATTATCATCGGTTTTCTGCTGCCAGCCATAAGTTTTATTGGCATCGCCAAGATCGTCAATATCAATGAAGGTTTTCCAGACCGGTTTTCACATTCTGTTTATCTCAAACAAGAAGCGCTCAATTCATTTGCGCATATCATCCGAAATAAATGTATGGATATTGAGGACCCCAAAGCCTTACCCGATCAGGATGATTGTGTGTTGGGCAAAACGAAAGCCAGCATCGATTTTTTATTGCTCGGTGATTCTCATGCAAACGGTTATACAGCGATGCTGGATGTATGGGCTAAAGATGCGAATTTACGCGGTTATGACATCACGCAAAGTTCAACTTTCTATTTACCGGGGGTACAGCGTTCAGAGGCGAATTTTAATCGGTGGACTAAACTCGACAAGTTTGCATTCAGAAATCAGGCGATTACTGCACATCTTGCCAGAACCCATTATCCAACCATTATTTTGGCAGGTTCATATGTGCCGTATTTTAGTGATGAAGTGAAACTGGAAGATGGTGTTCATCATTCAAATGAGGAAATATTTAAAACCAGTTTTATGACAGCTCTAAAGATTGCCTATCAGTCCAGTGATCAAGTCATTCTGCTTAATGATGTACCGCGCTTAGATCAAGACGGAGTACCGGCAGATTGTAATCTTCGCAATGAAATTTTAAATACGCATGCGCAATGTACGATTTCTAGACGGAATTATGAGGCACAACTTATAAAATTTAATCGAATTGTTGCAGAAGCAAAACTGAAATACCCTAACTTAAAAATCATTGATCCGACCAAGGTCATCTGTAATCAGCAGGTATGTAAAATTATGATTAATAATGTGCCTTTATATCGAAATAAAGACAGCAATCATATTAATGATCAGGGTTCTAGACAGTTAGGCATTGAATATTTAAAACAATATGGCAATCCGCTCAAAGACTAGCACAGGCTAACAGCAGGCATAAAAAACCGCGTTTTATAACGCGGTTTTTTTTAGCTATTTTAGAAATTAGGAAATTAACGCATTTTTGACAGGAAACGGCCTAAACGGCTAATGGCTTCACGTAATTCATTTTCGGCAGGCAAGAACACCACACGGAAATGATCTGGAGTCGGCCAGTTGAAACCGGTTCCCTGAACCAGTAATACTTTTTCTGCACGCAATAAGTCGAGCATGAATTTTTCATCATCCTGAATTGGATAAACTTCCGGATCCAGTTTAGGGAAGCAGTACATGGCACCTTCTGGTTTTACGCAAGATACACCTGGAATTTCATTCAACATTTCCCAGGCAATATTGCGTTGTTCGTATAAACGACCACCCGGACGAATCAGGTCATTAATCGACTGATAACCACCCAATGCTGTTTGAATCGCGTATTGCGCTTGATGGTTGGCACAGAGACGCATAGATGCCAACATGTCTAAACCTTCAATGTAGTCCATTGCACGTGATTTATCACCGGTAATGGCCATCCAGCCTGAACGGAAGCCGGCAATACGATAGGCTTTAGACAAACCATTAAACGAGATACAAAGTTGATCACCCGCAAGCGCAGCTACAGCGACATGTTCAATGCCGTCATAAATAATTTTGTCGTAAATTTCGTCTGCAAACAAAATCAGGTCATATTTTTTTGCCAGATCAACGATTTGTTGCAATACATGACGTGGGTAGACCGCACCGGTCGGATTGTTTGGATTGATAATCACAATACCACGAGTATTTGGCGTGATTTTACTTTCCATATCAGCGATGTCTGGATACCAGAAGTTTTCTTCATCACATTTATAGTGAATCGCGGTACCACCAGATAAGTTTACAGCAGCTGTCCATAATGGATAATCTGGCATTGGAACCAGCATTTCATCGCCATCATCGAGCAAGCCTTGCATCGCCATCACGATCAGTTCAGATACGCCATTACCGATATACACGTCATTCACGTGCATGTTCAGGATGCCTTTTTGCTGGTAATACTGACAAATCGCTTTACGCGCAGGGAAAATCCCTTTTGAATCGGTATAACCTACCGCATTGGGCAAGTTTAAAGCGACATCATTAATAATTTCTTGCGGCGCTTCGAAACCAAATGGGGCGGGGTTACCGATATTCAGTTTAATAATCTTATGCCCGGCCTCTTCCATTTCGTTGGCCGCTCGCAACACTGGCCCGCGAATGTCGTAGCATACGTGCTCGAGCTTAGACGATTTCTTAATTTCGCGTGGGGTGTGGAAAGTGTTCGGCATTTTTATGTTCTCGGAAAGAGTGGAGGTCACTTTTGCATAACGGTATAAATAGCTTTTAAATGTCTCGGTTGTTACCAGATCGAGATGATGTTCATCTCTGAGTAAAGCAACAATTTTTTCATGCGTAAAACCTGTCTGTTGATATTGTTTAATCACAGGCAGCAGATTTTTAAAAATTACGCTCTTTTTCTGCGACATTTTTTAATCCTGAGCAAGAGTAGGACTAAGCCTAACACTAAATTTGCTTACAAAAAAGCATTTAATTTTCAGAATTGCTTACCATGATTTTATATTTGCTTACTTTTTGCTTTTTGAGTCATTATATTGATTTTGTAAATTGTTGAATAAAGACTAGAAATTTAAGATTGAATGACGTAAATATACGATTATCCTATTTTAAATAGCACGATATAAAGGGACGTCATCATGGGAAAACTCAATAAAACAGAAAGAGAATGGCAAAGAGAGTTATCACCAGAAGAGTTTCGCATTACGCGACAAAAGGGGACGGAGCCAGCATTTACCGGTAAATACTGGAATACCAAGCAGGAAGGGACTTATCTTTGCCGTTGCTGTGGGACAGAATTATTCTCTTCCGAAACTAAATATGACAGTGGTAGTGGCTGGCCAAGTTTTTATCGCCCTGTAAATAGTTCGGTCATTGAAGAACATCAGGATTCGACGCATGGTATGGTCAGAACTGAAATTGTTTGCCATCATTGTGGCGCACATTTAGGCCATGTTTTTGAGGACGGTCCACAACCTACAGGATTGCGCTATTGCGTAAATTCAGCTTCTTTAGAATTAAAAACACAAGAAAAAAATGATGAGGAAACATATCCATGACCAACATTTATCAGTTTGAAGCTGAGTTGTTAGATGGAAAAAATAAATCATTTACCGATTATGAAGGTAAAGTTTTATTGATTGTAAATACTGCAAGTAAATGCGGTTTTACTCCCCAGTTTGCAGGTCTTGAAAAATTGTATGAAAAATACAAGGATCAGGGGTTTGAAGTATTGGGCTTTCCCTGCAACCAGTTTGGTGGGCAAGATCCGGGCTCCAATGAACAGATTGGTGCATTCTGCCAAAAAAATTATGGCGTGAATTTCCCCATGTTTGCCAAAGTGGATGTTAAAGGGCCTGAAGCGCACATTTTATTTCGCTATTTGACTAATAACAGCAAGGGAATTTTAGGCAATGGCATTAAATGGAATTTTACCAAATTCTTGATTGGAAAAGATGGCAAAGTACTGAATCGTTTTGCACCAACGACTAAACCGGAAGAGCTGGAAAGTGAAATTGAAGCGGCTTTAGCCAAGTAATTTTAATAATAAAAACATATAAAGGGCGATTCATGAATCGCCCTTTATCATTTTATACGCTGGGAAATCTATTTCACTTTCATCAATAGATTGAAATAGGACGGATCATTTAATTGATAGGCTACAACGCAATCATCCACTGTAAAAACAGTGGATGATTGTTGAGCTTAATGCTTATTTAACCCATTAAAGAATAGCTTTCAGACGCTGAATGGCTTGTTCACATTGGGCAATATCGGCCACCAATGCCATACGGACATGATTTTCACCCGGATTGCCTTGTGCAGTATCACGTGACAGATAACGGCCTGGCAGGACTTTAATATGGGCTTTTTCCATCAGCATTTTGGCAAAGGCTTCATCATTATCGACTTTAAGCCAGTAATAAAAACCAGCATCCGGTTTTTTCAGTGGCAATAACTGACCTAGCTCATTTTGGAATAATTCAAATTTGGCGCGATAAAGTTTACGGTTTTCTTCTACATGTGCTTCATCATCCCATGCCGCAATTGACGCCAGCTGGTGCTGAACCGGCATGGCAGCCCCGTGATAAGTACGGTATTGCAAATAAGGCTTAAGTAAGTCTGCATCACCTGCAACAAAACCTGAACGCATACCCGGCAAGTTTGAACGCTTGGAAAGGGAATGGAATACGACACAGTTTTTGTAGTCGTCACGGCCGATTTCCGCACAGACTTCAAGTAGACCTACTGGTGCTTCATCAAACCAGAGTTCTGAATAGCACTCATCTGAGGCAATGACAAAATTATATTGGTCTGAAAGCGCAATCAGTTTTTTAAATTGCTCTTTTGACAATACTGCACCCGTCGGATTGCCTGGGGTACAGACAAATAGCAGTGCAGTTTTTTCCCAGACTTCTGCAGGAACCGCATCAAAATCACCCAGATAGTTATTTTCTTCTGTGCAATTAATGAAGTAAGGTTTGGCACCCGCAAGCAAGGTTGCACCTTCATAAATTTGATAGAAAGGATTCGGCATCACCACATAAGGCGCATCTTCACGGTTCACTAAAGCCTGAACAAAAGAAAAAATGGCTTCACGAGTTCCAGAAACTGGCAATACATTGCTCTCTGCACTGATGCTATTGAGCTTGAAGCGACGTGTTAACCAGTTGGCAATGCTTTGACGTAGCTCAGGCAGACCTTTGCTGTTTGGGTAAGTTGATAAATGCTGGAAGTTATCAATAATGGCCTGTTTCACAAACTCGGGTGCCGGATGCTTTGGTTCACCAATCGATAATGGAATGAGTGGTAAATCTGCGGGTTGAATCCCCTGAAAAAGTTTATTTAACTTTTCAAAAGGATAAGGATGCAATAATGACAAACTAGAGTTCATGAAATCGATACCGCGTAAATTTAAGTTAATGTTGGCCAGAGACTAGACTTGAGGCTTCATCCAGAGCTGACTTCAATTGGGCTGCAAAAGTTTCAGCTTCTGAATCGGACATTGGGCTGCCATCTTTTTTGGTGACAAAGAAAATATCTTCTGCACGCTCACCCAGGGTGGCAATTCTAGCAGAATGGATATCTAAACCCTGCATCATAAATAAACCACCTACTTTAGCAAGTAAACCTGGATGGTCGAGCGTTGCAATTTCCACCATGTTTTGCTGTAACGCAGCATTCAGGGTGATATCGACGGTATTTTCAATATCAAAATGGCGTAACTGGCGTGGAATACGACGCTGCATTAAACCAGGATATTTATCTGAGTGGCTTAGCGCTTCCACCAATGCCTCAATAACCGTTTGTTCACGCTCAGGGTCTGTCAGCAAGGTACCAAAACGATCCAGCACCACATAGGTGTCCAGACTAAAGGCAGTTGATGCGGTGATAATCCGAGCATCCTGAACGTCCAGATTCATCCGGTCCAAAATGGCAACGGTGGTGGCAAATAAATTCGGTTGATCCTGAGTATAAATAAAGATCTGTACTGCATCTTGTGCCGACTGACGATGGGCACGCATCAAGACCAGAGGCTCAGTGTTGTTGCCATGTTGCAAGATGGCACGGGTATGCCAAGCAATTTCATCGGCGGATTCTTTAATAAAGTATTCATCGCCCAGTTCTTGCCAGACTTTTTCCACATCGGCCAGAGAGAAGTCATTGACCAACATTTCACTGGCAGCAAATTTGGTGTCTTCAATCAGCATTTGATAATCGACCGGATGTCCAAGACCGGTACGAATGACATCACGTGCATGGGTATAAAGCTGACGCATCAGGGAGGCACGCCATGTATTCCACAGTTTGGGATTGGTCGCGTTAATATCTGCAACGGTTAAGGTATACAAATAATCCAGATGTTCCATATCACCGAGTTTTTCTGCAAAATCTTGCACCACGTCTGGATCGGAAATATCTTTTTTCTGTGCAGTCATAGACATAAGTAAATGACTTTGAATCAGCCAGGCCACCAGATTGCATTCACGTTCAGTAAAGCCATGTTTACGACAGAACTTGATTGCATCTTCTGCACCCAGTTCACTATGGTCACCGCCACGACCTTTGGCAATGTCATGGAACAAGGCAGCAAGATAAACAATGTCGCGACGGCGAAGACGCTGGAACACCGAACTGACCACCGGAAAATCTTTGGCAAATTCAGGCTCTTTAAAGCGATTTAAATTACGCAGCAATAATAGGGTATGGGCATCTACGGTATAGATGTGGAACAGGTCATATTGCATTAGCCCCATAATTTGACCGAATGCCGGAATATAATTGCCTAGCACACCATAACGCTTCATCGCCACCAGTGTGTCATACAGGCGATGCGGAGAACGGATAATTGCCATGAACAGGGCCTGATGTTCGGGGTTATCGCGATAAGCTTGATTAATGCGCTTGGCTGCCAGGGTGAGCAGGCGTAAGGTACGGGCACGGATGCCTTCAATTTCAGGACGGTTGGCTAATAAATAGAAGATTTCCAGGATTGCACTGGGACGTTCCGAGAAAATTTTATGATGCTGTACCGCCAGTTTGCCATCCACCAGTTTGAAGTTTTCGTTAATTTCTTCAATTTTGCGTTCGTAGTTAGGCAAACGTGGAGTAATCACAGATTCATTAAAGTAAGCAAGCAGCATTTCATTTAATGTCGATACCTGCTGCGCGCTACGATAATAACGCTTCATAAACTGTTCAATAGGATAATTGGGTGATTTACCTTCTTCACGGGTATAGCCAAATAAAGCTGCAATATCTCGTTGATAATCGAACAACAACCGGTTTTCATCGCGCTTGGTCAGACGGTGCAAATGATGGCGAATTTCCCACAGAAAACTTTCAGCTTCTTCTAGAACACCCAGTTCGAACTCTGAAATAAAGCCTAAATGCACCAGGTCATAAATACGGTTGACCCGGAAATGGCGTTTGGCAATCCAGCCGATCTGATTGATGTCGCGAATACCGCCCGGTGCATTTTTAATATCCGGTTCCAGGTTGCTTTCGGTATTGTTGTGCTGAGCATAGCGTTTGGCCTGTTCATCCATTTTGGCATCAAAAAAGGTTTTATCAGTCCAGGTTTGCGAAACAATACGGCGTGGCCATTTGGCTAAATGCGGGTTGCCACTAATTAAACGTGATTCAATCAGCGCGGTCGCGACGGTTAAATCATTGGTGGCCTGTTCAACACATTCGGAAATGGTACGTACGCTAATACCAGGTTTGAAATTACCAACATCCCAAAGCGAGGAAATAAAAGTGGAAATCAGTTTTTCCTGATCGGGGGAAATTTCATCTTCCGATAAAATCATGATATCGACATCGGAATAAGGCAGCATTTCCCGACGGCCATAACCACCCACCGCAAATAAACCCAGATCGGTCTGATCAAGTTCAGCATGTTTCCATAGGAACTGTAGTGCTTCATCAATCAAATTGGATCGGGCCAAAATGACTTCACGCATCGACTGTCCATTTTCAAAACCTTCCTGAAGCTGATTTTCAACATCGGCGCGCCATTGATTGATCGCCTGAATGTCATGGTTACTTTTAACGTAATTCAGCAGAGGAGAAGTATTGATCATGAACAGTGGTCCGTTAATAAAGTGGCAAGTTTAGTTTTGTTGAACACTGACTTGAGACGCTGTCTCTAGTGCAAGTTCACGCGCCTGATCTGTGGTTTCAGCACGTGCAGTTGCGACCCCCATGCGGCGACGTTTAAAACCTTCGGGTTTACCAAAAAGGCGTAAATCGGTGTTTGGATTTGATAAAGCAAGATTTAAGCCAGAAAAAGACAAATTGGTATCATCAACACCTGCATAAATGACGGCACTGGCTGCAACACTATGGCGAGAAGTATTCACCGGCAGGCCTAAAATGGCACGTGCATGCAGTTCAAATTCACTCTGGAATTGTGATGCGAGGGTGACAAGTCCTGTGTCATGCGGACGTGGAGATACTTCACTAAACCATACTTTGTCACCTTTGACAAACAGTTCCACACCGAATATACCGCAGCCACCCAAAGCCGCTGTAACTTTATGGGCAATACGTTTTGATTCTTCTAATGCCGCAGCCGTCATGGCCTGAGGTTGCCAGCTTTCCACATAATCACCCGAATCTTGGCGATGTCCGATCGGGTCGCAGTACTGGGTTTCAATTTCACCAGTTTCCGCATTTTTGGCCCGAACGGTCAGTAAGGTGATTTCAAAGTCAAAATCAATTTGCGATTCCACAATCACTTTACCCTGATTGACGCGTCCACCGGTCTGCGCGTATTCCCATGCGGCATCAACTTCATCAAAGTTCTTAACCCGTGATTGTCCCTTACCGGAAGAAGACATTACCGGTTTAACAAAGTTGGGATAGCCAATATCATCACAGGCTGCACGGAATGATTCAATCGAGTCGGCAAAACGGTAAGCTGAGGTCGGCAAGCCCAGTTCTTCTGCAGCCAGACGGCGAATGCCTTCTCGGTTCATAGTCAGATTGACTGCTTTGGCTGAAGGAATCACGGTGGCAATATTTTGTTGTTCTATTTCTACTAAAACCTGAGTCGCAATGGCTTCAATTTCAGGCACAATCAGGTTGGGTTTGATTTGTTGGATGAGTTGTTTGAGTTCTTCGGCATCTGCCATGTTTAACGTATAAGAATAATGGGCAACGTGCATCGCAGGAGCATGATCATAACGGTCAGCAGCGTGAACTTCTACACCTAGGCGTTGTAAAGAAATCACCACTTCTTTGCCTAATTCTCCCGAACCTAACAATAAAACTTTAAAAGCAGAAGATTGAAGGGGAGTACCAATGGTCACGCTCATGTGAATCGTCCTTGCTAAAGTGGGCTTTTAGCATAGCAGAACTGTTCGGGGTGTTAAGAGCGGTTTCACATAAAATAATGATATTGTCCAACAATTTTATTTATAAGGTGTTTGGTATCTTTAATTTTAATCCCTCTCTAAATCTCCCCCTTTAAAAAGAGGAGATTTTTAAGAAACTTAGAAGGAAACAGGCAAATAGGTGTAAATCAAACCATAGGTCAAAGCGGCTGTTAAAGTCGCCGGGACAATTTTCTTAAACTTGAAATACAGTCCGGTCAGGGTAAGAAAACCGATTAGCATGGCAAAGCTTTTATTGGGGCTTTCCATCAGCGGAGGCAAGGTGGCTACCACCAGCATAGAACTGATCGCAGCAATGCCGATACTGCCTAAAGCAATTTTGATCCACACTGCACCGCGCTTTTGTGAATGTTGCTGGCTTTTTTGAATGATATAGAAAGGGCCAAAACGAGAGGCGAAATTGGCAATCCCGACGATGATGCCCACCAGAATAATTTCAAGATTCATGTGCTTCTCCAAATTCGTCATCATGCTGTTTTAAAACATAATGCTTAAACAGGCCAGCTAAAATACCCGATAAAATCCCAATAAAAATGGCCGCAGACAAATTAATGAAATAGCAGGCAATCGCTGAAACAATTAAACAGACCGTGACAATAAAAGTATGTTTCTTTTCAAAGGCAGCGAGCAGGAAGCTGAGGAATAAAGCCGGCAGCAAGAAATCCAGTGCGGCTTGTAAAAATTGCGGTAAGGCACTGACCTGATCAGCAAACAAGCCGCCCAAAAATGAACCTAAGGCCCAAGACAGCCAGCTAAATAGGCTCAAACCCAGCATCCAGGACTCAGACCACTCTTGGCGCCGTTGTGACAGTTTAATCATCCCTGAGGCAAACACTTCATCGGTTAAACCCCAGGCCCAGACGGCGGTTTTCTTTAAATTCAGCTTGTCCTGAATCAGGTTTTGTAGGGCTGGGCCGTAAAGCACATGTCGAATATCTAAAGCAATCACGGTGAGGGCAGTCATCCAGATGGAGGTGCCACTGCCCAGTAAAGCGACAACCAGAAACTGACTGGCACCGGCATACATGGAGCAGGATAAAAACAGCGCTTCCCAAGAGCTAAAGCCGAACTGGCTGGCCGAAACACCGAAAGCAAATGAAACGGGAAGATAAGTAAAAATAATGGCTTGACTGTCTTTAGCACCTTGCCAAAAGCCAGCAGCTTGAACTGGAGGAGTTTTGTGTTCAGACACGACACACCTTTGCGGGAGAGTTGAACAACGGGTCAAATGATGATTGAGTATTGTACTCGAATTCACTAGCATAGTGCCGAATTGTTTATCTGGGTGAGCCTGATATGTTGATGTTAAAGACACGTGGAATGCTGATTGTTTCTTTATTATGCAGTAGTGTTTTGCTGCAGGCTTGTGGAAATGATGGCGAAAAAGCTGAAATTAAACCCGCACCTAAACTAACCAATGATGCAACGACCTATGCCAACGAAGCCTGGAAATTCATTAATCAGGTGGATGGTCTGGTCTATGCCAAAAAACTGGATGTATTGGAAGAACAGGTCCGTAAACCTGCGCGCAAGCTTAGTACCGACTGGCGCATTAATGTCAAAATGACCGATTCCGTGACTGAAGGTAAATATGCCTTATGCCGTAAGGCATTGACCAGTCTGGAAATTTGGGCACGTGAAACCATGGAGAACTCCGGTTCAGTAGCGCAGAAACAGGCCGATTACGAACGTGATAAACAGCAATGTAAAGGTGCGATCGAGCATCCGCAGCTGGGCAATACAGATCCGAAAAAAGTCGGTGTTTAAATGCAAAGCAGACGAGGCAATGGCCTCGTTTTTTTATGCCTTAAATTTTATGGTATTTCCTTTTATTTATAGTTTTAAAGAATGAGTAAGAGAATAAAACGATAACCTAATAAATATATAAAATTATCACTAAGTGATAAAATATTTATAATAAATTGCAAATATTACATAGATATTTTGATTTAATTCTAAATATATGCAACTTTAAAAATCATTAGGAGTAAGCAAGATGTTTAATAAAGTGTTTTTATCAATAAGTATGGCTGTATTTTTGAGTGCTTTGAGTAGTGTCACAACAGCAGCAGAGCCGTTACAGGCCATTCAGTCATCATCGGATAATGAATATGAAGTTGCACCATGCACCAATGGTTTTGATGATGTCAATGTCTGTCAATTACGTTCATAAGCACAATGTATAAAATAGATGAATCATCAGGCAAGTCATTCACCTGTCATGCTTGGCAGTGGAACGGCTTATACTGCAACGGTATATATCTCTGAATCATCTTGGTCTTTTTCAATATTTGATTCATCTTCCGATTTAAATATTGGGAAAAGCATGCGCGATGCGATGCAGTTCCGCTACATCCAAAATTTCAATTTTCCTAAAAGATACGCACAAAATATTTTGCTGTTCCAACGCTTGTAGTTCCTGATTGATTGTCTGTCGGGAGCAGGTCAGCATTTGTGCCAGTTGTTCCTGAGATAAATGGATGACATTGTTTTCAATCCTTAAATGATTGCCATAGCCATTTAAAATAAACATCAAACGTTGTGCCAAACGCTGGCTGATGTTTTGAGTTTGAATTGAAATCAGTTCCAAAAAAGCAAAGCGTAACTTTTGACTGGTCAATTGCGCAATGTGATACCAAAAAACCGGATGTTGTTGTAGCAGTGATTGCAGGGCTGTACTCGGTATATGCAGGATCAGACTTTTTTGAGTTGTAATCGCATCGTGGGAACGGGGCTGGGCATCCACCAGCGAGATTTCGCCAAACCACATAATTGGTTCAACAATTGCAGCCACCGATTCCTTGCCATGAATATCAATATAACCCAGGCGAACGGCACCCTCTAAAACAGCATAGATGCCATTGAATGAATCACCGGCATGGAAAATGGCTTGTTCCTTGTCAAAATGCTGCTGCACAGCACGACTCACAAGAAAGTCTTTAAACAGAGCAGGCAATTGTGCAAACCATGCATTTTGCTGTAAATGTTCAATATAAATGGGTTCGAGCACTTTAATTCCTTTTTTAAGCTCAGTTGTCGGCTAGCTGACAACTTGTCCTGATATTTTTTTATATAGTGAAATGAAAATATAAGTCTAACAAGGAAGACGGTCATGACCAAATTAGAACAATTACTGAGCCAGTATGCTGCATACCATCTGGATCAGAAAAATATTTATACCCATTTTGTGGGTATTCCACTGATTGTATTTTCAATTATGTGCCTGACTGCACGTGCCGGTGTGGTCATTTCAGGTGTCGAGCTGACTTTGGCTTTAGGATTACTATTGGCAAGTACAGTGTATTATCTCAGCCTGGATCGCATCTTTGGCCTGATCATGTTGCTCATCTATGCGCTTGCTTATCCATCTGCTTACAGGATTGCGCAGCTGGATATGACGGTCTGGTTAAGCATGAGTATTGGCATTTTTGTGGTAGGATGGGTATTCCAGTTTGTGGGTCATTTTTATGAAAAGAAAAAACCGGCTTTTATGGATGATGTGATTGGTCTGGCAATAGGCCCTTTATTTGTCCTGGCTGAAATGGTGTTTATGTTCGGGTTTCGAAAAGAGCTGGAGCAACGCATGCTGGCAGAAGCTCGTAAGCAACGCGCTGTAATGGATGCCAAGACCGTGAATCTGAACTGAAAAAAGCTCGAAATAAAAAAGCCAGCATCATGCTGGCTTTTTAAGCTGTTTTGAAACGTCAGAATGACTTAAACGTTAAAACGGAAGTGCAGCACGTCACCGTCCTGAACCACGTAAGTCTTACCTTCCAAACGCCATTTACCGGCTTCTTTCGCGCCAGCTTCGCCATTGTATTGAACGAAATCATCATAAGCAATACATTCGGCACGAATAAAGCCTTTTTCGAAGTCAGTGTGAATTACACCCGCTGCTTGAGGTGCCGTTGCCCCGACTTTGACTGTCCAGGCGCGAACTTCCTGTACACCTGCAGTGAAGTAAGTCTGTAAGCCAAGCAGGCTGTAACCGGCACGAATCACGATATTCAGACCTGGTTCTTCCATGCCCATCGCTTCAAGGAATTCAGCGCGGTCTTCATCTTCAAGCAATGAAATTTCAGCTTCAATCTGGTTGCACAGTGGAACCACAATCGCATTTTCTTCTGCTGCCAATTTTTTAACGGCTTCCAGATGCGGGTTGTTTTCAAAACCATCTTCAGCAACGTTGGCAATATACATAGTCGGTTTTAAAGTCATTAAACCAAAACCACGTACCAGTTTGCGTTCATCATCATCAAGATCGGCTGCACGTGCAGGCTTACCTTCATCCAGTAAAGGCAAGATTTTGTCCAAAACGGCTTTAGTGGCAACAGCATCTTTGTCGCCACCTTTTGCAGATTTAGCCAAACGCGTAACCGCTTTGGTCACAGTTTCCAGGTCAGCCAATGCAAGTTCTGTATTAATCGTCGCGATGTCATCAAGCGGATCAATTTTGCCGTTCACATGAATGACATTTTCATCTTCAAAACAACGGACCACGTGTGCAATCGCATCGGTTTCACGGATATTTGCCAGGAACTGGTTACCCAAACCTTCACCTTTAGAGGCACCGGCAACCAGACCGGCAATATCCACAAATTCCATCGTGGTCGGAAGCACGCGTTGTGGTTTAACGATTTCCGCAAGTTTATCCATGCGTAGGTCAGGTACAGGAACGATACCGGTGTTTGGTTCGATGGTACAGAACGGGAAATTTTCTGCAGCAATAGCAGCTTTAGTCAATGCATTGAAAAGTGTAGATTTACCAACGTTCGGCAAGCCGACAATACCGCAATTAAAACCCATGAAATAACTCACACAGTGTTATATATAAAAATTGCAGACGATTTTACATGAAAGCCATGACAAAGTCAGGTCATGGCTAGGTGGTTTATTGAAAACTCATAAAATTGGTAGGGTTTAAATTTTGCGTTTATCCAGCTGGCTGGAGATGGAATCGCCTGTGGCCTGAACCAGCATGACCAAAATGACTAGTACGACAATCACGGCCAGCATAATCTGCATGTCAAAACGCTGATAACCATATCGGTAAGCAATATCACCCAAGCCGCCTGCGCCAATGGCACCAGCAATCGCCGATGAGTTGATCATGGTCACCAAGGTCACGGTAAAGCCTGCCACAATCCCGGGCAGGGCTTCCGGTAGCAGCACATGCCAGATAATCTGCTTGCGGTTACAGCCAATCGCTTGAGCGGCTTCAATCAGCCCCTGATCGACCTCGCGTAAACTGACTTCTGCAATGCGGGCAAAGAAAGGTGTGGCTGCCAAGGTTAAAGGCACTACCGCGGCCCAGACCCCATAACTGGTACCGACAATCCAGCGGGTGAGTGGAATGAGCGCTACCATTAAAATTAAAAATGGTACTGAACGGGTAATGTTAACCACCCAGCCCAAAGCCTGATTGATGCTTTTGGACGGATAGATGCCATGTTCGGAAGTGCTGACCAAAATGACCGCGATGGGCAAGCCAATGATAAAGGCAACAAGCGCAGATACCCCCACCATCAATAAAGTGTCAATTGTGCCTGTAAGTAATAAATCAATGAGCTGGTCGTGCATAGCCAATGACCTCAATCTGTGCAATGTACTGTTTTAATTTCTGCTGGAGTAGTGTGGTATCTACATGTAGATCAGGGATTGCCACAATAAAACTGCCAACCAGATGGTTCTGGATGCTATCGATATGACTCTGATAGAGATGAACCGGATGATCGAATTGCTCGAAAATTACTTTCAAATCTGGTGAATGTTGAACACTGGAGGCATAACGTAGTTTGATAATGCTATGCGTGGTGTCAGCAGTGACTTGCGGACTGATCGCAAATGGCAATTCCAGCTGTTCCAGATTCAGCAATTCCTGAGTAATCTGCTGTTGCGGATTGGAAAAGACCGACCACACTTCACCTGCTTCGACAATTTCACCATGTTCAATTACCACCACCTGATCACAAATTTCACGAATGACCTGCATTTCATGAGTAATCAGCACAATGGTGATGCCGAGCTTCTGATTGATTTCCTTGAGCAGAGACAGCACCACAGAAGTGCTTTCCGGGTCCAGGGCAGAGGTGGCTTCGTCACAGAGCAAAATTTCTGGATGGTGAACCAGCGCCCGGGCAATCCCGACACGCTGCTTTTGTCCGCCGGATAACTGGGACGGATAGTTGTGTGCTTTTTCACTCAAACCGACCAGTTGCAGGACTTCATTGACCCGCGCTTCAATCTCGCCTTTGTTATAATTGGCGACTTTCAGCGGCAGGGCAACATTTTCCCATACGGTCTTGGCCGACATTAAATTAAAGTGCTGGAAGATCATGCCAATACGCTGACGCAACCGGATCAGTTCAGCATGTTTCAGTTCCGCCAGATCTTGCTGGTGAATATGGATATGTCCTTCACTGATCTGCTCCAGACCATTTAAAGTACGCAACAATGAAGATTTACCTGCGCCACTTTTGCCGATAATGCCAAAAATTTTGCCTTCCGGAATATCCAGGTTGATGTTCTTCAAGGCATGTACAGATTGTCCTTGTACTTCATAATATTTATTCAGGTTTCTGATCTTGATATGGGGAACAGAGAAGTCCACCTGTGAACCAAAACTCACCATTTTATTCTCCTTATTTCCAGCCTTCAAACCACATGCCCGTACCAAAATCCCGGTCTAAAATTGTTTTTACTTTTGCAGAGTTCTGGAAAGCTTTGACAAAGGTTTCGAGTTTTTTATCGTGATCGACATAATCTTTTCGGGTGACAAAAAGAATGGCGTATTTCTTATCCACCGGATCTAAAAACAAGGCACTGTGAGGATCGGCTTTTTTCGCCATATTTAAATAATGCGGAAAACCAAAAATCAAATCTGCATCGTCATAGGCAAGAGCCGTTTGCGGACCTTCTACTTCTAAAAATTTAAGCTGTTTTGGATTGGCCACAATATCTTGCAGGGTTGATAGCTCATTATGGATATCTTTGATTTGAATCAGACCAGCACGATGCAGCAAAATCAATGCACGAGCCGAGTTTACAGGATCACTGGGAATCACCACACGTGCATTTTTGGGCAAGGCATCTAAGGATTTATATTGCTTGGAATACAAACCGACATGGCTGCCACTGCCTATGCCAAAAGCATGCAGGTCATAATGGGTTTGTTGAACCGCATTCTTTAAAAACACGCTTTGCTGGAAAAAGTTGGCATCAATATCGCCATTTTGTACCGCAACATTGGGAGCCTGCCAGTCTGAAAACTCCACTAGTTTGACATGAATGCCATCTTTCTCTACTTCTTTTGCAACTGTCTGTAATAGTTCCGCATAAGGTGGGCTAATACCAATCGTCAGGACATTATCCTGTTGCTGGTTTTGCACATAACGATAGGTTATTAATCCTGCAATAATGACAACGACAGTCAGGCCAATCAGCAGTTTTTTAAGATTCAGTTTGGAAACTTGAGACATGATTTAAATCCTTATTTCCAGCCCGGGAACCAGAGTTTGGCACCGAAATCTGCATCCAAAGCCTGTTTCACTTTTGGCGAGTTCTGATAAATATCGACAAATTTTTTCAGCTTGTCATTTTTATCTTGGTAATCCTCACGCACGGCAAACAGGATGGCATAACGGTTGTCCTTGTTAGAGTCAAATAACAGCGCCTGTTCAGGATCAGCTGTTTTGGCTAAACGTAAGTAATGCGGATAGCCAAAAGCTAGATCGACGTCATCAATGGCACGTGCGGTTTGAGGGCCTTCCACTTCGACAAACTGCAATTTTTTCGGATTGGTTGCGATGTCTTTTAGGTTAGACAGATGGTTTTTAGGATATTTCAGGGTAATTAGTTTTGCCTGTTGTAAAAGCAGCAGCGCACGGCCTTGGTTTACAGGGTCGTTTGGAACTACAACTTTCGCACCATCTTTTAACTCATCAAAGCTTTTGATTTTTTTGGAATATAAGCCTACATGCGTTGCTGCACCTTTGGCAAAGGCTTTGATTTTAAAGTCGGTTTCTTTTTTGGCATTGTCTAAAAAGGGTTGATGCTGGAAGAAGTTGGCATCAATATCACCATGATTAAGGGTAATATTGGGCGTATTCCAGTCGGAAAATTCCACTAATTTGACATTCAGGCCTTGCTGTTTGGCTTCAACTGCTGCCACCTGTAAAGGCTTGGCAAATGAAGGGCTAATGCCAATCACCAGTTCATCCGAAGTGGCTTTTTTTTGTTGATTCCAGACCACCAGCCCAATAATGACTGCGGCAATAATCACCCCAATAATGGTGAATTTGGTTTTCGCTGTTTGTGCCATGTTGCACCTCAAAATTTATGCGGATTGTTTTTGCTTTAAGTTGGAATTCGAAGTTGAGGCGGAGCTTGGACATCGAAATTGCTGAACTGGGTGTGAGGTCGACAGGTGGTCTCCCTGATTAAACAGTTTGTGTCTTAAACTGCCTTGTTCGTAGGCTGTTTTATAACGGCCGCGCTGCTGTAATTCAGGAATCACCAGACGGATAAAGTCATGGTGTGACTCAGGGGCAACGGTGCGGGTCAGGTTAAAGCCATCAATACCGGTTTCATCGATCAGCTGAATCAGTTTTTCAGCTACAGTTGCGCCACTCCCGACAATCAGGGGATAACGGCCACCCAGCACATGCTGAGCTTTTAAATCATTTTTGCTGATGCGCTGTTCTTTAAATTTATTGTTGACTGATGCAATGCTGTTGGTCTTCTGGTAAGGGATAGCTTCATCATCGGCAAATTTGGACAGGTCAATGCCGATAGAACTGGAGAAGTGCGCCAAACCTGCTTCAGGACTGGCATAAGAGCGATATTCATCCAGCTTTTGCTGTGCCAGTTCATCAGTTTCCGCGGTGACCACGGTAATGCCGACAAAGATTTTAATATCTTCAGGATGACGTCCTTGATCGGTAGCTTGCTGACGAATCTGATCGACCTGCTTTTTGATTTTTGCAGGCTGATCACCACCAATAAACATGCCTTCCACATGCTGGGTGGCAAAGGCCATTCCACGCGGTGAAGCACCGGCCTGAAATAACACCGGTGTGCGCTGAATGGAAGGGGAAACTTGAAACACGCCCTGGCTTTGGTAAAACTGTCCCTGATGATTGACCTGATGTACTTTGGCAGGATCGGTAAATATCCGGTTTTTCTTGTCTTTTACAACGGCATCATCTTCCCAGGAACCTTCCCAGAATTTATAGCAAAGTTGTACAAACTCTTCGGCTTGCTCATAGCGAAGGTCATGGTCTTTAAGACCTTTTTCGCCAATTAATCGCTGTGCGCTATCCAGATAACCGGTGACAATATTCCAGCCAATACGGCCCTGGGTCAGATGATCCAGACTGGAAAAACGTCGCGCAAACTGATAAGGCGACTCATAACTTAAATTGACGGTAATACCGAATCCAAGGTTTTTCGTCACCGCTGCCATGGCAGAAACCAGAGTACTGGGGTCATGACTCGGCAACTGAATCGATTCTTTTAAAGTCAGGTCGATATTGTTTTGATAGACATCATACACTCCGGTAATGTCGGCAATGAACAGGCCATCAAACAGGCCCTGTTCCAGGGTTTGGGCTAAATCTGTCCAGTAACTCAGCTCATTAAAACGCTGCGACTCATCACGCGGATGGGTCCATAATCCGTGATTGATATGGCCGACACAGTTCATATCAAAAGCATTTAGCAAGATTTTCTTGGGTACAGATTGTGATGCTATTGTCATTACAATGTCCCCCGACGCGGTGGCAATACGCCATTTAAAATATGATTGGCGATGAAATAATATTTCCAGCGCGAAGCATCATGCAGCGTGTGCACGCGTGCATTGCGCCAGAAGCGGTCCAGACCATCTTCGCACTGGCTACCACGGCTACCGGCCAGTTCAATCAGTTTTGAGGAGGCTTTGAGTGCAGTTTCGGTACTGTGTGCACGTACTTTGGCCACATCTAACGATGCTTTGGCGACATTTTCTGCTGTCGGTGCAGGTCTGGCGGCGTCAATTGAACGGGCGGCCTGTTTCAGTAACACTTCAGAGGCACGTACATCGGCGATAATCCGTCCCAGTTCGAACTTTGTCAGCGGGTCATCGGTGGCTTGATCGACGCCAGAATCAATCCACGGACGGGCCTGACGCACACGATTCAAGGTTTCTTCAAAGGCGGCACGGGCAATTCCGGTTTCAATAGAGGCATGCAGCAATTGGGCAAAAGGACCCGAGATGGTTGGCTCTGAATAGGCAATATCAAATGGCACCACATCTTCAGCCAGCACCTGCACATTATTGAATTTCACTGTGCCGCTGCCTGTGGTTCGTTGCCCGAAACCACTCCAGTCATCGATTAAAGTCAGACCTTCGCTATTACGCGGAACAAAAGCCAGGAACTGCTGATCTTGTTCATCGACCACCAGTGTTGGAATGCGATGGGCAAATAAACTGCCGGTGCAATAAAACTTTTCGCCATTAATCACATAGCCCTGATCAGTTTTGCGTATCGCAGTTTGACGCTGTGCAGCAGTTTTGGTTTTAAACTCGGCCAGGGCATTGCCAAAACGGGCACCTTTTAACACTTCAGCATAGAGTTTCTGTTTTTGCTGTTCGGTGCCACTATTACGCAGGATCTCCAATCCATAAAAATGGTTTTGCGGAATCTGTCCAATGGAACCATCTACACCACTCATCAGTGCAATCACTTGCGCTACGGTATAGCTAGAGACCTCTGCACCACCATACTGTTTTGGGACGGTAATGGCCCAGAGTCCAGACTGGCTATAGGCTTCGATTTCTTCAAAAGGCAGAATGCGCTCGGCATCGCGCTGAATGGCTCCAGCTTTGAACTGTTCCGCTAGATTGCGTGCAATTTCCAGCGCTTCTGCATCGGATTGAATAATATGTGCATGCGCGAACTGTTCGGGATGAAATGAAATAATATTTTGATATGAAGTCATGAGCAGTATCCTTAAATCCAGGCGTGGCGGGCAGGGAGTGTATGATTGAGGTAATAATCCCCAAGTGCATGTAATTTCCATCGCACCGGATCATGCAGGGTATGTACACGGGCATTGCGCCAGTGCTGGTCCAGGTTGTGCTGACTCAGGCTGGAGCGGCTACCGCCAAGTTCCAGTAATTTTTCAGAAATGTGCAGTGCAGCATCATTGGCATAAATCTTGGCTTCAGCGACTAAAATAGAGGCTTTGGCCGCCTGTTCTTCAGTCACAGATTGCAGCTGATCCAGTTCATCCAGATATTCAGCTGCTTCATCAAGCAGCAAAATGGCAGCATCCAATAGCACCGTAGACTTGCCAACTTCTTGCAAGGTATAGTGTTCAAAACTGGCTTTTTCCACTTGTACATCGACAATCGGGCGTGCTTTATGCACGGCTGTCACGGTATCGGCAAAGGCTGCTTCAGCAATGCCGACATCAATGGCAACCTGTAATAATTGTGAATACGCGCCGCGGTAATTCGGCTGGCTGGAAAGCAGGCGTTCATCAAAAATCAGTAGCGGATCAACTTCAACATGGTCGAGTCTAACTGTGCCACTTGAAGTGGTACGCTGTCCAAAACCATTCCAGTTATCAATCACATTCACGCCTTTGGCTTGAGCATTGACGATAGTCAGTACTACATGACCTTCTGGATGAATGGCTTTAATCGCGAGCCAGTGGGCAAAACTGCTGCCCGTTGAATAGAATTTTTCGCCGTCGACAAAATAATGTCCATTTTCAAACGTTAATGTAGTCGCCAGGGTTTTGGTATCTTTGGTATGGCGTTCCGGTCCACCATTGGCCAGGCGTTTACCTTGTAAAATTTCATTATAAATAAATTGTTTTTGCTGCTCTGTACCCATCATCTGGATCATATTCAACAGCGCAATCTGATTTTGTGGGATTTGTCCTACACTGGAATCGGCCTTATTCAGAATGCGGAATACATGCGCCAATGTTTTATTGGAAACGAAAGCACCACCAAATTGCTTTGGAATACGAATACCACCTAAGCCTTTCTGGCTGAACAGATCAATTTCAGCAAAAGGCAATAAGCGCTGTTGATCACGTTCATTGCGACCTTCCAAAGCAAAATCTGCGACATGATACGCAGCATGAATAGCTTCAAGATCGTTTTCAATTACATGAACATTTTCGGAAATTAAACGAGACATAATGACACCTTAAATCGATATCAAAACGCTACAAGTAATTGAATTCAAAATTAAGCAATTGCTTTTGCAAAGCTTATGAAAAATCCTGTTTAAGATAAAAACTGCTAGATTTTTATTTATTTTGAATATATTAAGTGTCTAGAAAACAACATGATTTGAATTTTTTTAATGTTTGTTTTTTGACGTTGATGTGTTTATATCTGCTTTAAAGATAATCAAGACAAAAAAATGTATAAAATTAAAAGTAGAAGACTGACAAATGTAAGACGATATTTTGAATAAAAAGTGCATTGTAATTCCGGGATAGGATGACTAAAGTATCCGACTGAATTAGATGGTTTTGATTTGGCAGAACTAAAACAATAAACGCGGAGTTTTTATGCGAATTTTATACCAGTTTCCTTTATCTCATTTTTGTGAGAAAGCGCGCTGGTTGCTCGATCATAAAGAGTTGGATTATGTTGCCCATAATCTGATTCCAGGAGTGCATCGTGCATTTGCCCAATTAAAAACCGGACAAAACCGTTTACCTATTTTACGTGACCAAGAATACTGGATTGCGGATTCGACTGAAATTGCCTTATATCTGGATAAAGTATATCCAGAACATTCTTTATTGCGTGCTGATCCACAACAACGTCAATTGGCTTTGGAAATCAACGATCTTGCTACCGAGCTAGGTAGACATGTGCGCCGTTGGGGGCTTGCCCATACCTTGTCAGAAAGTGAAGAGTCTTTAGATATTTTAATTGGTGAAAAGGGTTATTTACGCCAGTTTGAAAAATATTCCAAACCGATTATCAAAGCCTTGCTTTCCAAAGGCTACCAACTGAATGTAGATAAGGTGGCCGAGTCTAAACTGCAAATGGACGGTATCATTCAGAATTTAAATAAAAGATTGATTGAAAATCATGGGCGTTATTTTGTCGGCGAACGTCTTGGTCTTGCTGATATCGCCGTATGTTCGATGCTGGCACCAATTCTGGAAATACCGGGTACACCTTGGGAAAAAGAGCATGGTGAAACCTTATCTGAAGAATTTCGGCAATATAAAGAGCATTTAATGACATTACCGTTGGGACAATATGTGCTGCGCATATATCAAACGGAACGTAATGCGCGGGTGGATTGGCGTGGTGTTTAAATTTTATTCATAAAAATTTGATTTATAGGATGTGTATTCTTGATGATTGCTGAAATTAATTCAGCAAACTCAGGGAGGATATTCTTTATAATTATTTTTCTGAATATTGCCAAGTGGTGAGATAAAAGCGCGGATCATGAGCTGGGTGTGAAAATAATTCTAGAAAATTTTAAAAATATGAAAATAAATTTCAAAAGCACTTTCTTTTTTAGAGTTTCAGGAAAATAATCAAACAAAGCTGAGAGTACACTATAGACCACTCCTTGTTGCATACCAATTTGCAGGATTCAGCGTCGGTGAGCATCATGGCTTGACGTGTATAGACACGGGTGATTTTGACCAGATTGAAATGATAAAACTGAAATGGAGGGGGAAAGATGGAGCTTGACCGTTTTGATAAGCAGATACTTGAAATTTTAACACATGAAGATTTGAACCTGAATGAATTGTCAGAACGTATTAATCTTTCCGTGAGTTCCGTTCATCGCAGAATTAAACATTTAATTGATGCCGGGATTATTTCGGGACTAAAACGGGAACTGAATTATCAAAAGCTGGGTTTTAGCCTGCATGTGCTGTTACAAGTGTCATTAAGCAAGCATGATACCGATACCTTTGCCAAATTTTTGGAAGAGCTGGAAAGTATTCCGGAAGTCATTAATGCCTTTTTGGTGACCGGGCAATCTGCCGATTTTATTGTTGAAGTGGTTGCTAAAGACATGGAAAACTACAGTGATGTGTTGTTAAAACGCATTGGTAAAATTGAGCATGTGGTGGCGTTGCATTCGAGTTTCGTAATTAAAGAATATAATGTCTTTAACTGTACAGGGTTGCTCAGCAAAGCCTGAGGCTGCATTTTCTGTGAATGATTTTCTAGATTTAAGATGATATTTAGTTTAAGTCAAAGTTTTAGATTCAGAGTGCTGAATAAATGGCTGAGATGCAAGATATATAAAGCATAAAAAAACGCACCATCAGGTGCGTTTTTTTATGCAGAAAAAGAATTAATCATCTAATTGAGCCAATACTTCTTCTGTGAATTCAACGTTGGTATAAACGTTTTGAACGTCATCAAGATCTTCAAACATATCAATCATTTTTATGATTTTTTTCGCTTGATCAACATCTGAAATTAACGCTTTAGTTGAAGGGTTCATCACAACTTCAGCATTATCAGATTTTAAGCCTGCTGCTGTTAATGCATCTTGAACTTCACCAAATGTTTCAGGAGTAGTGATGACCAGAATTTCATCTTCATCAACTTCGATGTCTTCTGCGCCCGCTTCTAAAGCGATGTCCATGATTTTGTCTTCTAAAGAAACATCTTCAAAAGTAATCTCGCCGCGTTTAGTAAACATATAAGCAACTGAGCCAGCAGTACCTAAGTTACCATCAGTTTTAGAGAAACAGTGACGAACATCAGGCACAGTACGGTTTAAGTTATCCGTCATTGTTTCAACAATAACAGCAACACCGCCTACGCCATAACCTTCATAAGTGACTTCTTTTAAGTCAGCATTTTCTTCACCACCAACACCGCGTTGAATAGCACGGTTGATGGTATCACGTGTCATATTTGCGACTAATGCTTTTTCAACGACAGCACGTAAACGTGGGTTAGATGCAACATCACCACCGCCTAAACGGGCAGCTGTAACAATTTCACGAATGAATTTTGTAAATACTTTAGCGCGGCTCGCATCTTGTTTTGCTTTACGATGCTTAGTATTAGCCCACTTGGAATGACCCGCCATGCGAAATATGCTCCTTGTAGATTGGCCTTATGCCTATCAGATTGTGCAAATTCTACCATAAGCCCTTTTTTCTAAGAAAGGGCTCAGTTTTGAGTTTTTAAACAAATGCTATTTAGTTTTTATCTTCGGAAATGTTTTTAGGTTCTGGAATGACAATATCCAAACCGACATTTTCTTTATACAGTTTTTTCATCAATGCCAAGTCATGATCCAGCTCGGTTGGATAGATCTTGCCGAAAATTCCGCCTTGCTTGGTTCTAGAGTTTGCATACATTAAAACAATAGGTACGCCGGCTGCTTTGGCGATATGCCAAAAGCCTGTACGAATCGGTTTGCGCGCTTCACCGCGTTCTGCGCGGGTCGCTTCAGGTGCAATTACCAGATTGAATTTTTCATTCTGCTGAAAATGCTCGACCATAACCGAAACAATATCTTTATTTGCTTTTCGATCGACAGCAATTCCGCCGATAGCCTCTAATAAAGGTTTCATAGGGCCTTTAAACAATTCTTTTTTAATCAGGGTATGAATTTTAATATCATAAATCTGGAATAGCGCGAGTGAAAGCACGGCATCCATCATGGAAGTATGTTCAAATCCGACAATAACCTGCTTATTTTCAAGTACATCTGGTTCAACATGATATTTCCATCCTGCAAGCTTAAATGCGGATTCACCAATAAATTTTTTTAACATGGATGTGGGGATATTTGGCAATACGAAAGTGGGCTAATTTCTGCCTGTTTGTATTTATAGTCAAGTACTAATGAATTAAAAACAACCAAATAAATACGCTTGATATAGTTGATAAAAATATGTGTATTAATTGTTTTTATATATTAAACCTTAAAATTAAAGACATAAAAAATATCAAGTCATACAAATTAAGACTAAGTAATGGCTGTTCATATGAGAAAATACCTATTAGACTTTTGTCGAAGATAAAGTTGTTTAAACACATGGCTCGAAGTGGCATATGTTTAATGAGGATTGAAAAGAATGATGTATGTTTTGACTTTTCTATTAGCGTTTTGTTTGTTTTTGCTCGTTGTTGTATGGTCTTTAATCGAAATTCGCATTGAAGAGCAAAAAGAAAGCAGTTTTTAGCCTTGATCTGCAGTCGAAGCTTAAAAAACTTTATTATTGAGATTTTAAAAATACTTTTTCGCAATCTAAATAAAAATTAAAGTAATACTTTTTAAGTATAAAATATTCATCTTTTCACATGATGTAAATTTCAAAAAAATTAAGATTCAATCGTGATTCATTTAAAAGGTTGCCTGTGTAAACTGGCAGCTTGATTATTCTCTTTTTAAAGTTTTATATTTTCTCAAATATTGTTCATTTTTCATAATTTATTAGGGAGAAATATGGGGATTGCCATAGCTCGTTTGATTGTTCCAAACACTTGCTATAAAGGCCTTTAGCTATAAAATTTACAATTTGCGCGCAGAAGTGTGGAACTGAGTTTAGGGGAAAAATAATCGCTCTTTAAAATATGCCTAGGAATTGTTGTGTTACTGTGCAAGTAACAGCAAAAATGCTTGTTTTTTGAAAAAATCTTCGTTAGTATTGCCTCGCTTGAACTTGTTGATATATAACAAATTCAGCTTATAAGGGCCTATAGCTCAGTTGGTTAGAGCAGCGGACTCATAATCCGTTGGTCGACAGTTCAAGTCTGTCTGGGCCCACCATATAAATCAACCACTTACGTGTACTAATCGTAAGTGGTTTTTTTGTTTTTAGATTCTGGTAAGCAAATGGTAAGCGAAATGAATCAACATTATTTTCAATTGGTTTTGATAAACAAAGGATTTAAAGATAGAGTTTTCTGTAGGTACTCTAATTCAAGTGACAATGTGGGTATGGGGCGGCCTAATATCGTAAATTTATTTAAAACTGTCACACGTGTATGAATCTCTTTGACTTGACTGTCAAAATCCCTAGCACTGAGTTTATCGCCTAATAATTTGCTGCAATGCATCTTTGTTTCAACCAAGTTACGCCGTTGATACCTTAGACAATTTTGTCCAAATGCTTCTCCGTAGACGATTTAGCATTTTCAATAATTTATTTCTCTCTGTAAATTTCATTCGCTTAATTTTCCAATGACTAGCATTTGATCCAGATTGCATAGTCATAGAAAAAACTGTACTTTTTCTTGACCTGTATAACGTTTGCGACGTTGGGTAGAGATATTAGACACTCCTTCACTCTAGTTTTATGTTTAGGTGTTAATTGTGAGTGTCCGTTTTACTTAGGGGGAGAATACAATATGATACGAGAAGAAAAAAATTCGTTATAGCTAAGTGATATTGTATTATTTGCTACAGTAGCAAATGTCGAATTCAATATAAAAAAATCAGTAGAAGAAATATAAATTTCTTTATTTTCTAATTTTTTAGATATAACAGAATTTTTACTCAAATTATATTCGGATACATATGAGTTCATTCGAATATCACTGATCCAAGTTTTAGCTCTTAGCAGGCGCCAATTTATATTTGTGACTTCAGCTTTAGTCAGGCCTTGATAAGATATTTTTCTGATTTTATCGAAAATTATGTCGAACAAAAAAATGTGAGATCTATACAGATAGCTAATATTTAATAAGAAAGTTTCTAAGTTTTTTTCAAGAGCTTCAGCACAATAGTTACATAATTGATAATTATTAATAATTAATCCCCATTGATATAAAAGATAAATAGCATAAATAGCATCAAGATCATGGAAGGAAGCGATTTTTTTTAATATTGAATATGATATTGGTTGTGGAGTATATACTCCTTCGCATATTACATGTTTGCGAATACCTAAAGTTAAATTTTGCATTTCGCTTATAATTTTATCTGAATTGTATTCTGTGTTTTCAATATTCCAAATGGGATGTTCAATAATATCGGTTGCACTAGGTATATTTTTCTCAGAGCTCTCTTTCCATGATTTTTGAGGTGTAGATAAACCAAATTTATATTTTTTAAATAATTTATCTTCAGGTGAATATCTAGAATTTGAATACATGAATTTATAAAACTGATATTCATTTGTTATTTTTAAATCCTTCAATTTTTTAGCTTCATTGAATAAATAATCATACCAAGTAATTGTTTTGGCATATTCCAAAATACCACGAGCTCTGCGTCCCAAATTTTGCTACTCCATACTAAAGTTGGGGTAAATTTATTTTAAAATTATACTTCTTTTCTATCCCCTTCGGAATATGTTTTTATAACTATAAATCATCCTAAAGAGAAAAAAATGACGTTTAAGCATAAACATAAGCCGATTACAGATGATCGGCTTTTATTGACCACTAGAGAGACAGCTAGGCTTTTAGGGTATGCAGAACAGACTTTACGTAAGTGGGCTTTATATGAAAATGGCCCAATTAATCCTATTAGACATGGACGTACTCTTCGTTGGAGTAAGGCGGAAGTCTACAAATTTGCTTGCTTAAAAGAAGACTGATTTTGAAGATGGTATGGGCTAATTGCTCATATCTATTCACTAGACTGCTTACCGAGTTAGGTAAATCTAAAGGCTAACTGAGAGTTCATTCGGAATGTATGAGACGGCTTTAAAGCTTAATTCTAACTATTTTTCACCTTTGAAAACTCAATATTTTGAGAATATATAAGAGCCTGCAAGGTCAGTATTAGGTGAGATTGTGAAGATAGAAAAATATTGAACATGCAAAAAAAATCATTTGAAGTCCTGACGAAACTCAGAGCAGTTTTGATATTAGATTTACCAGATTTTATTCATGTATTTATATTGAATTTAAAAAACAAGCTGGATGTTTATATCAAAAAAACCTTGAAAAAGGATGCTAGAGCCAATCAAGTGAATAATGAATTTGAGATCCTGAAATGGTTAATCCAAAACATTTCTCTAGATATTAAGCAGATCCCAAAGCACAAACATAAACAGATACACGCCGTGCTTTTTAGCTGTTTTTTTACTCAATTGTCCGATGCCTTGGTTCTGCAGTTATCTCAACATATGAGGATAGATAGACATCCACAGCGTTGTGTTCAATTGAGTGCCAGCACCTATAAAAAATACTTCAAGTTGCATAAAGCCTTGAACCTCAAGTTAGAGCAAAACCTAAATTTCAATTTTTACCCTGAAAAATTATGGTGATTTTATGAATGAAACGAATGAATTTTCAGATCTAGACAAACAGATTCAACTATTAGAATTCTGGGTCAATCAGTCTCTGAGCGAAAAAAAACAAATTTTGAATCATCTCTTGGTACAAGATCAGCAGGCCCAGCAGTTGTATTGTGCTGCTCACGATATCCGTGTGGTGATTAAAAATAATCGGATGGTGACACAACAGAAATTATTGGCAGGCTTAACTCAATGGTCTATAAGTGCATCTATAGGAGAACTAAGCGACCAACAAAAAGAAGTATTCATCTATTCCTATCTTTGTACTGCAGTCTTGTGTGAAATACTGAAGGAAATAATCTGGTTAGAGTCTCAGACTGAAAAGGATGAAAGACGGGTTATTTTACATAAGTGTAAAAACAAAAATAAAATCAATACAGTATCTTATAATTTAAAACTTCTTTTGCAAAAGCAATTTTCGAACACTGAGAAAAATAAAAATAAACTGCTGTATAAAAAAGTCACACGAAAACTCCAAGCTACGGATGAATTTAATGCCAATGATTTAAAAACTCTTTTAGAGCGCAAAACAATAAAAAATGATTTTGAACAGCTTAATCTCGGCCGCTATATTCAACAATTCATTATTGTGTGTAATGAGCTCATCAATAGTAAATTAAATTCAACAGCAATCAATGTTCAGGCTTTAATTAACGATATTAAAAAGGGCATGACCTATAAATCTGATTCAGGCACATCATCGTTTGATTTGGAGAATGATGATAATGGACAGGATACAGAGGCCAATGTTGTTGATCCTGAACAGGATGAGATAGCTAAACGGGAGAAGGGGATTTTCTCTGATGACCAGCAGAAAAATCAGGAACAGCTTGAAAAACAGGAAAAGCGCATTCAGCGACGTGACTTACCCTATAAAACGAATCCACTTTATCTGAAACCCAGCTTACTGCATCAGGCCTATCAGCTATTGCAGGAATGTTATCAAGAAAAGATCAGCATTGATCCATATCAATCATCTTTAGCTGTGTGTGGTCTGATGTGTCTTTTGACGGGTCTGAATCCAACGGTCTTTCAAAAGATTGAGGATTTGATTGAGAGTGGCAGAATCAAAGAAAAATCAATTAACAAAGTCATCCATTATTACTGGGTGATCGATCCCAAGCTCAATGCCAATCATTCAGGTGCCATGCGGGAGAAAACCCAGCGTTACAACCAGGCCTTAACCTTGGAATGGCGTATACCAGAACCTTGGATTACTAGTTTAAAGACTCTAGAGAACTTAGAGCGACGTGAATTTTGTGCGATTAAATACAATAATTTTTTGCGGGAAGTCTTTAAAGAGCATCAGATTGGTGAAATCACTTGCGGGATGTTAGAGCGGCAAATCTATTTCCATCTGGATATGGAGACTGGTGATAACCTGATCGCACATTTGCTGGCCAATCGGGATACCCGTCATATCGTGCAATGGAACTATGAAGGGCGTCAGATCGATCAAATCGACCAGAATTTTCAAGGCTATATCAATGTTCTATTAGATCGTAGAAAAGGTGATCCATGGGTTGAGAATGAACACCCTGGTCATATTTTTCATCGTGGAAAAGAACGTATCGGCAGTCAGCGCTGCTGGACTATAGAAGCCGCGAGTGAATTTTTTAATAAGCTTTATCGTTTTGTCAAAAACACATTAGCGAATGCTCAAGCGAATCGGATCGAGAAGCTGAATGCTTACAGCATTTGGATGTGGCATCTTTCCTTAATTTGCCTGACGGTGCGTCCAATAGTCGGCATGCCGGGGTTACTGAAACATTACGATCCTAAGGCACAACTACTTTACGTGCATGATAAAAAAACTGATTCACGAAAAGTAGGACGTCCTGTTCCTGTTACAGGCTACTGGCAGGATCATTTCAATGCGTATCGAAAATATCTGACGCAAACCATCGAATCACTTGGGATAAAAAGTTTGCAAGCGCAACTAGAAAGCGATGGTTTTATACTCTATGTCATCTCATATCCTCGTATCAAGTCTAAGAAAGGTCCAGTGAATCTTGCGGAAGTCGTGGAGCATTTGGAGCTACAGCCGATGTCTGCTGATTTTGTCACGCATTACCTCAAAGAGACTGTGCAGATTTATAAAAACTGGCCAAGGCATTTCACTAAAAATCATCTTGATCTCAGTGGTGACATTCACAATACGCTGTATGCCCATGACAAACAGACAATGGGATTCAGTCACATTTCTGGATTAAGCCCTTATCTCTACAAACACGACATTCAGCAACAAGTTGAAAGCTTGCTCAACGAACTAGAAATCGCAAAGCTTGAAGTAATTTAAAGGATCATACCGTGCTTGATAAACAAATCGAAGTTCAATTAGAAAATGCCATTAAAAGTGGGATCACCGACATTTTTAAGGAAATTTCTCAGTTGATTACTGCTACATATATAGATGTAAATTCTGACCTTGCTCAAATTGATTTTGAGCTGCTCGATCAACAAATTCTGGACAAGTTTAATATCTATAGAGCAGTTTTAGAGCAACTCTGCCAAACACCCAAATTTAAGGACAAGGCTGTAGAATACCTTCAATTCTGTTTTAAACAAGTGAAACAAATTTGTAAGGAGAAAAACCAGCAGTGGCAAGAGGATTACCCTTGCTATGCCGAGAGCTATCAGATTAAGTCGCCCGATTGGATAGTCTACACACCTAAACGTCTGGACAATATTTTTTCTGGTTACAAATTACAACAGGGCACTATGCTCGCCAAGGTAAAAGAAAAATTTTATGTGAATTGGGCGGATTATCTCACACAACAAATCCAAGGCATCCTTTTAGAATCTACAGTTAAAGAGCAACAAAAATTAGTGAATACCTTGTTTGAATGTATGTGTATTTCATTAATTTTTGATCAAGGATGCATTCAATCTGAACGGCTGTTGGCCATTCATGATGCGATTTTTAAAATGAACCTCGATAGTGGCTTGCTCCCTATCTATTCAAATTACCAGAATGCTTATGTTTTTTCTTACACTTTGCCCTCGACAAAGTATGGCAACATCTATCGTCAGCATGGCGAAGAAGAGACGGAGTTATGGCAAACTCAGCATATCTATTTCAATGCCTTTGTGATGCTATGCTATAGACGGATCCAGCAACTACTCAATGGACCACAAGCGTATATATTACAAAACACGTCACCATTACAGTGCTGGGAATGCAGTGAAACTGAAGTTCCGATTCAGCGCGAAGACCTATTGTTAGAAAAACTCAAGACGCATTTCGACAGTGTACTGAATCTGAAGAAGAAGGATACGGGGGAGGAGAAAGCCTCTAAAAAATTGCCTGAGGAAGTACAATTTGATCATCATGTTCAACTATTTTTAAAAGGTCTGGAAAAAACTGGTTTTACTGTTTTTAAACATATGGATTATGTTTTATGGCAAGAGATTCCTGATCTGGATGTGTTAAGTACTAGTGTGCTGACTAATCAAATCATCACTTCCCCTTTAATCTATGGACAACATACACAGCTCTATGATCAACCCGATAACTGGAAAACCATTCAGACCAGAATTAGAAATCTTGGCAAGAATAACCAATTTTTAGAATTGGAGATGCCTACAGTTACAGTCAAAACATTTCATGATCGACGAACCGGTCAACGTCATGAGCTGAAATCCTGGCTTTTATCTTTTCATCAGGATATCAAACCCAAACAGCTTGCGGATCAACTCCAAGAAAGCATCCAAAAATCTGAGGACTATAAATCTGCGTATGAGGCTGGAAATGGCGAGTACCTAGATTATGTAGTGGCTATTGCACATTTACGTGTGTGTCAGTGGTTAAAAAACGAATTTGCTTATCAGGGGAAAGCAGCTATTAAAGTCTCCACGATCAAGCGTTACTATAGTAGTTTCGTGCTTGACTTACTTTGTTATGTTCTAGAACAACAGATCAATTTAGATACAACTACTGAAGAACAGTTTGAGGAAATGTACTGCACGATTGTTGAAGAAAAACTACTGAATGATCAGAAAAAACATAAAACGACTGCTAAAACCAACAACCATAAAAAACACAATACCTCGGGTTATGCCTTTGATCGGCTGAAAGCTTTCCACCAATACTTAGTCAAGAAACATCGTGCACCGATCGTGCAATATTTATATGAACGTCAAAGTGACGGTTTGTTTTTAAAAACCAGGCTCATTAGTCCGCAGATGTTTCAATTGATGATACGGATTCTTAGAGAATACCCAGAAGCTTTGGGTTTGACTGAGCAGGATGCAACATGTCTAAAATGGGTCTATATACTAGCATTTAGACTGGGCTTGCGTATTGATGAGGCTGTCGGAATTTGTATCGATGATTTTGTATCTCCAAAGCTAAGAAAACATCCTGACAATCTGCAGCTTTATTATGTATTTGAAGCCGCTTTAGATCAGCATAAAGACGATCGATCTGACCAGAAAATGACAAAAACAACAGGTGATATCGATGATCTAACCCTCAGGATTCGTCTGAATTCTGAGCGTGGTCTGAAAAGTGACAATGCCACCCGTCAGTTTGATTTGGCTTATTTTTTAGCATCGGACGAGTTCACAGGATTCTGTCGTTTTTATCAAAACCTGTTACCTAGCTCTAAAGCGGCTGCAGCAGTCTGCAAAAGAAAAACCAAACAACTCTTTATGCTGGGTGAACAACCTTTATCTAGTACAAATTTATCAAAAATTACCCAGCAGCTATTTAATGCCGTATTGGGGACAAACGATCATCAATATACCTTTCATGCTTTCAGGCATAGTGCCGCTTCACATTTGGCTATTCTTTTAAAAGGCAGCATAGCACTGGTACGTTGTTTTACTGACTATGATTCTGAGTTTGGGCGTGAGCTTAAAAAGCACATTTTACCCAATATTAAGGATGCTTCATTGTGTAGTGCTCAGGCCTGGTCTCGACTCGCGCATCTGATGGGGCATGAAGACATTCGGATAACTGCAAGACATTATCTGCATCATCTGAATATCTTGATTGCTGACATGTTTTATCAAGCAAACCGTGAATATTCACCTCAATTGATTAAGGCATTATTATCCGATAGTCAGCTGATGCGTCGCGGCTTCAAAATTGAATTTCAGTCGAATGAAAGAGACATTTTAAAAGCGATGAAGAAATTTTATCAGCTCAAAGAAAATAATCCTCAAACTGATTTATTAAAGAATAAGAAAAAGCAGAAGCTGCTTCAACAGCAGGAAGTGTTTTTATACCGTGAAACGTTTTTAGATGAATACCAGAAGTGGTCGGAAAAAAAAGAACAAGCAACGATTGATCCTGAAATATTGAAGTTCATTCAATCGATCAGTGAGCCATTTTCTCTCTATACAAGTCAGGTAAAAAATGATGCTAATCATGAGAATCTTATCGGTCTTACTTGGAAGAAAATGGTGACATGGTCTACTCTTTATCAGATTGATCAACCTTTTAAATTAAATAAAAATATAATCCGGAAAGACCTTAAAAATTTCTTTGATTGTTTAGAAAATAAAATTTCACTTGAAAAAGATCGTCCTATTTTAAACTTTAAGGCATCATCTAAAAATGACTTGATTGATTATCAAAAATTCATAGAATTTATTAAGAAAGTTTATCCAGAATATTCATCCAATTTAGAGTGGGATCAACCTGATTGGAATGAATTTGATACTATTAAAATCGGAGAAGTGAAAATAAAAAAATATGTAATCCGTAATAAGAAAATACCCAAAGATAATCATTTTATTCAAAAGATGCTGTTGCAAAGTATCTTTTACAAGATGAAAGAGTGCCGAGAGTATAAAAAAAGATTGCTCAAGGGCTCTATCAGATGTTGAGCATATGAACGGAAATTTATCAAAAAAAATACATTGAAAACAGATGGATATTTTTTTTGATTTTACAACTTTGTTTTTCCTAGCCTGTATTTGCAGAAAACTGAGTTTTTATCGCTCAAAAATGGGGTAATTAAGGGTGAAAATCCCACCCCCATTTTTAGCTTTTTTTGAGTGATTTTAGGTAGAAATAGAAATCTTCTTGATAAGTGCTGTCATATTAAATCTACGTTAAAATTATCTAGAATTATTATTTATTTGAATAATATGTTTTATTGGTATAAAAATGATTAATTAAATTGAATATTAATCTTTAATAAAGAAGTTTTTAATGGTTGTAGAAAGCTGATTAAAGAGTTAATTTTAATTTATTAATGCTTTTATTTGATTTTTTAAAAATGATAATTCTGGTTTTTAATTCATTCAATAGGATATTATTAAAAACCTAAGTGGTGTGGTTGCATAAAGATTAGAAAGATGGAATTATTCTAAAAATATAAATTCGAGATACAACTCATCCAATAATTTGATGCAACCCATCTTAGTTTTTATCAAAATTTTTCGATGATAACCTGACCACTTTTTCCAAAACGTTCTTCCTAGAGGTTTGACTGTTTTTAATAATTCATTCCTCTCTAAAGATCTCAATTTCTTGTCTTTCCATGGTTTTACATTTTTTCTTGGCGGAATAAAAGCATGTGCCTGACGATCTACAATCACCTGTCTGCAGTATTTCGTATCATAGTATCTATCGGTATAGATGGATTCAATTTGCTCATCAGATGGAATTTGATTTAGCAAACCACCAAGGGCTTGTGAGTCACTGATATTATTCGTTGTGAGCTGTACAGTCCGTATTTGCAGAGTTTTAGCATCTATTCCAATGTGGAGCTTGCGCCATTGACGTCGATATTCAGGTTGATGTTTCTTACGTTTCCACTCACCTTCACATAGTTTGTGTTTTGAAATTTTGAATCAATCAATTGTTTGAATTTTTTTAGGTAGTATATAAGAGTTGTCAAATGGTGTAATGCAATTGAAATAATGATGACAGCGTTAAATAATTTAACAGGTTCGGAAATTCAATTACTAAAAATAGAGGTGGACTAAATGAAGCTTACGTATATAGATGTAGATCATTGTATTCAAGAAGCTTTACAAGGGAATATTGTCCACTTAAACGATAATTTATATTTTTTAAGTGCTGAAACAGCCTTACAGCAAGTCCTTATACCTGAGCATGTTTGCTGTAAAGCACCATACTGGATCATTGGATATGAGTTGCCTAAACCGATTCAAAATAAACAGGAATTAGAGTCATTATTTGCATGGCATAACTTTTTTGCTGAATTTGCTAGCAATGCTGATGAATTTAAAGATTTTAACCCTAGGGATGAGTAATGAACTTTTATAGTGTGTCATCCGTTATAGTTTTTAAATTCATCAGCACGAGTAGATGATAACTTCAGTATTAACTGGATATGAAAGGATTATTTGTGAGTAGAGGTGTAAAGAGGCAACTCAGTTTTTTTCTCATCGTATTTTGCGGAGTCATTACTTATAATTATATAGCTACTCGTCAAGTGGAAAATACGGAGGTGAATTCCAACGTTCAAGAGCGAGAGCGAGCATTTATGCAGA
The DNA here is from genome assembly GCF_044130285.1 of Acinetobacter sp. BSP-28. Lineage (NCBI taxonomy): Bacteria > Pseudomonadati > Pseudomonadota > Gammaproteobacteria > Moraxellales > Moraxellaceae > Acinetobacter > Acinetobacter sp. BSP-28. Next base: position 148,309 of record NZ_JBIQOB010000003.1, read on the forward strand.
AAAGATTTGAGTACATAAAAAATCACGGCGAGACCAGTATGGCTGATCAAGAAATTACTCAAGAATTAGCATTCAGAAGAGGGCATGTTTTTATGAATAGTTCGTCTTCGTATCAGAGTGTTGAAGATTGAGCAATCTGTAAAGTAAGGTAAATATTATGGTAGATCGGATTGTTTCTAAAGAGAGTGCAAACATAACCGCTGAATCCGCAGTAAAAAAGCAGCAAGATGAAATAATAAAAGATAATTATCTCAGGTTGATACTAAATGCAACTAATCAACTTCCTATGAAAATCGTCAGAACTGATCAAGATATGATGGAGTTTTTAGAGGATTGATTTTTTTAAAACATTGCGTGAATTTTATTTGATCCCTGTGATTCTTCGGGGTAATTAGATTATTACCAATTTCTATTTATGTTGGAATTTGTTAGTCTTAATTATAGATAAAAATTAAGGAGATGAATGGTGTCGAGAAAAATAATAATGACTACAAATGAAAGGCGTCTTCAAGCTCTAAATCAAATGCGTGCTAGCTACCGTGGTGTACAGCTTTTAAGGCAAGATAGAACTAGACTTATGCAGCATGGTGCTACTGTTCAATCTAGCTTATTTTCCACAAGCGACAGTAGGTATCCTGCATGTGATGAACTATCAATGGAAACGGATGATAGTGATGTGTTAAAAGAAACTGCTGAAGCTATGTACGCATCTACAGGTGATACAATTTGGTTAAGCTTTTAAATATAAAATTCAAGCACTTTATGTTGTTTCAATGAGCAGAGTTCAAAATTGCTTGAGTAAGTCGTCAATTGATATTTCCTGTTCTACATAAAAAACACCATTTTGATCTGCTTTCATTTTTTTAATAGCCATACCTTTAAGTTTGGCAATCTCGATTAGATCACTAAGCATTTCATTTGCAAGTTGATTCCTTCTTTCATTATCTAAGTCTAAATGAATGGACATCATTTTCTCCTGGTTTAGATGTGGTAGAAGTTTCATTATCAGTATCACAGAAAATTTGAAATAAATTGATGTGGTGGAGAAAAGTGGCTAAATGTAGGTATGAATATTTAAAGGTGGATAATGAGCTTTACTTATATGCAAGCTTTTGTAGTTCATCTCTATGTTGATGAATTATACGTTTTAAATGATGTGATACAATACGTTGCATCGCTTGGTTGTTGTCAAATACCATAGGTATAACCTCAATAATTGGGCGTGATCTTTGTTCTGCATTTTGAAAATCTATTAGTCTTCTCATTTTTTTCCATAAAATTTTACTGGTGTTATGCAATTTTATACTAACTAGAGCCTACGAACTAAAGTTTAGAAAAGCTTTGTAGTATGTCTGCATGGCCACCTGTTGCCACATAAAATATAAGGTTCTCGTTCTGATATTCCATCGTAGAGAACTTTTATGCATCATTGATGATTTTTTTCTTAAAATTTAAAGCAACCTGTCAGAAATGCCTTAAATACCTTAATTGGTGTTTAAAAGTCCTAACTGTACTATTAGGTATCACAGACACTATAGGACATCAATTTTTTCGGGTTTTGATAGAGCTGATGCTTAATTATGAGTATTGCAGAAAATTCGAAAATTGATTGATCTGATGCTTTAAAAGGTTTAAGAAAAATATGTCTATTCAAATATCGATGATCAAATTTTCTCTAAACCCATTTTTTCCTTGCTCTTGTGGGTACCCTAAAGGATTGATCACTAATCTACATCCATCGACTATAGTATCCACTGATGTATGTGTATGTCCTGAAATCCATAGTTTAAAGCCTTTAACATCTAGGTCATTGATAAAATAGGGGTTGAGAGCTGATGCAATGGGATGATTACCCCAATACGGATCAAGACAGGCTAAATGAGGAGGGAAATGAGTTATGACAATCACGTTATCTTGCCCCTTAAATTGCATAATATTTTGATGATATCGTTTAAATAATGCTATGTAGTCATCAGCAGTTATAGTTCGATTATCATTGCCAATCATGATTTGATTAAAATCATAAATAGATTGTTCAGCATCTTTTTTGGATTGTAAAAGTACGTTAGGAGATGTAAGGGGAGAGTTGGAACGAAAGTTCGTAAACAATGTACCGCCAACAAATATTTTATCCTGTATCTTGATATAGTTGTCATCAAGCAAGGCATTTTGAGGATAGTTTTCTTTTAAGAAATCCACGACTAAATCGTAGTTTGAGCAGTAATAATCATGATTACCTAAAACAAAAATAAAGTTCTTATTCAGGTTTTTACATTTTTCTGCAAATTCAATAGCACCACTTAGGCGATTCGAAAAATCCCCGGCATGAATGATAAGATCTACCTCTTTTGATAATTGATATTCTGAATTATGTGTGTCAGACAAGATTTGTAGTTTCAAATGGCCTCCTAAACCTTATCAGAAAGATAACATGAGCTGATTTTGTTTTAAATAGGTAAAGATCTAAATAAAATGCTTGCTTGAGCCTATTGCAATAGTCATAAATGACTTTTGTTCTAAAAGAGGAATAAATGATGAATAGTACAATAAAGAATTTTGAATTTACAATTTATATCAAGGATTTAAAAGCGTCACATCATTGTGTTGAGGATCGGTTATTTGAAGCAGGTTGTGATGATGCTTTATTATGTTCAATCAATAATGACTTATATTTAGAGTTTGTAAGAAAAGCGGAAAGTCTTGATTTTGCAATTCAAAATGCATTAAGAAATATTGAAACTGCAGGATGTCAGTCTATTCAAATACATGTGAATAATGAGCCTTACAACTTGGTTAGGTAATTAGATTTAATTTTATAAATAAAGCCCATATCTGATTGGAGCAACAGTTTTATCAGAATTAAATCGTTTATTTAAAATCAATTGATTGTTTATTGATCATAAAATTTGACCAATTGATTTTATGCACATAATATAAATACACGTTACAGCAAAATCTGTAACCAGGCGTGGAAACCTGAATTTACTACAGAAGCAGTTAACCGCTTTAGCGGTTTTTTGCGTTTACTATGTTTAGTCTATCGTAATGGTAGGCCAAGCAGGGCAGTCTTTGACTGGCCGTCTTCTGTAGTACGGTATTTCCACCCCTGTTTGGCTTGCCTCCATCTCGTGGAAAAGTTGGAAGCTTGTTTGTAATAAATTACTACAGGAACTAAACATGAACACTTTCTATAATATCCCTTATTTTCTCCAAGCCATTTCTTCTGTTCTTAAAGAATAAAATTTTTGAAATAAATTTTAGTCATATCTAAATAATTTTACTTTTATAAATTTCGTAATCTTACGAGATCTAGAGAAGTATTGCCTAGAGAAAATAAAATGGCCCGTACTAAGCTATTAACCAATATTATTCAAAGAAAAATGATGTTGCTTGAAGAAATGTCACACTCAAATTTGCACCATAACTTTGAAATATCGCTTTATGATTTCGCACAGCATGAGATCCTAGAAAAATTATATAAGGCAGACAATCAACGTTCCACAGAATGTTGGAGCCCTGATGAAATTGAGGAGTTTATTCTAGATTGTTTGAATGATCGTAATGTTAATTTATGCATTCGCTATTGGAAGGATGCCGCTGGCAATATTTATATCATCGATGGTGGGCACAGGATTTCAATTATTTATGCTTGGATCAAAAGATTCTTTATTGATGAGCAGGTAGTAGGAGCTCCGAAATTTACGGCATCACAAAAACGAGATATTCGTCAGATTCGTAATCGATTAGGTGGATTAGCTGATTTTCAAAAATTATCGAGTGATTCTGAGTTTCAGCAAAAATTAAAATCAACCAAAATTAATTTTATTCAAGTAATTGGGACACCTGAGGAAGCTCGAAAAGCCTTTTGTTCAATCAATTCGGATACGAAACGATTAGATCCAGATGAGGAGTCTCATTTACAGAATAGGGGGAGTGATGCTTTTTATGTGATTTATGCGTGTTGTTATATAAACGATAATAAATCCAACTTGGCTGAACTGAATTACGAGCGGATAAATGAAGTGATCACTTTGGGTGAGCAAATTCACGATCATCTCTTTAAGATAATACTTTTAGAGCCGGATTTAGCACACGGTAAAAAAATAGGCTTGGTCAATGAGCTCCTGAATATCATGTTTGGTGATACTTGTCAGAATACTGTGAGTATAGACCAAGGTCAACGTGTAGAAAATTTAATGCTAAAACTTAGAGTTGTGCTGTGTCGTATCGCTAAACCAGCAATTAGTATTCGGATTCCAAGTTTGGGCTTACACCCAAAACTATATTTTTATAAAGATAATCGTTTTCAAGTTACATCCTTTTTGGCTTGGTTCTCTATAGTCTTTGAAATTGAAGAAGATTGTTTTGAAATACAGAATAAGAAGTTAGATTTTATTGGTTTTACCCGAGCACGCCGTGGTGTTGAAAGTTTAATTGAAAAAATTCCTGTGGCGATCAAAGAAACTGTAGGTAAGTTTGGTAGCGGGATCAGATCACATGAGCGATTGAAGAACGTGTATCAAGCCTTTATCTGTATTGGACTAAATATGGATTTAGATTTTGAAGATGAAGTTTGTTTGAACACCGTCATTCTTTCGATGAGTCAATCATTTGATTATATTAATTTTAACGATTTTTACCTTGAACGTTTTGGTGGCGATTATGATGAGAGCATTGTTGATGATGTTGTGAGCTTTGTGAAATCAGTAAGACCATCAAAGAAGAAAAAACCTATAAATTTTTCACTCGCTACCAAAAGAAATGTGTATCAACGTGAGGAAAAGAAAACATGGAGCTATTGCGAAGTATGTGATAGCGCTCTATACCTTGAATCGACTGAAGTAGATCATCGAGAATCGAAAGCAGAAGGTGGCTACGGCATTCTAGAAAATGGAGCAATTATTCATCCTATATGTAATCGTTTCAAGTCAGATCGTGATTTGGATGAAGTAAGGGCTGATTTATTTGACTAAAAATCTAGGGAGCATTTGCTCCCTTATTTTTTTGTTTTTTAGTAGACTAAGCTTAGTTTAAGCCTAAGTATTACGAATGAAAACAATAGATTATTACAATCAATTTGCGGATGAGTTTGCACAAGCCACGTTACATGTGGATATGGAAACACTGTATCAGCCATTTGTAGCTGAGTTACCAGAATCTGCACGGATCTTGGATTTAGGCTGTGGCTCAGGGCGTGACACTTTGGCTTTTAAAAATAAAGGCTATCAAGTTGATGCCATCGACTATTCTGAAGTATTGGTCGAAAAGGCGACTCAACTAACTGGTATCGCTGTTCAGAAGCAAAGTTTTTATGATATCGATATACAAGATATTTATGATGGAGTATGGGCATGTGCATCTTTATTGCATTGTGATCGAAACCGACTCCCTGATGTTTTAAAGCGTATTAAAGCTGCATTACGCCGTGGCGGTATCTGCTATATGTCTTTTAAATACGGTGTAACAGATCGAGAAAAAAATGGAAGGGTATTTACTGATTTAGATGAACAACAAGCCAAGGCATTATTAGATCAGTTGCATGCGGTTACGGTATTAAAACACTGGATTACTGTAGATAAGCGACCTGATCGACAAGAAAAATGGCTTAATCTGCTTTGGAAAAAACATGCCTGAATTTATTCCTACAGCACAAGAACAACTCAAATTTCTGAAAAATATTCAGCTGATTTTACAGTCAGGTAGTTTTAGTAGTACCTATAAATTTGCATTACTGATTAGTCTGAGCCGATTAGCTATCGAGAAGGGTGCTGACACAGGTGAGAATCTACCACTTGAATATACAGATATCGCTGAAAAGTTTATTGAACTGTATTGGAAGCAGGCTGTGCCATATGTCTTCAATTATGAAGGGCAACTCATCTTAAATCAAAATAATGGTAAGCAAGCAGCTATTGTTAATCGAATTATTGAACTTAGACAGAGTTATTCATCTCTGGGGTTATTGAGACGAGACTCTTTTGTCTGGTTGAAGTTGCTCAAAGATGTTGCACGTACTGTAAAAGATATGCCAGTACGTTACCTGCAAAATATGAATGGTCAAAACTTCGAGTTTTTATATCAGTTTGATCAGTGTGGAAAGCAACTCAGCCTTTTACCTCAAGTGATGTATTGCTTACGACAATTTAGTGAGATCATTGAAGAACTATGTCAGAAACGTTGGATTGACTATATTCGTAGGAATAGCAGTAATGTCCCGATTTTGAATCAATTGCCAAACCTTGAACACTTTATGTTCGAGCCAAGTCGGAATCAATTGAATGCAGTGGCAAATGTATTGGTAGAACTACAAGAATGCAAATGCTTCTATTGCGATAAGCCGATGCGGAAAGGCAATTATGCAGTCGATCATTTTATTCCTTGGTCAATGTACCCATCTGATACGGGACATAACTTTGTACTAGCTGATTCGAAATGCAATTCTAAGAAGAGTAATTTTTTGGCGGCAGAAGAGTTTTTGCATAAATGGCAGGAGCGTAACGAAGAACAGGATTTAATTATCGTAGATCGGATATCAGTACTTGGTTTTTTGACTGATAAAGAGCGCTCGCATAAGGTAGCAGAGTGGGCTTATAGGCAAGGGAAAGAAAATAACTATTTAATGTGGATGGGTTAGGTTAATTGGAGGGGGAATGGCACGTTATCAATACGCAAAAAATGAGCATGGGGAAATCGTCAAAGCAGTTGATTTAGTCGGACAAGAAGAAAAATCTGAGTACATTTGCCTTGGCTGCGACAATCCTTTAATTGCTAAGGTGAATGGCAAGATCAAGAAACCGCATTTTGCCCATAAAACCGTACTAGAGTGTAATGGTGAAACTTACTTACACCGTTTGGGTAAACGTACTTTTTTTGAAACTTATCAAAAATGTTTAGCTGAAAATGAACCGTTTTACATTACTTTCCATGTGCCTAAGAGGTGCCAAAAATTTAAAAGAACCATTCGCAAGCACTGTGATCTTGGTTATACCGAGAAACGATTTGATCTAACGAGCTATTTTTCACAAATACACGTCGAAAAGAGGCATGACCAGTTTATTCCAGATCTATTGTTGACTCGCCAAACGAATGCTGAAGACTGCATCTATATTGAAATTGCGGTGACTCATTTTCTGAGTGAAAAAAAGGAAAGTTCAGGTAAACGGATTATTGAAATACCATTGGATTGCGAAGAGGATGTCGAAAAAATCTATAAGGCAGATTTACAACAAAGCGATGCTCTCTTTATCGGGTTCAATCAGGAAAGTGCCCCTATTGTGGATGCTGACTGCAAATGTATGCACAAACGTTATTTCTTATTTCTTGTTTGGGATTCTGGCAAGGCTTGGTTAGGGTTGGAATATCTGTCAGATATCAAAGCTAAGTTAGCGAGGTATCAGGAGAAAATTGAATATAGCAATATTATTGAAACTGATATGGAGTTTGAAAATTCAAATGTGCTTATGGGGTATGCACATGGAGAGATGTTTATCTCTCAGCTAAAACTGGCTGTTGAGAAAAAAGTTCCAGTAAAAAGCTGTTTTTTGTGTAAGTACAGCGGTGACAATTACAACTATACCGAAGGGCTTCCTATTTATTGCAAAGCCAAAAAGAAAGCGTGTAATTCAAATCAGGCTGCAGAATGTGATTGGTATCGTCTTGCTTGAAACGGATTAAAAAATGATGGAATAATGACATGTGTTTAATTTTTAATCCAATTTGCTTAACTTCCGGCAAAATCGAAAAAACAACTTCTCCATAATTGAAGTATCAGCTCGATACGGAGCTGAATCTACATTAATGAAGGAGAGCATAATGAGTAAAGCAGGCTGGCCAAGTACCACAGGGAATCCTTCAGGCGGTGGTCGTGATAATAATCCACCGAAGAAGTGAGAGATCGATATGAAAATTAAATTATTGGTCTCTGAAGTAAATGGCAAATATTTGTATGAGCCTAAAACTGTTGCTGAAGTTGAACATATCTTAGGAGCATTAGTTGTTCTTTTAAAAGAGCCAATTTATTCACTGGGACTTGGTTGCGTGATCAATGTATTTAGAACTGCTCAAGTTTTAAATATCGGACTTGAGATTGGTACAGAAACGGATGATTGGAGTTTTATCATTCGTCCTGAGCATAAATTCAACCCAAGTTCTGGTCGTGCCTTTGAAGATAATGCTTGGCGACAGATTAGAAAGTCTCATGTGGACTATCCTTTGTGGTCGAAGATTGATTATGAAGATGTAGTAGATTTCTTTGAGGAGATTCGCTTCGGAGGTGGTTGGCCGAGTACCACAGGGAATCCTTCAGGTAGCGGTCGATATAACAAGTTGCCACAAGGGTAGAAGTAGAAATGGAAATCAGAATATATGTGAATCATTCTACCGTTATTAATCATCCACGAAACCGTCATGTAAGCAGTATTGCGGAATTGGAAGCTATACTAGGGAAAAAAGTTGTTCTATTAAAGCATCCACGTCCTGAACTTGGTTTAGGTGGACTCATCAATGTATTCAGAACGGTTCAACAATTAGATATGCACGTAGATGTTGAGGAGAGGGTTGCGGATCCAGTGTGTTTCATCATTAATTTGCATGAGAGTCCGATCAGAGTTCTATATAATTTGTATAAGAAAAAACATTTTTCAGCTGCTAAGCCAGAAAAATGTTTTTCCTTTTTGTCAGATGAAGACTATATAAATATCTTTCATTTTTTCTTGGAAGAAATCGGTGAAGCAGGATGGCCAAGCAAAACAGGCAACCCCTCCGGTTCAGGTCGTTACAATAATATCTAAGTTGCTTTAGCAACCTCATTAAACTTGGCAGGCCACTGAAAGGTGGCCTTTAGCCCATTTGGTACATAGAACATCTTCCATAAATCCATAAACTCACGGGTAGAGCTGAGTTCTTGTAAAACTTCAGGAGGATTTATTTTCTGAGCTTCGTAGACAAGGAATTGGAAGTAGTAAATGAGCCACAGTGCATTCATATCATTGAAGACAACGAAATCATCATCGTTGATGGTTCGTGAAAGTAAAAAGCGAGCATTCGATTCTGCAACTTTTTCATAGTTTTCATCGCTAAAGAGTTCACTAACATCACAAGGTAACTTAAAAAATAGGTCGATATCTGTTAAATAGCAAAATCGATCTTCAGCTCTCATTTTTTTAATCAGTTGACGTATTTTTTTTATATTTGGATGGTCTTCATTTTCATCTATTTCATATTGCTCTTCAAACAGTCTATTGATGGGATAACTATCTAATGAGCTTATTGATGGTACTTCGTCTAAAGGCTTTTTTACTGAAATTGAAGTCACTAAATAGACGAGAAATTCTGAAAAAATATTCGATGGGCTATAACGCTTTTTATTGTTTTTAAATTGAAATTTAAATAACTGATTAAAGCATAGTGGTTCCATTTTGCTGTCTAAAGTAATGATCGTATCAAGATGGACTAAGAGCAACATAATGAGATGAGTAGGTTGTTTCATCTTTTCAAATGATAGATAGATATGTTTATGTCCTGTGACCACAATGCTTTGAATAAAGCGATGCAACTCAGCGATACTTTGCTCTGAAAAACCCATCAATTCAGCTTGGTCGAATAGCGCAACATGTTTATTCCAATTTTGATAAATCTCATTTTGCAAAGGGTAGAGCGATAGGCATTTCAAAATATAAGCGAATGTGATTTGGATATCTTCACCCTGATCTGCAATTTGATTGGTGTAAGTATCTAATACATTCAACCCTAATGCTTCACAGAGCATACCTTTTAATTCAACAGTTGAAATGTCTTCTTCTATTTGATGTGCTTTATTAACCAGTTGTTCAATATTGTTCTCAAGTGTTCGATCAAATTTTTTAAGCACTGATACATTAAATTGTGTTAAATCCATGAAATACCTTTACATTAAGAAGTAAGTGAAGCGACAAGCTTTAGCGTATTATCCTTAAGTTACCCATATATACACTGCCACAAGACTTTAAAATAGTGTTAAATACGGACATTAAAATTTAATGCTTTATTTGGGTTCTTATGGATCATTCAGTACATAACAAATTGGTTTCATTTATCTGGTCGATTGCTGATGACTGTCTTCGAGATGTCTATGTACGTGGTAAATATCGTGATGTGATTTTGCCGATGGTGGTATTACGCCGTTTGGACACTTTATTAGAGCTGAGCAAAGATGCCGTACTCGAAGAAGTGCGCTACCAACAAGTCGAAATGGAGCTCACCGAGTTTGATGATGAGCCACTGAAAGAAGCATCAGGCTATGTGTTCTATAACACCTCTAAATGGACATTACGTTCGCTGTATACCGCAGCCTCGAATAACCCTGAAATTTTATTGGCGAACTTTGAAGAGTATTTAGAAGGCTTTAGCGACAACGTTAAAGAAATTATTCAATGCTTTAACCTTTATACTCAAATTCGTCACATGTCACATAAAAATGTGCTGTTAGATGTGGTTGAGAAGTTCTTATCACAATACATCAACTTAACCCCTGAAGATGCCGTAGACCCAGACGGCTATCGTTTGCCTGCATTGACCAACTTAGGCATGGGTTATGTCTTTGAAGAATTAATTCGTAAATTTAACGAAGAAAATAACGAAGAGGCAGGTGAGCACTTTACCCCACGTGAGGTGATTGAGTTAATGACGCATTTTGTCTTTGATCCAATCCAAGAAAAATTGCCTTTAACCATCACGGTATACGATCCAGCATGCGGTTCGGGTGGGATGCTGACCGAAGCACAAAACTTTATTGAAGAGCGTTACAGTGTTGAACAGGGCAACCGGGACGTGATTCTATACGGTAAAGAGATCAATGACGAGACTTATGCAATCTGTAAGTCAGACATGATGATCAAGGGCAATAACCCTGAAAATATTCGTGTCGGTTCAACACTGACCACAGATGAATTTGTCGGCACGAAGTTCGACTTTATGCTGTCAAACCCTCCATATGGTAAGAGCTGGGCGTCTGAGCAAAAGTACATTAAAGATGGCTCAGATGTGGTTGATCCACGCTTTATCGTGAAGTTAAAAGACTATTGGGGCAATGAAGAAAGTTGCGATGCAACACCACGCTCAAGTGATGGTCAGCTACTGTTCCTGATGGAAATGGTCAATAAGATGAAATCGCCTGAGCATAACGGTATTGGTGGTCGTATTGCCTCAGTTCATAATGGTTCAAGCTTATTTACAGGTGATGCAGGTGGCGGTGAAAGTAATATTCGTCGCTATATCATTGAAAATGACTTACTGAATGCGATTGTGCAGTTGCCAAACAACTTGTTCTATAACACTGGTATTACTACTTATATTTGGTTGTTGTCGAATAACAAGCCACAACAGCGTAAAGGCAAAGTACAACTGATTGATGCAAGTTTGATGTTCCGCAAGTTGCGTAAAAACTTAGGGAATAAAAACTGTGAATTTGCCCCTGAGCACATTGCGGAAATTATGCAGACTTATCTTGCAGGTCAAGACGTTGAACGTCAGCTTGATGCTCAAAATGATCCTATTGGTATTGCAAGCAAGGTCTTTGATAACCAAGATTTTGGTTATTACAAAGTCAATATTGAGCGTCCAGACCGCCGTAGAGCGCAGTTTAGTGCAGAGCGTTTGCAAGGTTTGCGTTTTGATAAGTCTTTGTCTGAGCCGATGGAATATATGTATCGCACTTATGGCGATGATATTTATAGCGAAGCAAAGCTTGATGCTGTGAAAAAAGAAGTCTTGGCATGGTGTGAAGATCAAGAGATTAGCCTCAACAACAAAGCCCAAGCTAAGCTCTTTGATGTGAAGCATTGGAGCACTTTAAAAACAGCGTTGGACAATGCCTTAAGCATTATGCAACAGGTGGGTACAGATGAGTTTTCAGACTTTAACTTGTTTAAAAAGAAAGTCGATGAAGCCATTAAAGCCATAAAAATTAAGCTGTCGAATTCTGAAAAGAACAACATTTTAAATGCGGTGAGTTGGTATGACGAAAACGCAGAAAAAGTGGTGAAAAAAGTCGTGAAGTTCAATGACGCTGAGCTTGCTGACTTAGTTACACATTTGGGATGTACAGAAGCGGATTTGGCTGACTTTGGCTACTATGCAACAGCGAAAAAAGGCGAGTTCACCACTTATGAAAGCAATACCGATTTACGTGATAGTGAATCTGTACCGTTAAAACAGCAGATTCATCAGTATTTCTTAGATGAAGTGAAACCGCATGTGGCTGAAGCGTGGATTAATCTAGATTCTGTGAAGATTGGTTATGAGATTAGCTTTAATAAGTATTTCTACCAGCATAAGCCGTTACGTTCTTTAGAAGATGTGGCTCAGGATATTCTAAGTTTTGAAAAGCAAGCGGATGGTTTGATTGCACAGATTTTGGGTCTTTAAGGGGAAGCATGATGTTTAAAAAATATGATGCTTATAAAGATTCGGGTGTGGAGTGGTTGGGTAGGATACCTAGTGATTGGGAGATGATTTCATTAAAAAGATCAATTGAGGGTTGTTTCAATGGTCTTTGGGGTAGTGATCCAAAATCAAATCATGATGATATTGTTGTTCTACGGGTTGCTGATTTTAATAGAAATAAATTAGTCATTGATAATTCAAAACTAACATTTCGTAATATCAAAAAATCAGAAATTGGTAATCGACTTTTGAAAAAAGGTGATTTGTTAATTGAAAAATCAGGCGGTGGTGACAAAACATTAGTTGGTTGCGTGGTTCTTTTTAATGAGGACTACAAGGCACTTACATCTAATTTTGTTGCCAAAATGACACCAAAAAGTAATGTAAATAGTTGTTTTTTAAATTATATCTTTGCAAGCTTGTATGCAAATAATGTTAATTACCAATCTATTAAACAGACAACAGGTATACAGAATTTAGATACAAATTCTTATTTAAATGAAAAGTTTGCATTGCCTAGTTTGCCTGAACAAGAAGCTATAGTAAGTTTTCTGAATCAAAAAAGCTCAGAAATTGACCAAGCGATTGTTATTAAAGAACAGCAAATTGCGTTACTCAATGAACGTAAGCAAATTGTGATTCAAAAAGCTGTGACTCAAGGTTTAGATCTAAATGTACCGATGAAAGATTCGGGTGTGGAATGGATTGGTCAAATTCCTGAGCATTGGGAAATTAGAGCAAATAGAACCATGTTCAAAGAACGCAATGAGCAGGGTAAAGAGGGCTTGCCACTTTTATCTGTTTCAATTCATTCAGGTGTTTCGAATGAAGAAATTTCCGAAGAAGACAATGTACGTGGTCGTGTAAAAATTGAGGATAAATCTAAATATATCCTCGTGAAAAAAGGTGATATCGCTTTTAACATGATGCGTGCTTGGCAAGGTGGTATTGGTGCGGTTTCAGTAGATGGAATGGTTAGCCCTGCATATATCGTTGCAAAGCCAAATCAGCTGATAAATGCAGAATTTTTTGAATATCAGTATCGTTGTCCTGAGTTTATTCAACAAATGGATCGTTACTCCAAAGGCATTACAGATTTCCGTAAACGCTTATATTGGGATGGCTTTAAACAATTAGTGACCGTTGTTCCTCCTTTAGATGAGCAACTCAAAATTGTTGAGCAAATTAAAGCAATTGAGCAACAAACAAATTTTGCGATTCAAATTAAGAATCAACAAATTGAAAAGTTAAAAGAATATAAAACCACACTCATTAATGATGCTGTGACAGGCAAAATTAAAGTGGCATAAAAAATTAAACCTAGCGAACTTTGGTTGGCTAGGTTTTTTAATATTTCGGGGGGAATATGAGCTTATATACAGTAGACACAGCCAATAAAAAATTGAAACCACTAGACATCACACAACTGAAACAACACAACCTGACAGAGCGTTATGACTTACAAGAATGGTTGGTGAGTCACCCTGAAGCATTAGGCGAAGAGCTGTTAATTATCCAAAAAGAATTTGATGGTTTTGATGGAACAGGTGAACGCTTAGACCTTTTGGCACTAGATACCAAAGGACAACTTGTACTGATTGAAAACAAACGTGATGACAGTGGACGTGACGCCGTGTGGCAGGCACTCAAGTATGCGTCTTATGTAGCGCCGTTTACCGCAAAAGATATTATTAGTGTTTATGCAAATTACCTGAGTAAGTATCGACCAATTGATCCTGATCTGGATACCGATGCTTATGAGCCCGAACATATACACAGTACAGCAAGCTCTTTAATTGAAAAATTTTTGGGTGGAAGTTCAGATACTGATTGGATGAGTAAGCTGAATCCTAAAGCAACTCAACGCATCATTCTCGTTGCAGGTGAATTTAGGAAAGAAGTAACCAATACTGCGCTTTGGTTGATTGAGCGCGAGATTGACGTTAAATGCGTGAAGGTGTCGCCGTATATATTGAATGGTCAGTTATTGGTAGATATACAGCAAATTATCCCTGTGCCTGAAGCATCGGAATATATGGTGCGTTTAAGCCGTAAGGATGCTGAAGTAAAAGCCCTCAAAGAAAGAGAAAGTTCACTTGGACAATTGAGAATAGCCTATTGGACACAGCTACTAGATAATTTTCAAAATCGGAACTTTGATCTGTTCCGCAACGTCAATCCAGTTGGTGCAGGATGGCGTAGTGCAGGTGCAACAATTGCACAGTGTAACTACAATTTGATTTTCGCCCAAAAAGAACTCCGTGTAGAACTTGAGTTTGCAACGAGTAGTACTGAACATAATAAAAAGCTCTTTGATTTCTTCTATGCACGTAAAGCAGAAATTGAGCAAAGTTGTGGTCTACAGTTGGATTGGCGTAGATCAGATGATCAAAAATTATCAAAGATTGTTATTGTTAACGCCTTAGAGGGTTATAACAAAGCACTCTGGCCTGAGTACATCCAATGGCATTTTGAACACGTGCAAAAGTTTGAGCAGGTGTTTAAGCCGTATATGAAAGATGCGTATCAATTAATTAAGTAAGAAAGCATAGATCTAAAAAGTTGGGGGTATAGGGTGAATACAGCAAACTTATTGGCACAGATTAGCCAGCTTTTAGAGGATAAGCCGGATTTATCTGAAATTGCAGATGATCGATTAGAGAAACTTATTTCTTATTTAGAGCAAAAAGAAAATTCATTGGAATTGAAATCCATCAGTGAATTACAGAATGCTAATTTTTTCGTTGATAGTTACCAACGAGGCTATAAATGGAAAGAACAACAAGTTTGGGAACTGCTAGATGATATTAATGAGTTTCAACCAAATCAGAAAACCGATTTCTATTGTTTGCAGCCTGTAGTTGTCAAAAGAAAGACAGAAGGCACTCAATACTATTGGGAACTCATTGACGGTCAACAACGGATGACCACAATTTTTATTATTCTGACTTATTTAACCAATGAACCATATTTCTCTCTTCGTTATGAGACTAGAGAATCTAGTACAGAGCATTTAAATAACTTAACTAGACTTGCTGAAAATAACCTACCAACGATTGATGCTCATTACTTCTATACGGCTTATCAAGCTGTAAAAAAATGGTTTGAGGAAAAGGGAACTGGATTTAACCAACAGCATTGGAAAAATAAGCTTTTGAATCATACAAAAGTTATTTGGTACGCTGTACGTGTGGATCGAAATCAAGATTCTAAAAAGCAATCCATTGAAATCTTTAGTCGATTAAACCAGGGCAAGATTCCACTCACCGATGCAGAGTTGATCAAGGCATTATTCTTACAAAAAATTGCGCAAGCTTATGGGAATGAAAATCTTGCAGTTCAGAAGCAAACTGAAATGTCGAATCAATGGGATGCGATTGAACAGGCCTTACAAAATGATGAGTTTTGGGCATTCTTGAGTCCAACACAACAGACCAATAAACACACACGGATCGAACTTATTTTTGATCTTATTGCAGATAAACCGACTGATAACAAAGCTTTAAAACTGAAAGTAGATCATCAAACTTTTATCTATTACGCCAATAAGTTTAAATCAGCCCAAGATGTGAAAGATTTAATTGAAACAGAGTGGCTAAAGGTTCTCACTGGATTTCAGTATTTAAATGAGTGGTATGAAAATGATCGCTTATACCATCTCATCGGCTACTTGATCGGTCAGAAATATAAAACAATCCAAGAGATTTGGTTAGTTGCACAGGACTGTAAACGAAATGAATTTGAGGCTAAGTTAATCAACTTTATCCAACTTGAATTAAGTCATCTTTTTAAGAAAGACAAGAATGCCAAAGAATTAAATTTTGATCATGTCTTCTATGATGTAGATGACACTTCATGTCGACCAAAAATTAAATCGATACTCGTATTGTTTAATATTTTTAGATATGAGCGACACAACACACGTTTTTCTTTTAAAGGTTATAACCAAGTAAAGTGGGATATTGAACATATCCATGCCCAGCAAAGTGAGGAGTTGTCTAGCAAGCATGATCAAATCAAGGTTTGGGTATCTGAGCAAAAGGCATTGTTAGGGGAAATCACAGACAGTATTGCTAAAGAAAAGCTGAGAGAAATATTAACTCAATATGAGACAGTTTCAGGTCATACGCAAAGAGAGCATTTGTATAATCAATATAATGAAATTTTAGAGACATTGATCGGTAGTTTCTCAGAAAATATTCAGACGCTT
This sequence comes from Acinetobacter sp. BSP-28, assembly GCF_044130285.1. Taxonomy (NCBI): domain Bacteria; kingdom Pseudomonadati; phylum Pseudomonadota; class Gammaproteobacteria; order Moraxellales; family Moraxellaceae; genus Acinetobacter; species Acinetobacter sp. BSP-28. The sequence continues at coordinate 164,939 of NZ_JBIQOB010000003.1, forward strand.
GATAATTTATGCCTTTTACCAGAAAGTGATAATCGCTCTATAGGGAATGATCCATTTTTTATTAAGAGAAAGAAGGTTTTACAAGCAGAAAAAGAGCTGTATGAATTAGGTAAAACCAACTCTGCAAACTTTATTCCTTTGGCATCACAACAGGTCTTCTCTAAATATTTTAGTGACGACGTAAACCATATGCTGAAGTGGGATACAGCGGACAGGAAAAATTATAAAAAAGCATTATTAGACTGCTTCAAACAGTATGGTATTGAATTTCACGATGAAAATGAGGGGTAATTAAAAATGGCTAAATTGACATTGTGGAAAGCATTGGAACACTATCATATTGTCATTCCTACAATTCAGCGTGATTACGCACAAGGTCGAAAGAATGATCCAAAGATTGCACAAATCCGTAAAACATTTTTGCAAGCCTTAGTACAAAGTTTGACTGAAAATCAAGAGCTTGAACTTGATTTTGTCTATGGCTCTTTAAGTAAAAAAATTCTTGAATTGTTAGATGGGCAACAGCGTCTAACGACTTTGTTCCTTTTACATTGTTATCTTGTGAATAAAAATAAGGCAAATATCAATGAAATTGATTTAATTAAAAAACAATTACAGAAATTCAGTTATCAAACGCGTACAAGTTCTAAGCTGTTCATTTCTCAATTGGTTGAGAAGTTAGTCGAAATGGAATGGAGTGGTAAACCATCCGTAGTGATTGAAAACGAAGCGTGGTTTTTAGCAGTATGGTGTAAAGATCCGACCATTATTTCAATATTAACGATGTTAGATGAATTAGAGACATTGTTTGGGTCTAAACATACGGATGAAATTAATCAATTATGGGAGAGGTTGATTGGTCTCTCGGTATTGAATTTTTATTTGTTGCCGATGAATGAATTTTCATTAACAGATGAGCTGTATATCAAAATGAATGCCAGAGGCGTTCAACTCACTGAGTTTGAAAACTTTAAAGCATGGCTTCAAGGTTTTCTTGAAAATAAAATTGATACAAGCAAAGCAAATGCTTTTTTTCAAAGTATTGACACGGAATGGACCGATTTAATTTGGACTGCTAGTAAAAACTGGAATAAATCTTTTGATGCGAGTTTTATTCATTTCTTTAAAATTTGTTTGCTATGCGAGCATCAAAAATACTTATCGAAGAATAAAAGTGTTGATAGCACTAACGAAGCTGACATCGAAAGTTTAGTGAGTCGTTTGAGGCTGAATTTATTTATTTCGCAAACTGAATATATGGATTTATTCTCAAATGAAGTGAGTAATACGATTGATCAAATAACAGCGCTTTTAGATTTTGCTGTTGTAAAGCAACAAAGCCAAAACAATATTCTTGAAATCTTAAGTAAAGATAAGCCTTCCTATGAAGAGCAAGCAAACTTCGCAACTACTTATTATTTTACTAAGTATATTCAAAATATTGATCAATTTGAGGATTGGAACAGAATCAGTGGGTGGTTAGTAAAAAATGCTAAGGGTTACTATAACTCTGAAAAATTGATGCTCTCAGTACTCGAGGCGCTAGAACAATTAGCAATGTATATTGGTCATGAAAATGTTCTCGATAAAATAAGTACTTTGCACCAACATCAAAACATCATAGAACTTTGTAGTAAAACTGCTTTTGAGAAATCACATATTGAACATGAAATTGAAAAAGCCAAACTCATACTTCAAGATCAAGCGTGGAAAGAGCTATTAAGTAAATATGAAGGGCATGACTATTTCTATGGTCGCGTTGATTTTTTACTTGATTATGCAAAGACAGATGATGACATCATTTGTATGGCTAAGTTTACTTATTATGCTGAAATTGCGGCCCATTTATTTACAGAAGAATTTATAAAAGACAAGGAATATCGATTACATCGGTGTTTTTTGAGTCTAGGAAACTATTTTGTAAAATACGGGAGAAATTTAAGCTTTTGTTCAGATTCGTACAGTTCTTATCGTGATAGGGCTGAAAATTGGCGGGCTGTATTTGATAAAAATAGAGTGTCTGAAGAAAATAAAGAACCACAACTTAAAATATTATTTGATTTGTTAGATGATGATGTAAGTTTTGCGAAACTTGAAATGATTAGAAATCAAAAGTTGGCTCAAATCTATGATTGGAGAAGATATTTTATTCTTGATGACAGAATATTTAGCTATTGCTCATATGCTCTGATTAGAAAGGAAAGTAATGATCTTATTTATCTTTTAAAAACATCAGTGCTTAGAGGGAAACACGCTGAATTAAGAAGCTATGTTTTATATTTCACCTTGCTGACACCAGAATACGGTTTAGAAAAAACAGATCTTGATTATTTATCTGTTTCTAACAGAGAGACAATGCCAAGTTTAAGGGTTAAAAATAAGCTTCGAATCACGTTTAAGAATGGTGAATTTATCAACGAAATCATTGAAAAAAATTTAGAAGATGGTGAGTTTTTTAGACTAATAACCAGTGAAGAGATGTACGAGTTTAAAAATATCATCAAAGCACAACAGCAAGTATTAGATGAAATTAAACATCCAGAAAGAGAAGAGGTTGCCTAATGGTCAGTTTAACCAATGAACGTGCTTTAGAAATGGCCATTGAAAAAGCATTGACAGGGACATGTCTTGAGAATGTCAAAGCAGGCTTAACAGACATTACTCTACCTCATCATGGTTTTGTATCAGGCTCACCTTCAAATTTTGACATGCTTTATGCACTAGATACTCAATATTTCTGGCACTTTTTAGAACAAACTCAAGCAGATGAACTAGCAAAAATTCAGAAATTTAATCCACACGATTGGCAAAGAAAAATCTACGAACGTTTTGATCGAATGATCCGTAAGCATGGGGTTGTTCACCTACTTAAAAAAGGTCTCGCCGTAGATCAAACACATTTTCAGTTGATGTACCCAGCGCCGTTGGCTAGCAGTTCTCAAAAGATCAAAGATCGATTTAAGCAGAACATTTTTAGTGTGACTCGCCAATTACGCTATTCAAAAGGAAATCCACTGCAAGAAATTGATATGGTGGTATTTGTAAATGGTATTCCAATCATTACCTTTGAGCTTAAAAATGATTGGACAGGGCAGAATGCTCGCCATCATGGGCAGAAGCAATATAAACAAGATCGAGATATCACTCAGCCACTACTCAACTTTGCACGTTGTATCGTGCATATGGCTGTGGATACCGACGAAGTTTATATGACGACTAAACTTGCAGGTGCGAATACGTTCTTCTTACCCTTTAACAAAGGGCATAATGCGGGTGCAGGAAATCCACCAAATGCAGAAGGTCATAAAACTGCATATCTATGGAAAGAACTGCTTTCAAAAGATAGTCTGGCGAATATTATTCAGCACTTTGTACGTCTTGATGGTGATGAAAAAATTTTATTGGATAAAAGGAATCTCTATTTCCCACGCTATCAACAACTCAGTGTGGTGCGCCGTCTTATTAATCATGTTTCAACGAATGGTATAGGGCAGACTTATCTCATTCAACACTCCGCAGGTTCAGGTAAGTCTAATTCAATTACTTGGGCGGCATTTCAATTGATAGAAGCCTACCCAGCAAATAAGGACGTTATAGGAAGCCGAGGGCTTGAACATCCATTATTTGATTCAGTTATTGTGGTGACAGATCGTCGTATTCTGGATAAACAGCTAAAAGAAAATATTAAGGAGTTCTCTGAGGTCAAGAATATTATGGCGCATGCCCATAAGTCTTCAGAGCTGAAATCTGCTTTAGAGAATGGCAAAAAAATCATCATTACCACGATCCAAAAATTCCCGTTCATTATTGATGGTATAGCAGATTTAAGTGATAAACGTTTTGCTGTGATCATTGATGAAGCACATAGCTCTCAATCAGGCGTTGCTCATGACAAAATGAATGAGGTCATGGGGAAAGGAAATGAGGACAGTGATGGTATAGATGCTCAAGATAAAATCTTGAGTGCTATGTTAGCTCGTAAGATGAAGGGAAATGCCTCATATTTTGCTTTTACTGCAACGCCAAAGAACACGACTTTAGAAAAGTTTGGTGAAAAACAAACGGATGGTTCTTTTAAACCTTTTGATCTTTATTCGATGAAACAAGCGATTGAGGAAGGGTTTATCTTAGATGTATTGTCGAACTATACGACCTATAAGAGTTTTTATGAAATTGAGAAATCAATTCTAGAGAACCCATTATTCGATACCAAAAAAGCGCAAAAAACGCTAAGAAGTTATGTAGAGAAAACACAGCAGACGATTGATATCAAAGCAGAGGTGATGCTTGATCATTTTATCCAGCATGTTGTAAATACCAAGAAATTAAAAGGCAAAGCCAAAGGGATGATTGTGACTCAAAATATTGAGTCTGCGATCCGTTATTACAAGGCAATTGATCGACTACTAGAACAAGCTGGTTATCCATTTAAAGCAATTATTGCATTCTCTGGTGAGAAGAAAGTTGATGGTATTGAATACACGGAAGCAATTATCAATGGTTTTTCCGAAAATGACACCAAAGATATGTTTGATCGGGGCTATGTCGGCGACAAAAAACCTGCGGGTGTGAATGAAAATCAGTATCGATTATTGATTGTTGCGAATAAATATTTAACAGGTTTTGATCAACCTAAGCTTTGCACGATGTATGTCGATAAGAAACTGGCTGATGTCCTGTGTGTCCAAGCACTTTCCCGTTTAAACCGTTCTGCACCTAAACTAGGGAAGCGAACCGAAGATTTATTTGTTTTAGATTTCTTTAATGAAATAGAAGATATCAAACAATCTTTTGATAGTTTCTATACATCTACCACATTATCGAAAGCTACAGATATTAATGTGCTCAATGAGTTGAAAGATGAGTTAGATGGTGTTGGGGTATATGAATCATTGGAAGTTGAGGAATTTGCCACAAAGTACTTTGATTCAGTAGATGCTGAACAACTCAGTCCGATTATCGATACAGCAGTTGCACGTTTTGATGCAGAGTTAGAACTGAGTGCTGAGGATAAAGCGGATTTTAAAATCAAAGCAAAGCAATTTGTTAAGATTTATGGTCAGATGGCTGCAATCTTACCTTATGAAGTTCCGGCTTGGGAAAAGCTGTATTGGTTCTTAAAATTCTTGATTCCGAAACTCAAAATTGAAGATCCTGAAGCAGATGCATTAGATGAATTACTAAATTCAGTTGATTTAAACTCATATGGATTGCAGCGTAAAAAACTAAATGAACAGATTGTATTAGATGCTGAAGAAACAGTTCTAGATCCGACAAACTCTAATCCACGTGGTGCTCATGGTGGTGAAACGGAAGAAGATCCATTAGATGAAATCATTAAAACATTTAATGAACGCTGGTTCGGTGGTTGGGCTGCAACACCTGAAGAGCAAAAAGTTAAGTTTGTGAATATTTTAAAACAGATTAAGGAACATGCTGATTTTGAAAGTAAGTATTTAAATAATCCTGATCCGCATACCAAGGATTTAGCCTTTGAGAAGATTATGAATGAAATCATGCTTCGTCAGAGGAAAATTGATATGGATATGTATAAGCATTATTCAAAGGATACGGCTTTTAGAATGTCATGGAAATATAGCTTACAACAAGGTGTTATGAGATAAGGGAAATTTAAGATGTTGAATTGGATACGAGGGGGAGTTCTATACATTGCTAATGGTGCTGGAGCGTCCTCGGAAAGTATGGATGTAACTTGTATCTTTTTTCTATTTTGTATTGGTCTTTTAGCATGGCTCAATCACAATTTAAGTCATTACTATGAGACTCGAAGTGTGTCACACCTTACACCATTTTTTGATCAATTCATTTTAAATCTTTACGATAAAATTCGTGGGAAAATAGTGAATCGCTATTTGATATTGGGGACATTGGTGTTGTTTTTTATTGGATATTTCAAATACCGAAAAAGAGTATATTACTAATGATAATAAACAAAAGTTTAAATCAGAATAATTATGATCAACGTCTATCTCCATTAAGATTAAAAAAGAAAGTTGTATGTGAATTACTGGTTTAAAGAGGAAAATATGGGTACTAAATCTTACTCAGAGATGGCTTCGACTTTAAAAAGCTTAAAACTTAATGGGTCTAAAGATCTTTCAGTCTTAGATAGTTTGAAAATTTCTGAACAAGGCAATGTAGAAAGCTATTACATACCATTTGATTATATTTCACCTCAAGCTAAAGTGGTATTGGTCGGGATTACGCCAGGTAAAACTCAATTATTTAATGCATTATTGTCTGTTCAAAACTCTTTATCTCATAATTTGAATCAAGATGATGTTCTTAAAAAAGCTAAAGATGAAGGGGCTTTCAGTGGAACGTTGAGAAACAACTTAGTTAAACTTTTAGATCATATTGGTTTAAATGACAAACTTGGAATTGATAGTACATCTACTTTATTCAATAAAAATGCACATCTTGTACACACAACATCCGTGTTGAGACATCCAGTCTTTATTAGCGGTAAAGATTATAGTGGGTCTGCTCCAAATATGCTTAAACATCCTCTTATGCTTGAGATGATTGATGCATATTTGAAAGAGGAGGTTAAACAGCTTCCCAATGCGATTTATATTCCGCTCGGTCCTAAAGTAGGAAATGTTTTTGAACAACTTATCAAAGATGGCTTACTACAAGATGATCAGGTGTTGTTTGGTTTACCTCATCCATCAGGTGCAAATGCAGAACGAATTGCATATTTTTTAGGAAATAAGCATCGAAATACCTTAAGTGTAAAAACAAATCCTGAATTATTGGATAAGGCAAAGGTAGACATTTTGAAAAAATTAAGATTATATTTTAGTTAAATAATTGATAAAATTACCATTTTAGCTCGTAGCCTAACTACGAGCTGAAGTGATTTAGGAACATGTTAGTTCAAATGCTAACCTTAGCCTTAATTTCTTTTGTGATATATTGCACATAATTATTTAATAAAAATCAACTTTATAATAGTTGAAGGGGAGCGGTTGTGAATTTTTTAGCTATTGCAGCATTTTTGCAAAGTTATTTTATTATCCCAGTTCTTATGGGTATATTTGTCGCTGTGATTAGCTATAGGTTCTACATAAAATATATTAAACCAGCAAAACAGCTTGATACTCAATTGGGCGATGCCATAAAAGCTTTAAAGCAAGTCGAACAGCAACCTAATGTTAATACACATGCTTTAGATCATGTTTTTGATAATAGTATTCCATTAAAACATGCATGGTTGAATTATAAACATTCATTCCATGATAGCTATGAAGTTGTCGATGGTGCAGATGTTTTAAGAGCATCTCGTGCGACTGTATCGAGTGATATTTTTTTCTCGCAATCGGTTATTGTTGATACTCCTTTAAGAGTTGAATTCTATAAACATCTTCCAGGCATTATCACGGGTGTCGGCATTATTGCTACATTTGCAGGCTTACTGTGCGGATTATTAGCTTTTGATCCAGCAGGTAATCCTGAAAAAGTGCAAGATAGTCTTGGATTACTGTTAGGTGGTGTGAGTGAAGCCTTTATGGCATCTGCATTGGCTATTGCTACAGCAATGTTAATTACATGGCGCGAGAAGTCATGGTTAAGACAGTGTTATGCACAGTTAGAAATGTTAACAACAGAAATAGATGACTTCTTTGAATCTGATGATACAGGTGAGGAATACTTAGCCAAATTACTAAAATCATCACAAGCAAATGAAACGAATGCACGTCAGTTAAAAGATAGTCTTGTTAATGATTTAAAGACAATGATGACAAATTTAATTGATGAAAATAAAAAGAATCAAATGGCTTTTGCATCACAATTAACGGATAGCTATGCCAAGACAAGCAAGGATATGGCTGATCAAATAGGCCAGTCTATTTCTGATAATTTACAAGCACCACTAGAGAAAATTGCGTCAAGTGTACAGCAGGTCAGTGGTGATCAAAGTTCTGCTGTCCAAGAGTTAATGACAGATGTACTCACTGCATTTATGACCAAATTAGAATCAACGTTTGGGACTCAAATGAATGGTATGAGTGAGATGATGACTCAATCAGTATCTGCAATGAGAGAGATGCAATTAGGATTCACTCAATTAATTACTGATATGAAAGTGAATAGTGAAAGTTCGACAAAAAGCTTAGAAAACCAAATGTCTAAAATGATTGAGGATATTCAACAAAAGCAAAATGCGATGTCCGATCAAATGAATTCAATGGTCGAGCACTTATCTAAAGGTGCAGAAAAAATTGGAGAGCAGGGACAATATGCAATTGAACAATTAAATGGAAAGGTTTCTGAGCTGATTGGGCACATGGGTGGAACTATCTCAGGTGTAATGGCGGATATTGCTAAACAGCGTATAGAACAGGATCGTACAATTGCAGATAATCAGCATAAGCTACATGAACAATCTTCAATCCTAATTGATAGCCTTGGGGCAGAGATCAAAGAATTAATTGTGCATAGTCAAAATGCAGTTGAATCTTATAAAAATAACATTCAAAAGCTCACTCAGGTGACGACTGATAGTATTACAGGAATGAACAACGGCGCAGAAAAAATGCGCCTAGCTTCTGAGCAGTTTAATGCGGCGGGTACATCGCTTATTAGCGTCACAGATAAAACATCACAATTGATTTCAGAAGTAACTACTACATCTACTCATTTGACTAGTGCAAGCAGTAATCTTATTTCGTTATTGAGCGATTATAAAAACTCTCAGGATAGCGTCAATAAAGCGATCAGTACGCTTGATGGACTGATTAAACAAGCGCAATCTGAAGCCGGTATGAGTACTAAAATGCTTGATGATATGACTCAAATGACAACGGCATTAAATCAAGTGAAAAAAGAGATGCAAGACTATCTTGAACAAGTCAGTGATGTGTTGGTGAAGAGTTTTGATAGCTTCGGGGCATCGGTTGAGACGAGTCTGAACCATTCTTTAGGTATATATGATAATACGCTTGACCAAGCAGTTAAGCGTCTTTCAAGTGGTGTAGAAGGCTTAGGTAGCTTTGTTGAGGATCTTGAAGATATCGTTAGACAAAAGAAAAACTAAGTCTGGAGTACATGAGCAATGCTAGGTAATCGGTACTCTAAAAAGGCACGTCCTAAAGATGAAGGTGAAAAACCTTTTTGGATTTCTTTTGCGGACTTAATGACAGCATTAATGACTTTATTTCTCGTTGTTATGGCTGTATCACTCATGATCGTCACTAAAAAGATTAATGAGGCTACTCAAGCTGAAGATCAAAGAAGTGCAGAAATTTTAAATATTTGTCAGAGTATCAAGCACAGTGTCAAATTGAAAGATGCAGGCATTGAAGTTGATTGTAAAAATAACCGCATTAATTTTGGTGAAGCTGGTCGTTTTTCACATAATGATTATCGTTTAAATGAGGTGGGTCGTAATCGTCTAAATACTATTGTGCCAATTATTCTTGAAGAAGCAAATAACCCACAAGGTGAAAAATGGTTTAAGCAAATAGTGATTGAAGGCTTTACAGATACAGATGGTTCATATCTATATAATTTAAACTTGAGTTTGCGTCGTTCAGAATGGGTGATGTGTAGTTTACTTGATCCTAAATTTAGTTCAGGCCTAACTTTAACTGAACAGCAAAAAAACCAGGTTAAGCAATTATTCTTGGCTGGGGGGGTGTCTTTTAACTCGGCTAAAGATAGTAAGGAAGCATCTCGCCGTGTTGAATTGAGAATGCAGTTTTATGGCTTAAAAGAAAAAGAAAGTGCAGAGCCTCAACCTCATTTTGTTTCAGCGCCGATTGAAACATGCCAATTGACGCGGTGATATCTATGAGCATAGCGAACTTGAAACGTCGTTTGGAGGAAAAATTGAGTGGTCATTCAGTTGTAGATGTTACAAATGCGAAATTTGTAAAGCCTCAACGACTGCTCAAAACACTTTCTGTGCTTGATCAGAAGTTTGATGATTTAGAAAATAGCCTTCCTCTAGATGAAAAAATTTTTAGGACAATTTCTAAATTAGAAAGCTCTGGTTTTGGGCACCTCACACGAAGAGATTGGAAAAATTTGGCTTGGGCATTAAGCAAAATACTGCCAGGTACACAAGAAAAACTTATCTTTAGTGATATTGGTAAAAGGATTATTCAGCACTTTCAACAATCAGAGATGGACCTTATTGGACTCGTTTATTTTCCATTGTTGTATAGCTATTTTGCTTTAGAAAATGAAGATGTAAAAAACAAGCCAGCAATTTGGCTTCAATTAAGGGATGTATTAAATACAAATAGGTCAGGTGTTTATAGAGACTTAAAACGTCCTAAAAAATGGATAAATACCCTTGTTGATTATTCAGAAATTTTATCTAATTCACCAACAAAATCATTTGTTAAAAGATTTTTAGAAGACAAAGACGCAAGTAGTGTTGCAAATGAATTAGAAAGCTTAAAGATGGCATCTAATAGTTGGTTTTGGGATGATTTAATTAAATCTTCCATTCAATCTATTAACGGTATGAATGAGCAGGATTATTTGAAAATCATCCCTCGTTTTTTGCATTTGGCTGAGCAAAATTTATTATATACATCAGATATTTTAGTTGCTTTGTTAGAGCGATATGCTAAGACATCTGAGCGAGCAAAAGTTCATGAAGTTCTAAAATATTTAGCCTTAAACCAGTGGGAAAATCCACAATATGATTCTTCTGCGGGTTGGAATAAGGTCAATGCTGATACAAAAAGAATGGTCATTCAATGGCTTGTAAGAGCTGATCTAGAAGCTTTCTTTAAGTTGTTCAGTGCATCTGCAGATGTAAATCGTTTTAATTATTGGATTAAATTTATCGATAAAATTTCTTTCTCACAAATTTTTCTTGGACCAGCAGCATTCCAATCTCAACAAGCTCAACATAAAAAATTTCGTGATTTAAATAGTGGACGTTTGAAAAAATTAGTTGGATCTACTCCTACTTATAATGCCTTCATGTTAAAAATTAAAAATTTGTATGTCATTGATTTTTCAGATACTGGTAATGCATGCTTCATTGTTAATAGGATTCCATACAATGAAAATAAACTTGAAGTACATCGAGATACTTTAAAACCATGGAATAATTTACTTAAGCTAAGTCATACACCTGGCTGGCAATCTCGTTTTGATTCCAAAATGGCAGAATTGGGTGTGTTTTCTAATCAAATCGAAGTGAATAACTACAATTCAGGCTATAGAAAATATTAAGGAAAAATCATGAAATTAGCATTTTGGAAAAGAAAAAAAAGTACAGAGGCTCAGCAGGAAGAACCTGTTCAATTGAATTCCAAAACTTTTACGTATGATGAAGTAGGTGTAGTTTACTCACATACAAAAAATGCTAAAACAGATGCCGATTTCTATTGGGAAAGCTTGGAAGAGGAAGAGCTTGCATACCTTATGGATGACCACTTTGTGTTGCCTTGGGAAGAGTTTTTTCAACTTCAGCAAGATTCAGAACATGAAAATGTAATTCATTTACTAAACTTTCCAACACAGACTTCTTTTCGTCCAATAATTAGAAGTGAGGGAGGGTTAAGTGACCCAGATTTCAAAATCATTTTAGATGGTTGGTTGAACGAAAATAATATTAAGGTTAAAAGTTCTATTCAGCGAGTTGGAGCTATTTTAACGATTGATGGTACAGAGCATCTCTTGAATGAACCAAGTTTTCAACTTGTCGAAAAATTAAAAGAGTTTTCACGTATAGAGAATAAAGATACGAAACAGAACCAAAAATATTGGGCAAATATCAGAAAACTGGCCAATAAGTCTAATGCAAACTTAGATGATTTTTTACGTAAGACAGTGGTTCTAGCACCTGAGAAATTACAGTTAAATCTTCGAAAAAATTTGATTGGTCAGGAGTCTGTTGTAGAAGTTCAGCCTGAATTTGATGAAGCTCCATCAAATTGGCTGAAGACGTTTGATCAATATAATAATGTTCAAGATCAGTACAGTATTAGTTTAGCTGATGGTGGAATTGCGCATGTGGTGATTGAACCTCAAGTGAAGCAAGTTCTGAATGAAATTAAAAAAATGCCGAATAGACGTATTTCTGGAGAGCGTGCACAAGCATTTTTACACAATCCATTTGCCCAACTAGGTGATGATGCAATTGACGTAATTTCACCTGAGAGTTTTGAGGAGTCAAAGCAGCAAGCAGAAATTTATACTTATACTGTGCAAATAGAAAAAAACTATGATGAGTTAAATCATTATGTTTCTGCGAAATTAGAGCTACAAGAGAATTCTGAAAGAGAAAAAAATCCTATTATATTAGAACTATACAATCTAGATCAGACTTATCATTTTATTCAAGCCTATGAGAAAAAATCGCCTATTTTTGTTTGGGCAGGGTATGAAATTGACCGATGTAGCTATTTAGATGATCAAATAGAAGAATTAAAAAGTGACCTAAATCAAATTCAAAAATATCAAGATGAACTACAAGCTCAAAAAGTATTGGATTTATCGAATTATAGCGGTCGTGTTATTGGTATTGGAGAAGCAGAAAAGCTGAACTCTGAATTTATTAAAAGAGACAGCGGGGAATCTGAATGGTTGCCACAGCATTTAATGGATTTAGAGCAGCAACTGCAATATGAAAATTTTGATGAAACCATTGAATTGCTTGAGCAGCGGATTAAGCAGGCGGAGCAAAACAGTCAAGATGAAGTTGAAATTCCATATACAGATAAAGAAGTGTCATTAGATGATGCCAAAAATTTATTAGACCGTTTATATGCTTCTAAGAAAGAAGAGCCAAAAGAGATTTTAGAAGAATCTAACGCTAATTCACAGAAAAAGAAAAAAGATACATTATTAATCGCGAATAATATTGATGAAGCAGAGTTTACAAAACAGCGAGTCAATCGCTTACTTTTTGATGAGCAGAATCCTCCATCAGCTAGATTGCCCGCTAGTTTTAGAAACCAAGAATTTAGTTTAAAGCAGCATCAAGAATATGGAGTAGCATGGTTGCAGAATCTGCACCAGCATGCGCCTGAACAAGTCAGTGGCTGTCTTTTAGCTGACGATATGGGCTTAGGTAAAACACTTCAGCTCTTATGCTTTATTGGTGAGTATCTTGAAAATGCTGAAGATAAGAAACCAGTGTTAATTGTGGCCCCAGTTTCACTGTTAGAGAATTGGGAAGCCGAAGCAAATCGATTCTTTAGTGGTAAATTTGCCAAAATATTAAGTCTATATGGTGATAATTTAAAAGATAGAAAAATTCCCAAACATTTTATCTCGGCACAGTTAAGAGAAAATCATGGTATTACCCACCTTTTAGAAGATAATTGGCGTGGTGATGCTGACATTGTTTTAACAACCTACGAGACAATGCGTGATCTAGAATTTTCTTTAGCTAGAGAAGACTGGAGCATAATGGTTTGCGATGAAGCCCAAAAGATTAAAGTTCCTACAGCAATGGTGACGAAGGCTGCAAAAGCACAAAAAGCAGATTTTAAAATTGCGTGTACAGGTACTCCAGTAGAGAACTCTTTAACCGATCTTTGGTGCTTGTTCGATTTCATTCAAGAAAACTTATTAGGTCCTTTAAATGAATTTGGTAAAAACTATCGCAAACCTATAGAAAATACTGAAAATAATGATGAAGTAGCACTATTAAAGCTTCGTGAGTTAATAGCCCCTCAAGTCTTACGAAGAATGAAACATGATGTCGCAGATTTACCCGCTAAAACTGAGGTAGATCACTGTAAAAATATTGAAATTTCATTATTGCAAAGACAATTATATATTGATGTGGTTAACCGCTTTAAAAAATTGTCCGCAGAAGGTAATCAGGGGGCGATGCTAACTTCTTTACATAGTATGAGAATGATCTGTGCTCATCCATTACAGTTTCAACCAAATGCTACTTTAAGTGACTCTCCAAAAGTAAGTTGGTTAATCGAAACTTTAGAATCTATCAAGCAAAAAAATGAAAAAGTCATTATTTTTACTGAATTTAGAGATATTCAAGTATTTCTTAAGCGAATTCTTCTGGAGAGATTTGGCTTAAACGTTACAACAGTCAATGGTGATTCAAATACGAGCAGTAAAAAAGGCTTAACACGGCAAAACTTGATTGATAAATTTCAAGAAAAATCAGGGTTTAATATCATTATCTTATCTACTACTGCAGTAGGATTTGGTGTTAACATTCAACGTGCTAATCATGTCATTCATTATACACGTAGTTGGAATCCAGCTAAGGAAGATCAAGCGACTGACCGTGCGTATCGTATTGGGCAAGATAAAGAAGTTTTTGTTTACTACCCAACAGTTGTAACAGATGAATTCAAGACTTTCGAAGTAAAGTTGGATCGACTTTTATCAAGTAAAAGAGAGTTAGCTGATGATATGTTAAAACCAAATGTGGATCTAGGTCGTGAATTAATCAAATTAATTTAAATGTTTGGCATTTGAATCAGTTAAGTCTAAGGTGAAAATACGTTAGGTTTTATAGAGGGATTATTTGATGGCTAAAAAATTTTCAGAACTACGAACGAAAATGAGTAAGGAAGCTCAAGATAAATCACGTACCTTGGCTCAAAAAATGCTTAATGAACTTGTTAAATCTAAAGCCGGTAATTCTAGGAAATGATGTTAGATTCCTCTAAAATGAATGAGCTCTTTTTAAGCCTCATCTAACTAAAGATTACAGTAGTAATCTTTAGTTCCTAAAATTTTACTCGGGTAAAAATGGGTTAAACATTTTTATTGTCATCAACCTATATAAGAAACCAGCTTTGATTTCAACTTCCACCACTTTTACTTTTAACTTCGGTGATTTATGGGAGGATTACTGGGATTACCAAATCTGTTAAAACTAAATAACCCAAATAAAAGATATTTAAAATAATACTTTACTTTTAATTTGATTTTGAATATTTTTCACACATACAAAAAATAAACCCAGTAGGGTTGAGGGCTGATATTAAAAAAACCACCTAATTTTTGAGCTAAAGCAATATGTATTGCTCTAAGCCAATAACCATATACCAAACTTTATATATATTCAGAACTATCTAAATCTAATTAAATTATTGAATTTGATTGATTTTTTATGTGTTTTTTGTGGGATATTTATGTCTTTAATTATTAAAACTCAAGCAAATGGTATTCATCAACACGAAACTAAAGCATTAACTAAGATTAGAGAAGCTTTTAGCGTAGAAGATGAAATGAGAAAAGTGAGTCCTTGGTATGGTTATGCAGGCTATACCTTGGTGGATCAAATCTCAAAAAAAGAGGGGGAATTCGATCTAATTTTAGTGACCAATAGTGTCCTGATTATTGTTGAACTGAAAGACTGGAATGGAAAGTCGATCAAGACAGCTGATGGCAATTGGTATATGGATGATCGTGATATGGGTGTGTCACCAGTTTCTTTGACACGCCAAAAACAATTCATTCTTATGAATAAATTAAAGGTATTAAAAAACAAATTTCAGGGTAATTCAGGTTTTGTACCTAGAGTTCATTTTTATGTTGTTATGTGCGGAAAAGTTAATTTCTCTGGCTTGCCTGATGAAGATCTAAATCACGTAATAAGCCTAGAAAAGTTTCTAAAATTTGCCACCAAAAATAATTTTAATAAAGAGTTCAAACCACACCCACAAGCTCAACATCTATACAAAGATTTTGAATTAATCGATAAGATTTTCACAAGCAAAAACAACCCGCCTAAAAAGGTTGTTGTGCATAAATATAAACAGGACGATGAGCTTATCTCTCACCCTAAGAAGCTTTATGTGGAGTATGAGGCGACCTCTACAATATCTCGTTCTGACAAAGCGATTATAAGACAATGGCAATTCGCAAATTTTCATAATTTGAGTATTCAATCTCCTAAACTTAGAGCTCATTTACTGAATCATGAGCGTGTTATCAGTGCTGAGTTTAAGCAAAGTAACCATTTATATAACACGGCACTTGTTCCTTTGATCATGCCAGAGGAAGATCAAATCACTCAACAATACAATGAGTTGGTTGAATATCGCCAAAGTCATCTTCGATTCAATGACTTCATAACTACAATTAGCCACAATCTAAGTGAAGAAGATAAACTAGATTTAATACAAATTTTATTAAGCAAATTTTCTGAAATGCACAAAATTGGCGTTTCACATGGAGATATTAATGCACATTGTATTTGGATCTCACCTCAAAAAGAGGTAGGAATTTCTCACTTTTTAACAGCTGATACTAAAAGTATTGATAATAATATTCGTGAATTACAACCCGAACTGTCTTTTTTAAATGATACGTCTTGCTCAAAGTTTGAGAATGTTTCAATGTTTAAGAAAGATACTTATATGCTTGCTGTTTTAGCATGGCATTTATGGTCGAATATTCGGTTAACGTCTAAGTCACTGAGCAATATTAGTGTTGAAAGTTCACACTGGATAGGTGATCTAGTTAAAAAGGCTATCAATCTAGAAGTTGAAGATGCAACCCAATTGCTACGCCTGTTCAATACCAATAGACCAGTACAATCAGTTGAGTTTAGCGCTGATCCGACATTATTAGAACAATACATTACGACGGATAGAATACATAAAGCTTATCCAGAGGATTATGAGCTGTATGAAGATGAGGAACCTGACGTTATTTTATATCGCTCAGGTGATTTGCTCGTTAAAGAATGGTCGGATGTACATATAGAGGATTTTACATCGAGTGCCATTCTCAAATATCAGCATTTCTTTGAACGTATTAATGAGACAGTCGAGCAGAATTTACCTTATTTACCAAAGCTTGTAAGAGTTGGCATTTCTACTAAGTCGAGATCCTTGTTTATCGTCAATGAATATCAAGATGGTTTTAGAGCCAATGAAATTAATACGACAAATGAGACCCGACTATTGTTGGCTGCCAACTTAATTGAAGCAATTCTTCATTTGCAGAAACTTGGTTTACCTATTGGTAGAATTTCTAGTTTCAATGTTCTATTCAATTTAGAAGAAAACAGTTTTGTATTTAACGACATCATAGATATAAACCATACAGTAGATCCTGAATGTGAATACTATCCTGATCACATTGATAACCCAACGAGTGAACAGTGCCAAAACTTCGCAATCATGAAATTAGTATGTGACATCCTAGATTTCGAGATTGGTAAAGATAGCACTGACTTTAGATGGATTAGTGACGCTGTTAAATTAGAGCTTGAAGAAAATGAATATCCTCTAGGGGATCTTAACCGGTTATTGGATAGTATTGAAACTGCTCAAGGTAATAGTGATACGCCAACTATTCGAGTGCCTGTGCCAGATAAGTTTAATGAACTTACAATTTACGGCGACAATAAACGTGTATATGTGTCATTAGAAAAGGGTCGTAATGCCAAAGACATTGTTGTTAAAATGCAAGGTATTGGTGGCTCTATACAATTTATTTTAGATCCTGAAAGTAAAAGTATTAAATTTATCACTGGTGTCCGTGAGTCGGATGTGGTGCCACACTACATTGTAGATCAAGCTGTACTAGAGATTAATGTAGCTCTAGATGTACAACATGCAGTTGGCCGTTCAGATTATTCAGATCTTTCTAATTTTCTTTTTGGACTTGAAGAATTTGTAACTGCTATTGATGATGTTCTTGCAAGTCAATTAAATGATCAAGAAGAAAGTGTTGATTCTCAAATTTTATCGGGTTTAGAACAAAATATTAATCCTGATGTACGGTTAATTTTAGATCAATATTCAAATGACCTCACTGATGAGGTTAAAAATTTAGCTGCATTGAATATTGATACTAGAAAGCTATGGAAAGCAATTTTAGAAACGGAGACAGAGGCGTTACCTTATATCATTTTATCGCAACCACTACAGTTTGTTGATAATAAAATTTATATCGCACGCTATGAAGATGACAATGATGTATTAGACAAATTCCCTAAAGACTCAATCATCAGCCTGATCCATAAAACTATTGATTTTAATGGTGACGACAGGGAATTCCGTGTAGGGGACATTGATATTCAACACTCTTTAGCAGGTGAGTTGCGAGTAAAGGGTGTTAAACATGCGGATAAAATTAAAGTAGGTGAGGTCTTATACCTACGCACGAAAGCGGATAAGTCATCATTCTTAAAAAGAAAAAATGCTCTAGAACAGATTCTCAGACGGCAATCGGATATACCGAATTTAGTTGATTATTTTGAACCTGACTCAAATATCAATCCTATTTGTTATGACATTGAGGTAACAGACCAAGATTTTGAGAGATATGATCAAACAGATCAAACGGGCAAGGTGGTTGTTAGTCTGAATGATTTACAACGAAAAGCTTTTCGTAAACTTATCAACTATGGTCCAGTTTCTATTCTCCAAGGTCCCCCAGGTACAGGTAAAACGGAGTTTATTGCTGCATTCGTTCATTACCTATTCGAGAAGCAGAACGTCAATAATGTATTGATGGTTAGTCAATCACACGAAGCTGTGAATACAGCTGCCGAGCGAATTAGAAAACATTCTAACCGCTTGAATACGCCGTTGGAGATTGTTCGTTTCAGTAATAGAGAAAGTGCAGTATCGAATAACTTAAAAGATGTTTACTCAGACTCGATCATTTCAACACATAAAAATCTGTTTTTAAGTGAAATGGAGCAACGGATTTTATCTTTAAGTCAGTCCATTGGTGTTGATCGAGAATACTTAGCATGTGCCTTGTTCTTAAAAGTGCAATTATTTGGGCATTTATCAAGAATGTTGGTTTCAAGCGAATTGCCAGAAGAAAATCTAATCTCAAAAACTGAGTGGAATAAACTAGCCGACAAGCTTATTGAAAGACTCAAGGGCTATTCACCTGAGCTGTATTCATCATTGGTAGGTTTAAATAGCCGTCAAATTTTAGATCGTGAAAATCAAATTTGGCAGATGTTAGATGATGCTTTTGAAGTGCATGGTAAAGCTGCCAGTAACGCTAAAGCACTTGTAAAAATTGCGTTTGATTACGATGAGTTAATAGATAGTCCAAATGCAAATTATGAAACATATCTTTCAAAAACCCGTCAATTTGTTTGTGGTACATGTGTGGGAATAGGACATCATTCGATAGACATCGCTAACCAATCATTTGATTGGGTCATTATTGATGAATCAGCGAGATCAATTTCGTCTGAATTAGCTATTGCAATGCAATCGGCTAAAAGAATCCTGTTAGTTGGTGATCATAAACAATTACCGCCACTCTATTCACCGGAACATGCAAAAGCACTTGGTCGTAAATTAGGGGTCTCTAAAAATCGTATTGAGGCTAATCTAAAAAGTGATTTTGAGAGATTGTTTAACTCACCTTATGGTAAGACAGTTCAAGGAAAGCTTTTGGTTCAATACCGTATGGCACCGGCAATTGGGGAAATGGTATCTGCTTGTTTCTATGATGATGAACTAAATACTGGTGTTATCGAACCTTTAGGTCATTCTCACCAAAAAGATATGGTACGCATGGTGCCACATATCTATCAGCAATCTACCGTTAAAGAATTACGCTCAACTGTCACATGGGTAGATACCTCAGAGAAATTCAGTGATGGAGTGGGTACTACATTCTTCAATAAACACGAAGCTCGTAAAATTATTGATTTGTTAGAGCGTATACATGCAGATGAACAATTATTGAAAGAGCTAAAAGACAGATCTAAGCCGAATGAGCCACCGATCGGCATTATCTGTATGTATGGGGAACAAAAACGTCATTTGAGGAAGCAGTTCAACTCTAAGTCTTGGAATGAGGATTTTAGGAACCTAGTGAAAATTGATACGGTAGATAGCTATCAGGGTAAAGAGAATAGAATAATCATTCTGTCCATTACTCGTAACAGTGAAGATAACAAAATCGGTTTCATGAAAATGCCAAATCGAATCAACGTTGCCTTATCAAGAGCTATGGATAGATTAGTTATATTTGGTGCATCAAGATTGTGGAATATGCCAAAGCATCAAGAAACTCCATTGGGTGAAGTTTTTAGCTATATCAATGAGCGATTAGGAGATAAAGATCACTATCAATATATAGCTGATCCTAAATTAGAAACAAGACGACACGCTAAGACTGGAAATAATTCACGTAGAGGAATCACTCATGACTAATTACAGCATTCCATATCATGATGTGGATATCCTAATCCCTGCGCAACGCTTTGAAGTTAAGTTTAATTATACATCAAGTCAAATGCCAAATTTCATTGACTCAATGATTATGAGATTACTTCGTATTAGCCCAATGTCAGCAGATAGTGTTGCCAATTTTTTAGGGTTGAATCAAAGAGAATCCAGAATAGTATTGGATCAACTTATTACAAATAATGAAATTGAACTAAAAAAGGACGATTTATTCCATCTAACAAATAAATCAATGAAATATTTCACAACTGTAGACTCAATACCTAAAGTGGCATCAATTCTGGAGCATACTCAAAATTTGATGTATGAGTTAACTAATTTCAATTTCATTCCGGAAAAGCCTGACAATAATATGTATGGTTTGAAATTAATCGCTTCAAACTCGAATGCTGCAAACAGTGAAAACATTGTGCGTGATAAATTCCAGAAGCAATTTTACCAACTTGTAGAAGATGAGGTCATAACACTAAAAAAAATGGATGGTAGACCAAGCATCTATAAGATGGGTACGGTTAAGAAAGTCAAAGACTGCACGGTACGTAAATCCCTTGACCTTAATATTGATGCCAATGCAGAACCACAAGCAATTAAAGTTTTTGACTCTATTATGAGTGAAGAACTTAGAGAAAAAACTTATCAGGTTTTAGGTCAAAGTAAGAAAGGGAACAATATTAAAGACATCGTAGATAATCTAGATGGATTTGAAGAATTTAACTTACAACAATATTTTAAAGATGGGCGTTTCTTGGCATCGGTAGCACTATTCAATAGTTTAAATATTATTGAAAGCTCAGGAGATGAAAGTAATCATCAGTTTATAGGACCATGTTATAGCCAAGGTAACGCAAAACTTATTCTCAATAAAATTAAAGAGATTATTGCAACCGGTCGTCTAGTTCAGAATATTTATTGGTTGGCACCGGATGATGCCTTTTGGGGAAAATCACTTAGATTTAACACTTTTGTTGGTGCTTTGGGACAGCTCAAGAACAAACAAAATGTTGAATTAAAGCTAAAGTGCTTTTTGCCTATGAATAATGAGCAAGATAAAGCATCCATTATTAATTACCGCAAAATCATTGCAAAAGACCATCAGAAATATTTCTATGGAATTAAAGAGGGTTTGCTAGCTGGAAACTTTGAAATGCTTGTTGTAGAAAACGAATTTGCAGTGGTAATTTTGCATGTCTTAGATTCAGAAGCTGAACACCTGACCAGTTTTCCAATAGGTTCAATGAGTACCAATAAGAGTATGGTAAACAGCTTGGTGAATTTGTTTGATGCTTGGCAACGACCAAAAGAGGAAAATGGGATAAGTTTTGGTCCAATGTTTAAGAAGTAGATTCAGTTGAATGATGCAAAAGTTATTTGATTTATGTATTTGCTAGAATCTTAAAACTGTTATTCAAAATTTTAGATCCCCTGATCGTAAGCATCCGCTGAGCCCCACTTTTTCTAACCCATTAATATCGCGATAGTGTCCACTAAATTAAGTGGACACCTATTTATGGATTTAAAGACAGTTATAGGTAAGAATCCGGCTAACTCATCTTACCAAGCTATCCTATAAGCCTTAATTTAGTTCCCACTTAAAAACAAGTGGGGACTTAGTCCATGAGCATGGATATATATTCTGCAACACCTCCCGTTACTAATCCTAATGCTTCGATCGCCTCGGTCGCACTGAAGCATGGTCTTAATGCCAACCTCGTCAGTCGTTGGATCAGGAACTTTCATCATCATGATGGTGTCGTGCAGTATCCTGCTCATGTTAAAGGACTTCACACGTATTACGATGCATTGAGACAAAACTGACTTAAGTTGTGCTGATAGTATTTATCTTTGTACGAGCGTAATCAATTCGCGTAATTCTCAATATATCCTAGTCAAACTGTGTCGCACTTGATTAAAATTTTACTCAAAAATATAAATAAAAAATATATACTTAAGATATAAATTTAAGATCTGAGATTAGAATGAGCCACGAGTCATCGAAGGTTATTACCCGTCAATGGATGATTATTCAGTTTTTATTAAATAGTAAATATGTTAGTACAACAGAAATCGAAAAGCATTTACATGCTAAGGGGATTACGACAACCCAACGAACAATTCAGAGGGATTTAAATTTATTGGAAACCCTTTTCCCTCTTGAGTGTCGTCGAGATTGTATGCCTTATAACTGGCGGTGGAAAAAAGTGGAACAATCTGTGAAAGGTCTAAGCTTGTCACAGGCATTAATTTTAAGACTTGTAGATGAACAATTAAGTGATATTTTACCTGAGCATACACAGCAAGAACTATTACCATTATTTCAGAAAGCGAGATTGATCACGTCTAACACTGTTTACTCAGATGATGAATCAAGTCTGCTGGATATTTTGACTAAAGACAGAAGAAGAGGCGTTGGCTTAGTACAACCTTCTATGATGCAGGAATTTGCTGTAGGCGTGAGTAGTAAAATTACCCGAGTTTATCAAGATATCTTTAATAATGAAGATAGAGAAATCAAAAAGAGCTTAAAAACATTAGTCACCATACTTGAATCATATGAAATGCCTGAATTGGCGAATGCACTACAAATGAAATAAGGAATAAATACGTTCATGTTTAAAATTCAACACGAAATTCACTCAAATTTTTCATCTCTTGAAAATTTATATCAAAATTACCAACTCGATACCAAACAGTTAAATGAACTTCTACCACAAATTGAAGATTTTAAATTACGTGTACCTTTGATTGGGGCATTTAGTGCAGGTAAATCGACTTTAATTAATACGTTAATTGAGACTAAACTTTTATCAACTGCCATTAAACCAGAAAGCAACTTAGCTACTGAAATTAGTTTTCATGATCAAGAAGATATACGTATTGCTGGTTATATTGATGACATATGGATACGTGATTTAAATAAAGCAGAACTGAAAGCTCAAGAGTTTGAAGGTTTATATCCAGATGGCCATATTAGAGTTGTCTTAAATCATCCCTTTTTAAACCGAATTCCACATTTATGCTTAGCAGATTTGCCTGGGTTAGAGTCCAAATCAGAAGCGCATATGCAGGCCATTCATAATTATATTGGGCGTAGTCTAGGTTATATCATTGTAGTGAGTAGTGATGAAGGTACTTTAAAAAGCAGTATTAAAAAGTTTTTACAAGAATTAGCCCTTCACAAAGCACCTGTAGTGATTGTCATTAATAAAAGTGATAAGCGCTTACCTGAAGATATTGACGCGATTAAAAAACAGGTCAATGAAGAAGTAAAAAAATTACTTAAAAGTGATAATTATTTTGAAGTTGTCAGCGCCTCAAGAAACCAAGAAAATGTTGAATTAAAACAGGTACTTTATCATCTGGAAAAACTAAGTGAACAGCGCTTTAAAGATACTATTATGGTTAAGTTTAATCATCATATAGATAATTTATATACACATTTAACCATTTTGTTAAATCAGGACAATTTGGATGAAGAAAAACTACAACAAAAAATCCAACAGCTTAAACAAGAACATCAACAGATTACAGCTAAGCTTTCACAAGAAAAGCAAGTTATTCAGCAACAATTACCACGTGTACTTGATCAAGTATTACAACATGTTAAAAACCGTTTAAATGGAGAATCTGATCAATATGCACGTCTATTAATTGCACAACAAAGTCTTGAACATGAAGTTAATTATAGTGTGCGTATGGCAGTTACAGAAGCATTAGAACAGTATTATCAGCCTGTTATTGAAAAATATATTCATCGTGTTGAGAATGAGTTACCTAAATTAAGTATTAACGATACTTTTCATTTTGAACAGGAGTTGGAAAGTAATGAGTTTTTAACTGTAGGCTTAACGAGTTTGATGAGTTTATTACCTATCATCTTTAAAGTTGTACCATGGGGAGCTTTAGTGGTACCGATTCTTGGGGCTTTATTAAAGGCCTTTATGAATAAGGCAGAAAAAGAACAACAGCGTGAACAGCAACGTCAACAGGCGGTAGATGCTGTTCAATCTCAAGTTATTCCACAGATTCTTGAGCAGGTTCGTTTAAGTATAAAAACTGTTTTAGACCAGCAATTTCAGCATGTCAGTGAACAGGTTGAGCAGCAAATTAAAGATAAAGTCGAACATCTAGACCATGCTTTAGTCAAGCTCATGCAGGATTTACAACAAAACCAACAACAGCGGTTAGTTCAAATTGAACAGTATCGAAAAGATTTAAATTGGCTTCAAACACTAAAACAGAAATTAGCTGCTTAAGGCAAAATGGATGAATGACTTATCGATGCTTACCCAGTTGAATAACGTGAACAAAACGTTTTCTAATTTTTTGAAAAAAATACAAAAATCTAATGCTGCTCTTAATACATACAGTATATTTACGGATTTTGAAAATGAACTAGAAAATTTTTATAGAATTTGTGCAGTACCTGAGTTATCTACCAAGTCCATCGTTGGACTTGGTGGTGCATTTAGTGCAGGGAAATCTAGTCTTTTAAACTGTCTTTTAGGACAAAAAATCTTAAGTGCACAAATCAATCCAACCACTTCTCTACCAACCTATTTAATTCATGCTGAGGAATTAGAGATCCAAGCTATTCAAAATGAGGGGATCAAGCATTCAATTAGCTTAGAGCAATTGAAGAAAATGACACATCAAGTACCTGAGCATTTGAAAAAATTAGCTCAAAATACTCACCTTGTAGTGGTAAAACAGCCTCGATTGTCATGGCATCAATTGGCCTTTTTAGATACGCCAGGTTATAGCAATAGTAATACTAGTCACCAGAATACTAGTGATTCTGAAATTGCTAAAGTTCAGTTGAATCGTGCGCAACATATCATTTGGGTGATTTCCGCTGATCAAGGTGTAATTTCTCAATGCGATATTGATTTTTTGAAAACCTTAGACGTGACAATTCCTAAATTGATCGTTATTACACGTGCAGATAAAAAGCTACCTGAAGATTTGGAATCAATTAAATTACTGACGGCCCAAACCTTAACCCAGCATCAATTAGAATATCTTGATGTTTTAGCTTTATCTACACGTCAATCACAGGACTTTGATTATGCCAAGCTCGATCAGTACTTAAAAAATTGGAATAAAAAAATTACTTCATATGCTGTATTTGATCAATTTTCTCTACTATTTAATCAGCTTGAGCAACAGCTAAATACTCTTGATTTGAAAGTGGAACTCGAACTGATACAGAAACAGATATTTGAAAGTATTTATCAACTTGGGCAAGTCTCACAGTTAGATCTGGAAAAGCCTTGGAAGCAATACCTTAAACAACAAAATAGTATCGAGCTCAAACGCCAAGAGATTTTGCAAAAATACCAAGCAGAACTAGAGCAAGAAACAAAACGTCTAGAGCAACAATGTAAATTACAAGAGAGCCAAAAGCAGCAAGGACAATTACAAGACCTCATTAGTAAAGCCAATCAAATTAAACAACAGCTCACACAACCAACTAAACGTAGCTTAGATGAATTACTTGATCAATACCCGGATGACATCAGGGCACCTAAAGCAGGAGCTTACCTTGGAAGTGATTTAAATCGAGTTCGAAAAAAAATAGAAAGTGCAATTAAATCGTATGCTTATGAAGGGGATGGGGATTATGGAAAATATAATGATGATCCCTTACTGCTGATTGATACAACAACATTATTTAAAAATGCCGAACAAGGTTTATATCTCACTCATTCTGAATTGTATTGTAAGGACATCTTTTCAAAACGGTTTGTGATTCGTTTAAATCTAATTCGGAATATTAGATTTGATACCAATGAAAGCAAATTATATGTCAATTCTGAAGAAGTGCTTTATATACCTCAAAATGATCTAAAACGAGCTGTACAGTTTTTAGCAAGGGTTTTGAAAATCTATATTGAACAATGATTTATGGAATTTAATTAAGTTGGTCAAACTATGACGAACTCATGTTGTTAAGAGATTTTAGTTTGTGTGTAATCACATATACTAAAAAGAAATATTTTATATATTGTAATGAGAAAATGATGAAAATTGAACAATATGCTGATAATTTAGACCAACTTTGTAATACATTAGTATCTTGGGCACCACGTTTTACAAATAATGAAATTAACGACATTATCTCTTTAAGAGATGCTTTAAAACTAGATGTCACACGTTTTGAACAAGACCAGCAAACGCTGAATATCGCTATTATGGGACAGGTTAAAGCAGGGAAAAGCACCTTTTTAAACGCTCTGTTATTTAATGGCAAACCTATCTTACCGACAGCAGCCACTCCGAAAACTGCTAATCTTACGCGTATCAGTTATGGTGAAATTCCTGCTTTAGAAGTTGAATATTATAGTGTTGAAGACTGGAATAGTATTGAGCAAACTGCACAATCCCAAGATAGTTCAGATGATGTAAAAGTTGCAAAAGAACTGGTATCGATGATTGAAAGTTCAGGGATCGATCCTTATCCCATTTTACAACAGCAGCAACAGCGTATTGAAGCTAACAACTTAGATGATTTAATGGAGATTCTAAACCAATATGCAGGTAATGATGGTCAATACACAGCTTTAGTCAAAATGATACGTTTGTATCTACCCAATGATGAACTTAAAGGTTTTGATGTGATTGATACGCCAGGAATGAATGATCCTGTCATTAGTCGTACCCAAAAAACCAAAGAAGAAATGGCACGTTGTGATGTAGTATTTTTCTTATCACGTTCAAGTCAATTTTTAGATGGATCTGATATTCAGTTATTAACTGAACAATTACCTCATGGTGGTGTGGAACGTATCCATCTTGTTGCAGGGCAATATGATAGTGCCATCCTAGATGATGGTTACGATCATGAATCTTTGGCAGATTGTGAACAAAATATTCAGACTATACTACAAGAAAGAGCAGTCAAGGAGTTAGGCCAACTTGCGGAAGATAAAAAAAATAAAGGTAGTAATCATTTAGCAGAACTTTTAACAGATTTAGTCCATCCCGTTGTATCTAGTACTTTTGCTTATGGTTATGCCAATTGGCCAAAAGAACAATGGGATCGTAGTATGCAACATAGCCATCAACAACTTGTTAATTTAGCCGACAGCACATGGTCAAGCGAATTTACCCAACAAGATTGGCAACGTATTGCTAATTTTGAAACTCTACGTCAACTGTACCAGCAAGCTCGAGAGGAAAAAGTCAAGATTTTAGAAAGCAAGAAACAAAACTTACTTTCTAATTGCCAAGAGAAACTTAATGATTTACTCAATCATTTGAATGATGTTATTCAACAGCGGACTCATCAATTACAAAAACAAGATCTTGCACAATTACAGCGTATACAGAATCAACTGAGTAAACATATCACAGTGATTTCAAGCAGACTTGAGAAACATATTGCCAAAGAGCTTAAAGAGGTCAGTAAGCTCAGAGCGCAAATCAGTAAAGATTTAGAAAAAGGTATAAAACAGCATAATCGGTTAAGCACCTATACAGGTACTGAAACACACCAAGAATCTTATGAAGTGAGCACCTCAAAATGGTATAAACCTTGGACATGGGGCGACACGGAAACATGTTATCGAAACTATACTACCAATTATCAATACTTATCTTCATCAGATGCGGTAGAGCAAGTCACTCAGTATGTTCAAACATGTAAGGTTGATATTCAATATCAATTTAACCAACTGATTAATTTAGATAAATTAAAATTAGATCTACGTATTTCTTTGACTGATGCTTTAAACCAAGCACAAAATGACTTTGATGCCAATCAATTTAAAAACATTCTAGATAGTGTTATTCGTCAGTTGAAGTTGCCTTCGCTTAACTTGAATATTGCTAATCCAAATCAAATGATTAGCAAACATTTTAAAGGTAAAGTACGGTCACAAGATGATATACAAGCCTTAAAAAATAGCTTAAGCCAGGCGTTACAACAGGTTTTCCAGTTACTTAAAGAACAATTTAATCAATCCTCTCTAATTGTTGAACAAAATTTGCAGTCTGTGCATCAACAATTAGAGTCAAAATTGACTGACGGGTTAGCTGCAGAACTTGATCAAATTAAACAAGACTTTGAAAGTAAACAGGAAGCTTTACAGCAATACCAACAATTGCAACAGCTTATTTTGCCTCATATTACAAACACTAAAGTTGCCTAACCCCATTGTAAGAGGAGGAGGCTATATCTCCTTCTTTGGTATTGCTTCTTAAGGATAATAATGCTGTGATCTCAACAGAACTATTTAATAAACTTCAACGTATTCAAACTCAATTGATGCATGGTTTAATTGAACGAGAACAAACGATTAAGCTGACACTGCTTGCAGCTCTAGCAGGTGAACATATTTTGCTAATCGGCCCACCTGGCACAGGGAAGAGCTTAGTCTCACGCCGTCTTCACTTGGTTTTTCAGGAAACACCTTATTTTGAACGACTCTTGACCAAATTTTCAGTGCCTGAAGAACTTTTTGGACCTTTGTCGATTCAGGCTTTGGAACAAGATAAATATACTCGTCTAACCAAAGGTTATTTGCCCCAAGCATCAATTGCATTTTTGGATGAAATTTTCAAAGCCAACAGTGCCATTTTAAATGCACTGTTAACTTTATTGAATGAACGTGAATTCGATAATGGTGTGATCAGAGAAAAGGTGCCATTGATTTCAGTCATTGGAGCAAGCAATGAACTGCCTGAAGATGGCAACTTGAGTGCCTTATATGACCGTTTCTTATTTAGGCAGTATGTTGAACCTGTAAGTAAATCAGGTTTTAAACAGTTGTTGACGATGCAATCCATAGATGATGAGCTATCTGTTGAGCAGTTGTCTTATGACGAACTCAAATACATTCAACAATACGCTAAAAAGATTGAATTATCTGCTGAGGCTCTTCAATTTTTAATGGAGTTGAGAAAATGGTGTGCAGAAAATCAGATACAGGTTTCTGACCGACGTTGGCGTAAAATTGTGAGTATGCTGCAAGTTTCGGCATATACCAATGGTCAAAGTCAGGTCACAATATGGGATTGTTGGTTAGTTCAACATTGTATTTGGGAAAAGCCTGAGCAGATTGAATTGGTCGCAGGGATGTATGAACAATATTGTGGTAAGTCGGTGGTAAATCTACAAAATTTGATTACAGTTGTTGGAGTATTGGAAAAAGAGGCTGAAAAATTGCCTAAATATGCTGCAAATACAATGAAAGACACCACTATCAATGCAACTAGTCAAAAAGATCAAAATGTAATTAATAGTGAGTTAATCGAAATTCCTACACCTGTTTTTCCTGATTCAATTGAGGATGGAACAATTGCAACATGGCATGTAGAAGTCGGGGATAAAGTAGAAAGAGATCAAGTTATTTGTGATATTGAAACAGATAAGGTGGTTTTAGAGGTTGTAGCTCCGCAGGAGGGCGTACTTTATGCAGTTCTCAAAGATGAAGGTGAGACAGTATTATCCAAAGAAAAAATTGCCGTACTTGAACTTACAAGTCAATCTATTGTAAATACAAAGGATCAAACATCTGGCCCAAGAACTATTGGTGATTTAATCAGAGCACAAATGAATAATTAAATAAGGAGAGTCAAAGATGGGATACTGGGCTTCGGTAGGTAATGGTTTGAATTCAGCAGTTAATGATTCTGCTTTAGGGGAAGCTGTCTGGATGAAATTTAGTGGAAAAACAGCAAATTTAGCAAAAAGATTAGCAACATATTACAAGACTGAGACTCATATAGAGCATGTATTACAACAGCTTCAAGATTTTATTAATGCAATGGATAAAAATCTGAAACCGAGTGATGATGAAGTTTTTAATGCAATAGTCCATGCCTATATCACAAAAAATAGTCAATATCCTGAGAAGTTTGATACATATATTGCTATGCAATATTTTAATCAGGCAGATCAAAAGAAAGACTATTTAGAACGGAAAAATTCTGAATGGTTCAACCAGAAAATTAATGAAGTCGAAAAACATCTTGAGCGTATTAGTCTAGTCAAACTGCAACTCACAAAAAATCTCAAAGAACTTGAAAGTCAGGGAGAAGGCCATCTATGGATCGATCATGAATTCATTGACCCTGCGTTAGACACATTAAAAGGCAGTCTCACTCAAGTGCAAGATATTGAAAATCGTATGTTTATCTTAAAATCTACATATCAGGATTATCAAGGCTAATATATGGAAAATACAGTCGCTGCTGATTTTTTAGAAGATCAGTATTCATTTTTGGATGATTGTCCTTCTGATCTTTTGGAAGAAGTGATTTGTTCAACCGTAGGCACGCTTGAACAGCGCAGCGATACCATGCAGCGATGGTATAAGTATTTTATCTTGGGTGAAATCCCTCGAAAACCTGAGTGGCTGCCAAAGCATATTTCCGATGTCGTACAGCAGCAAATTGTGCAGTCAGGAATTGCACCTTTTTTGAAAGATCAGCATGAGCTGACGATTGAGTTCTTAAAACATGTCATATTGCAATGGCAAGTGATTCAATCTGAATATCAAGAAAAAATGCAAAAATGGCTGCAGGATAAAATTGCGAATGCGAAACAAAGCAATGAACCATTTGAGTCTTCTGAAGTGGCACAAGATTTCGACTTTAAATATTCAGGTGAATTGGTTATTCATAACTCATGGAATGAGCGATTAGAG
Source organism: Acinetobacter sp. BSP-28 (assembly GCF_044130285.1). Taxonomy (NCBI): domain Bacteria; kingdom Pseudomonadati; phylum Pseudomonadota; class Gammaproteobacteria; order Moraxellales; family Moraxellaceae; genus Acinetobacter; species Acinetobacter sp. BSP-28. The sequence continues at coordinate 195,744 of NZ_JBIQOB010000003.1, forward strand.
GCATGGAAACAGCTAAACAGTGTATTCGGCGATTTAAGCCAAATGCTTGGGCGTGATGTGGATATTACCAAAGGTATCCTTAAACATCAGCATTGGAAACATATTAAAAGATTGCAAAAGTTACTACAACGCATTGATGAGTTTAAAAAAATCATAGATGCTTTGGGGCGGCTGCAGGAAAGTATTGAAAATGAAGAAGAACTTGAAAGCTTTTTTGAGAGTATTTCTCGTGTTGTGGAAGAGATTCAAGAAAAAATCGTTGATTATATTCCTGAAGAAATGTCTGGCATTGAGCGTAGTGGCAGTATAAGCCGCATGCTTCCACAGGAAGCATTATTTCTAGGTCACTCAAAGTTAAAAATGTTATGGCATGCAAAACGCCATGAACAGGCTTTATTAAGCTACAAAGTTCAAGGTGTAGAAATTGAAAAAACATGGGTAGATATAAGTGAGCAACAAGAGGTTAGAAAACCTCGACCACGTTTTGATCGTGGTCCGATGCTCATTGTAATTGATACGTCTGGTTCGATGAGTGGCACGCCAGAAATCATTGCTAAAGCATTAACATTACAAGCTGCAAAAACCGCACATGCAGAAAAGAGAGCATGTTACTTATATGCATTTGGTGGGCAAGGACAAAGAATTGAGCATGATTTAAAGTTTACTCAAGATGGTATTCCAAAATTACTAGAGTTTTTGGGCTATTCTTTTGGTGGTGGGAATGATATTGAAACCGTTGAGTATGCTGTTAGACGATTAGAACAAGAACAATGGAAAAAAGCTGATGTAATGATTGTGAGTGATGGTGAATGGAGAGCTTCTTCTCATATTGAACAGATTGTAAAATCTTCTGCGGAAAAGGGTGCTCGTTTCCATGGGGTACAAGTTAGTGGCAATGGGCAAGGGTTAAAACAGTTATGCAACAGTACTTATAGCTTTAAAAACTGGGATAAAATTAAAAAATAAACACAGGATTAATTGTAAATTATTTGATGATGTTAATTGTAAAGTTTAAGATGGAATATCATTGTGGAATGTGCCGATTCGAGACTGGCGTTTAGCTATGAGCCGATTTATTATTGAATTCGGTGACCGCCTAAGCAATCACCTTTAATTTATGAAAAGCAATTACACAAAATTATTTACAAGCTCTCAAATGGGGGTATTTTAATTAATGCCATTTCGCACTTGTTGCAAAATCCAATCCTCATATTCTTGCAGTGTTTCTCGTAGCATATCCATAGGTCGTACGATATAGTGTCTTTCAACTAATGCACTTGGTTTATGACCTGATATCTGTGCTAAAGATCCTTCATTGATTTTTGCCCATATAGCTAATGTTTTATATGACCTTCTCAATCCATGGGGAGTAAGTCCAATATTTAGTTTTTTACATATTTTCTCTAAGCTATCGTAGGGATTAACAATATGTCCACATGCAGCGTCCTTACTGCTAAATATGAATTTAGAATCAGAATTTTTCTTTAGTTCTAATAATAAGCTTTCAACATATGCAGTCAGAGGGATTAGGCGACCTTCATCTTCAATTTTATCTCTGACTTTTGCTGTTTTCCAACGAAAATCGACATCTGTCCATTTTAATGAAAGCAGCTCATTCTTTCTGCAACCAGTGATTAAACTACATATCAAAAAAATCGCTATTTTTCTACTAGTTAACTTATTTACCTCTTCAAACCATGGTTTTAGATGCTGTTTCATCAAACAATCATTTTTGGCTTTGGGGGAAGGGACTTTATCTTTAACTTTTTTTGAGTTATATGATTTTGGAGGCACTAAGTTTTCATAATCCTCGTGTTCCTCACACCAATTCAGGAAAGCTCGTGTAAGTCTGTATGCTTTAGCTGATGTTGTTGGACGGAAGTCATTATGATCAAGCCAATCGCAAAATACATCTGCAGTTAATTCAGAAAGTTTGTACTCAAACAGTTGAAAAATGGGTTGACTGGTATAAACACTATTTTTTTCAGGATCGTAACCACCTCTAGATAATTCGATGTGGTCCTGATAACTTCTTGGTCGCCAATTAGGTTGTCTTGCTTTTAAATATTCAAACCATACATCTTTAAATTTAATCGTCTTGCGTTTTTCTTGTTTTAGCAGTTCTTTATTATCAGCTAAAGCTTTCTTACGCTCGATCAATGGGTCAATCCCTTTGTGACACATAATAGCCAATTCTTGTGCATACTTACGAGCGTCATCTAATTTCCATGTATCGACATCGCCAATTTTGATACGGCGATTTTGGAGTCCAATACGACCCTGGAAAATGTAGCTTTTATTATTTTTAGGTGTAACTTTGACGCCGAATCCAGGTGTTCTTTCATCCCAAAAAAAAGTTGGTTTAGTCTTATCTGTACAATTAATTTTGTCTATAGCTGGTTTTGTGAATTTCATTCTAGTAAGCATCTGGTAAGCAAATAGTACTAAAAATCAATATATATTAATCAACAAAAAGAGTGAATAGTAAACTTTTTAAAATTAATAAGTGTATGATAATATGTGTTTTATTTTAATATCTTGTTGATATTTTGATTAAACGTGAACGGACTCATAATCCGTTGGTCGACAGTTCAAGTCTGTCTGGGCCCACCATATAAAACAAGCACTTAAGAGCGATTCTCTTAGGTGCTTTTTTAATTCTAAAATCCATCTAAACCAGCAAAATTGATTGGTATCAACAGTGTAGCTTTACTACATGTCTGTTCAGACTATAAAAAATCTCCAAAGACGGTGCTGTATTTAACATCTCTAGCCATTTCTTTAGTTAGACTTTGATTTATGCAAATAACCTGTATTTTTAAAACGTTTCAAATCTCTTAAAAAGTAAAAGTAGTGAAAAGCATTCCTTTCATCTTAGACATGCAATTCGAAATTTTAAAGTAACACTAAGCTATCTATAAATTTGATAACTGCTTTCATGCTTTTTTGGTGACTTCATTGAGCTCATTTCAATAGTTTAGGTATTGGAAATAAACAGCGCTAATGGAGTAGGCAATGTTAAAACAACAGCTTAAGCACATCTGTACTTTCAGTCTTTTATCTTTATGTATTTCACAAACTGTTATGGCTTTAGAGCCGGGGGCTGCACCACAGGCGCCAGCTGGCAACACAATGGGCATTCCATTGAATGCGCCTTTACCGCCTGGTCTGTATTTTACCAGTTCAACTAAGTTATTGAACGGTCAGTTGAAAGACGATAATGGCGATAACATGGGATTAAAGCTGAATGCGCCTGCATCAACTTCAATCTTTATCTATACCCCAGGTTTCAAAGTATTGGGTGGTGATTACCGGGCATGGCTTGCGGTTCCTTTCATTATGGCTGAGGAAGACATTAGCAATCCAATGCTGGGAGAGGTTGGCAAGCATTCAAACAATAATATTGCCAACATTGATGTACATTTTGCCGATGTCGCTTGGACACTCAATCCGGGGCAATTTGTCAGTGCAGGCTTAGGTGTGATTACGACCACGGGTTCATGGAAACTGGGCGACACCAATACTAGCGGTGAATACTGGTCGATCAATCCGCGTGTAGGTTATAGCCTCATGAATCAGGATTGGAATATTTCCTTAGAGTCACATTATTTTTATAATTTTGAAAATGATAAGACTAAATATGATTCAGGGGATGAGCTGTTCTTTGATGCGACTTTACTGAAAAAAGTTGATTTTATTCATCAAGGTTTGCAGGTTGGTCCAATTGGCTACGTGCGTGAACAGGTGACCAGCGATGAAAACAATGGAACTGCATATTTTGGTACAACCAGTGGTAAAGCACGTCAAATGGGGCTCGGTGTTCAGCTGCTACAGGATTTTGGCCGTGGCTTATTCGTCGGTTTGAGCTGGAGCAAGGATTTGGAAACAAAGAATGCAGTCAGCAATGATGGCCGTTTTACATTGAATATTTCAGTGCCAATGTACATGAAAGACCGCCCGAAACCTGCTAATTTACCTGCAGAATTTTAATCTATTCATCATTTGAAAAATGCTGATGAGGGCTGCTTATCCAGCCCTTTGCAATAAGGAAGTTTAAGCATGTCATTATTGGAAAATCACATCGTTTTAATTACAGGTGCAGGCTCCGGTCTAGGTTTGGGTATTGCCCGTTATTGTAAGGCACAAGGCGCAGCTGTGATCGTCACTGACATCTCCAGTGAAAAAATCCAGCAGCTGGCATCAGAGTTTAGTGGCAATGATCTTGCGTTAATTTGTGATGTGACCAAGATTGCTGATTTAGAATATTGCCAGCAGCAAATTTTGCAGAAATATGGCCGCTTAGATGCAGTTATTGGTGCACAAGGCATTTTTGATGGCAATGTAGCGATTAAAAATATGACTGCTGCACATCTGGATCAGCTGTTCGATGAATTATTCCAAGTCAATGTCAAAGGCTATTTGCTCACTGCACATATTTTTGCAGATGTACTGAAAGCTAATAAAGGGGCGATGGTTTTTACTACATCAACGGCTGCTTATGCTGCAGATGGTGGTGGTGCAGTCTATACAGCAACCAAAGGAGCAATTCGAAGTCTGATTCAACAATTGGCATATGAGTTTGCACCTGAAATCCGGGTCAATGGCGTTGCTCCAGCTGCTATTGGCAACAGCCAGCTAAAAGGTCCGAAAGCGCTGAACCTGGATCATCAAAAACAGTCTGATATTCCGAAAGATGCTTTTTTGAATTTATTCCAGTCTATCAGTTTGCTGCAGGAATTGCCTGATGCAGAAGACTATGGTGCACTGTATGCATTTTTAGCTTCGAAGCAAAATAAGGTCATGACCGGGCAGACTATCGTTGCAGATCAAGGCTTGCTGAACCGGGCTTTACTTACTCACTAACACGCAAAACAACAATATTTCAGAACCTTGAAAACAGGTCAATGGATCGCTGCTGCCAAAAAAAGGATATAGCGCATGACACAAGCTGTGACTGCACAAAAATATAGCCTGAATTGGATTTTACTTTTGGCGCTATTAACAGCAATTGCGCCGCTATCCACAGACATGTATTTGCCAGCTTTACCGGATATGGCAAAAGAATTTTCAGTTTCAACACTTTTGGTATCAAGTTCATTGCCGGCTTACTTTTTCGGGCTTGCCATTGGACAGCTAATTTATGGCCCCATTAGTGACCGCATAGGCCGGAAAATACCGTTAATTTTTGGTCTCAGCCTGCATATTGCCGCCAGTATATTGTGCATATATGCAGATGATTTGCAGACACTGCTGATTGTTCGTGTACTCCAAGCTTTAGGAAGTTGTGTTGGCTTGGTATTAGCCCGAGCTGCAATCCGTGATGTACTGGATACCAATTCTGCGGCCAAAGCTTTTGCCAGCATGATGATTGTGATGGGCGTTGCACCTGTGATCGCGCCGACCTTAGGTGGTTGGATGCTGCTGTTTTTCCATTGGCACGCTATTTTTATTGCTCTAACACTATTGGGCGTAATTAGCCTGGTCTGGGTGATTTTCAGTTTCAAAGAAACCTTAACAGTAGATCGACGCTTAAAGCTCTCCTTAAAGCATGTATTCCAGCTGTATATAAAAATTTATCAGGATCCAAGCTACCGTTTTCCCATGCTCGCTGGCTGCTTCAGCTTTGGCGTATTGTTCTGCTATATCAATGTAGCATCTACAGTGTTAATGGACAGCTATCATTTGAATGAACAGCAATTTGCTTATGCTTTTGGCTTGAATGCAGTCGGGACTATGTTTTTGTCAGCCATGAATCATAAGCTGGAACATAAATATTCTGTGCTGCAACGATTGAGTATTGGCGGTATAGTGCAAATTTTTGGCGTGTTCTTATTGTTGATTGCTGCATTGCTACCGCAAGAGGGTCTGTCATTGGTATTAGCCGGTTTGTTTTTAGCTGTTGCAGGCATTGGTCTGACTGCACCGAACTCAACAGCTTTGGCAATGTCACAGCAAGGCAGACAGGCCGGTTCGGCTAGTGCATTGATGGGCGGACTGCAATTTTTCTTTGGCTTGCTCAGCGGCATATTACTGAATTTCCTGCCTTGGTCAGCGCTCCTGAATTTGAGCATAGCCATGCTGATTTTTGTATTTTGCGCCAATGTTTCCATTCAAGCGGTAAAGCGATTTTTTAATATGCAGCAGGCTGCATAAACTACAGTTTCCTTGGTATGCCACCTTTTAAAGGTGGTTTTTTTTCACCTATGTTATCTATTTTGAATATATCTAATATCCAGCTTGGCCCATCATTATAGATACAGGGTTAGGCTATGCTGAACTGAGAAATAGATGTTTGCACTGCATGCAATAAGGATAGAAAGATGCATATACAAACTTTTTTGGATCAGCAAAAATGGTCAGGATTTCAAACCCTGATTTTTGCCTTGATGTTTTTGGTGGCTTTTTTTGACGGCATGGATACTGCAGTCATGGGCTATATTGCACCTGATTTAATCCGTGAATGGCATATCAGCAAAACCGATATTATCCCGATTCTCAGCGCTGCATTAATTGGGGCTGCCATCGGTGCAATCATTTTAGGTCCTTTAGCAGATAAGTTTGGACGCAAAACATTATTACTAGTATCCGTGTTTATTTTTTCTGTGGGCTGCATTCTATCCAGTTGTGCACAAAATCTGACCCAGCTGGAAATACTGCGCTTTATTACCGGTTTGGGTTTAGGCGCGGCTTTGCCGAACGCCGTAACACTGCTTTCAGAATATTGTCCTGTACAAAAGCGGGCATTTATTGTCAACACTATGTATTGTGGATTTCCAATTGGTGCAGCAGTCGGTGGTTTTGCGGCTGCTTATATTATTCCGAACTTTGGTTGGGAAAGCATGTTGCTAATCAGCGGGATAATGCCTTTTATTTTGATGATATTTATGTTGATACTTTTGCCTGAATCAGTGCGCTATCTATTGCTAAAAAAAGGAAAAGATCAGCACATTCAAAAGATTTTAGGCAAAATAAATCCATCGGCAAATCAGCATCATTTTCTGCTGAAAGATAGCAATTCCAGTATTTCCATGTTGCAAGCCATGAAAACCGTATTTTCAGCTAAATATGCCGTGGGCACACTGAGCTTATGGATCTGTTTCTTCTCAGGTTTGATGATTTTTTACGGCATCGTCAACTGGATGCCGCTGCTGTTTAAAGAAGCGGGTATGCCTGCCCATTTAGGCCCGATAGTAGCTGGCTTGTTTGCACTGGGCGGTATAGGGGCCATGCTGAATGGCTGGTTGATGGACCGCTTTAACGGCAATTATGTGATTGCAGTTTGTACTTTTTTTACAGCGATATGTGTCGCGCTAATTGGTCCCGCAGTACATTGGTCTTTAACCGTGTTTATTGTACTGATGATCAGTGCTGGAACGCTTCAAAATACCGCCCAGTCTTCTTTGCCTGTTTTGGCAGCGAAGTTCTATCCGACTGAAGCCAGAACCACTGGTGTGTCATGGATGTGCGGCAGTTGCCGGCACCATGTGTATGGGCTATATGGCAAATAACAACATGGCTTGGACGCAAATTTTTATGGTATTGGCAATACCTGCTGTGGTTATGACCGTTTGTATGCTGATTAAAAATATCGCTGAAAATGTAGCGGAAGACAGAAATACTTCTGCAGATTTTGCAAAAGAATAATGCTTTTTAAGGTCATTAGGTTTGACTGGCTGAACGAAAGATTCATTCAGCTATTTATGAAAAACAGCGCAGGCAGCGCTCAGCAGGACCACACTCAAGGAATTGAATATGAAAATATTGGTTTTAGGCGGCGGTATTGGCGGTATGGCGGCAGCCATTAAACTCAAGCAGGCCAACCATGACATCGAATTGGTTGAAAAATCAGAAGACTGGAAAGCTTTAGGCACAGGTTTAACACTTTCTGTGCTGACCTTACGTGCGCTCTGTGATTTAGGGGTACAAGACGAAATTGCGGCGCAAGGCTTTGTGCATGACGGCGTTGATATTTATGATCAAAACGGCAACTTTATCCGCACAGTGCTCTCCAAGCGTGTAATTGCAGATAATTTTCCATCTGAGGGAGCAATTCTGCGTCCTGTACTGCATGATATTTTATCCTCTAAGGTTCGTTCCCTCGATATTCCTGTGTATTTAGGCGATACCGTCGCCAGCATCCAAAGCAGCTTGGAGCAGGGCAGTTTTGTGCAATTTGAAAGTGGGCGGACTGCGCATTATGATTTGGTGATTGGGGCAGATGGTGTATTTTCAAAGTTGCGTCAACTATTGATGCCTGAACAGACAGTACCTGAATATACTGGCCAAGCGTGCTGGCGTTTGCAGTTTGACCGTCCAGAGGATATTGTCCGCGGACGTATGTTCCAGTCTGAAAAAATAAAAGTGGGCTTTAACCCTTGCAGCCCAACGCAAATGTATATGTACATGATGGAGTGTGTACCAAAAGACCAAGTATGGCGTGAGCCTGAAGTACTGCCGAAAATGGCAAAAGAATTGCTGCGCGAGTTCGAAGCTGTGCTGAAGCCATATATTGATTCGATTGATGAACATACCCCGATTATTTACCGTCCTTTAGAGCGTGTGATGGTGAACAGTGACTGGCATCGTGGTTCAACGATTCTCATTGGCGATGCGGTACATGCCACAACACCGCACTTGGGTTCAGGTGCGGGATTGGCTGTTGAAGATGCCATTGTCTTGGCAAAACTATTAGATGAATATGGGGATGATTTAGAAACTGTATTCGAGCAGTTCATGCAAAAACGCTTGGCACGTGCGCAATTTGTGGTTGAAACATCGGGTGAAATTGGCCGTATGGAAATCGAGGGCAGTTCCATGATGGAAAGAAGCATGCTCTTGGCCAAAGGGTTTGAACAAGTCACTACGGCTTATTTATAGTTTATTCATTTAATCCAAACAGTTGAATTAGATCTCTTATATAGAGCGGATTAAATTAGGTAAATATAAAATAATCTTTAAAAGTTGATATTGAATTAACTAAATCAATAAAGCCTGCAAATGCAGGCTTTATTGTGTACAGGCCTTATGAGGCGCTACGTATACGAACCCAAGACAGTTTACGGCTGGCTTTTTCTGCATCGGAAGGGCTGCGCAGAATCAGGGTATTGCCGTTACGGCTGACTTTGCCATTAATGTTATAGCGCTGCTGAGCAGCAGGATCAAACACCTGCCCCGAGATAAATTTATAAGGATCATTTGGGTCTTGTTTTAAATCAAATAATAAGTGAAAGCCTTTCAGCGAGCTTAAATTCTGTGTCGGCAGATTGGGTGCATTAAATGCTTCGATAATATGTCCATTGTATAAAGAATTGCTATTTTTGCTGATTTTAACTTTCACCAAAGTGAAGCCGCTTTTGTCATCAATAACTTTCCAGTTTCCCGTTAAATCTAAAGCGGGTTTGGCATATAGTGCAGCAGAACAGAGCACAATACATCCTGCGCTGAATATCCCTTTCAGTTCCATGGTTGTTCCTTAAGCTTAAAATGAAGTATTGGGTTCATTAACCAATAGCCGAATTTAAAAATATATTAAAAAATAGTGGCTTAGTGTAATGAAGCGCATTGAATATAAAATATACAGATAGGTGGGGCAAGTGCAAAAAGGCTTAAAAATTTTTATTGAAAAAGATATCAGTTATCAAATATTTAGATAGTGAGATTTAGCTTCTGCTTTTACAAAAAAACCGGAATATTCTAGCTTTTTTAAGATGAAAATAAAAAAGTCAGGCTCATGGAAAACCTGACTAAACTGAAAAAATAACGATTAAAATTTTAATCAATGTACAGGATTTTCCTCAGGCAACAGGCTGAGTTTCATTGTTTTTAATTTTAGGTGTTACAGGAATATTGGTTTGACCTGTAAGCACAGCTTTTCGAGTCTGGCTAAAGAGGTAAACTTGCACTACAACTACAATACAGCATGCATAGCCAATGGCTTCAAAGCTGATAAATTTTACAATGGTGCCACTAATAAATGGTGCTACGGCTGCACCGACCATCAGCATGGCAGGTGTACCAGCTACAGCACGACCTGTTGGATCTAAACGTGCCAATAAACCAAAAGCAAAGGTATGCACAAATAAAATGGTAAATGCCATCATTGGGCCTGCCATGGCAAAAACTGCATATTCATGTGTTTGGGTAGTTAGCAATGAGAAGATGCCCTGAAAGATTGGACCAAAAGTAATAATGGCGGTGATGCTGACACGCTTTTCAAGTAGCGCTGCTAATGGTGCTGGGAAGATAGTCACGATGCCATAAATCACCAGAGCCATAGTCACCATATCGCGGCTAAAACCACGCTCAAGCCCAATACGCTCATAAAAGCTTAAAGTCATGGCTTGTGTCATCGCCAGTAATGCGACACCAATCATGCAGAACCAGACAGGACGGCCAAGTGGCGGCAGGTTTTTGATTTGCTCATAGTTATCAAAATCGACTGCACGCGTAGGCTTAGGAAAGAAAAAAATGCAGGCTAATGTCGCGAGCAGCATGACTGCTGCCAGCACATAGAACATACTGTAACCGCCAAACTGTTGAATGATTCCTGGTGTACCACCTAAGAAAATTACCCCGAAAATACCAATGGCAAGGCCGGCAATACCGAAAATTCGATGAGGGTTAATACCGTGACCCATGGTGCCATGAGTGACACTGAGTGCTGTACCTGCAGCAAGCCCGCCAAAGAAATGCAGGCCTGCCAAAATAGGGAAACTGGTATTGCTGGCTGATAAAATAAAAGCTAATGTTGCAAAAGCAAAACCAAGCACTGCAGCTAGTTTCACCTGAATACGGTTAAAGCGCGGGGCAAAGAAAATACTGGCGCCTGCTGCACCAATCAAAAATAAAGTGGCTAATCCGCCTGCCTGCTGCGGATCAAAATGATAATGGGCAATCAGTGTTCCAACCCAAACCGGCAATGCAACCAAATCAACCATACCGGCACAGTGTGCCATCATCAGCGCAAGCATTCCACGCTTGCTTTCGATACGAACCATAATGCTGCTCCTTTAGCATGCAAATAATGTGAGCTCTTCACTGAGCGTGTTGCTTAGACTGTTGTCTATCATTGTTGTTTTAAAAAATAAGCCCCGATCAAATGTGATCAGGGCTTTGGATTAAATGGCTTCTTTTAAAATTTCCAGTGCTTTAGTGACGACTGCTGTTTGCTGTTCCACTGGGGCACGTTGTTGTTCTAGCCGTCCAATTTCCATTGAGCTTTGTGTCACCAGACGGCAACGATGCTCACGACGCTGCATAAATTCAGCAAAGGCCAAATCGACATTTGCTTGTTTCTCGAAGATTTCAGCGAGTACTAAAGCATCTTCAATGCCCATGCCTGCACCTGAAGCCAATTGCGGCGTGGTTGGGTGTGCGGAATCGCCAATCAGCAGCACTTTACCGACATACCATGGACCAGGCAGGTCGAAACATTCCAAGGGACGGAAATTGATATTTGGATTATCTGCTTCAGTTAAAGACTCACGGATCTCGGCCAAAATGCCATCGTATCCTTCAAGCAGTTGTTTTAAGTTTTTGTAGTTGTCTTCAGGTTCTTGCCAACGCTGCGGGCAGCGTTCCAGCAGGAACATATACATGTGATCTTTAGAAACTGGAGTAAAACCGACTTTCACAGGACCACCCAAGAAATAAGTACGGCGCTCAACCGATGCAGGACGTTTTAAAAATAAACGCCAGCAGCTTTGACCGGTGTATTCTGCTTTAGGTGCGTCAGGAAATAACAGCTGGCGAGTTTTTGAAAGTACGCCGTCTGAACCGAGCACAAAATCATAACGGCCAGTTGTGCCATCGCTAAATGTGACCGTCACGCCAGTATCATCTTGCTCAAAAGCATCCGCAGTCAGACCTAAACGCATTTTGATACCAGCTTCTTCAACATATTTATGCATAATTGAATGCATAGTGGGGCGCATGATGCCACCACTTCCAGCGGTATCTGAGCCTTCTAGCATTGGTGTAGGTAAAATGCGCAGCGGATTGCCTTGCGGATCGCAGACTTGAATCCCATCACCCACATAAGCTTGTTTAGTTACTTCGTCATAAACGCCGAGTTGTTTCAGTGCACGTAGGGTGGGTCCGGTAATGGTCAGGCCTGCACCCAGTGCACCCCAGTTTGGGTTGATATCAATCAGGTCAATGTCTATACCAATGCGAGAGAGGGTAATGGCAGATGCCATACCCGCAGTACCTGCACCAATAATCAGGGCTTTTTTGCCAGCAGAGGCAGAATGTTGTGTCATGCGAGTCATCCTTGAAGCATTATTGATCTTTTAAAAATTGTGCAACCAGTTGGGTAAAGCTTTTCGCGTGCTCGATTTGAGTCCAATGGCCGCATTGGCTGAAAATATGAACTTGGCTATTTTCAATCCAGTTCAGCATGGTCAAAGATGTTGAAAGCGGAATCACTTTGTCATCACGACCATGTACCATCAATGTCGGCTGCTTAATTTTGCGAATGGCGTCTTCAGAATGAGACATCGCTTCAACCCATTGCTGGCGTGGTGCAGGGAACATGCGTTCATAGGCTGCACGTGTGTCTTCTTTAGTACTGGCGATATAGCGCATTTGCACCAAATCATCACCTACTAGATTTTGGTTATAGGCAAAGATTTTCATGATTGCCTGCATGTTTTCAAACGATGGTGTATAGCCCCATACCGCATCTAAACCAGAGGTCAGTTCAAATGGCACTCCAACGCTACCCATGAGAATCAGTTTATTGACACGTTCCGGATAGTAGATTGCCAATGCCAAAGCCATAGAGCCGCCAAAGGAGTTACCAATCACATTCACTTTTTCCAGTCCTAAAGCATCAAGGAAATCCACCATTTGCTTGAGCCACGTATCACGGTTAAAGCTGATATCTTCAGGGAAGGTGCTATAACCAAAACCGGCAAAGTCAGGTGCTAGCAAGCGGTAATCGTTTTGCAGTGCTTGAATAGTCAAACGCCAATTTGCCCATGCACTGACGCCAGGACCTGAACCATGCAGCAGCAGTACTGGCTCACCTTGTCCTATATCGTGATAATTGGTTTGAATGGCGCCGCACTGGATGCTTTTGCCAATTTCAGGATTAGTCATCGTATTCATCATTCGTTCCTTGAAAATTGAATTAACCACGTTTCCACAGCAGGAGTGCAGTGCGAGCTTCAGATGTATTTTCTTCTAAACGTGCAGTCAAACTGAGCTGACCTTGTTCATCTAAAGAGAAGGTGCGTTTTTGCTGTCCGCCAATCCAATTTGGAAATAAACTGAGCTCGACATAATGGGTTACAGTATTACCTTCAACGTCATAACGTCCTGCATACGACAGCATGCTGTTATAAGCATCGGCTTTTTCAGCATCTGAAGCACTCCACTGACCACCAGTTGTAAAATTACTGCGGTCGGCTTTGGTAATTTGGCAGCTCATATAGCCATCTGCGGTATATTGGATAATGCCTTGCGGTGCTTCACCCATAGGTAAAACTTGGCGTCCGTCATCATAATTTTGTACAAAGGTCACCAATTCCCAGCGGCCGGTTAAATCTATATTCGACATTATTGCTTCCTTAAATTTTCAATTTTTAAATCTGGTTTTATTGGTTTTTGCTTAATAAGAAGTCGGTTATCACTTGGTTGTGGATGTCGGCACTTTCAAATTGTGCCCAGTGTCCCGTATCTTCCGCACAGTAAAATTTTCCTTGCTGCACCTGATCTGCAATATGCTGTCCTAAAGCAGGCGGTGTACGGTTGGCATCTCCCCAATAAACTAATGTCGGCGCTAGAATTTTTTTAGCTAAAGCATCAGTTACGGTATGTTTTTGAATAGTTTCGCCAGACAAATATTCAGTAATGAATTGCTTTTGAACATCAGCTAAAGCAGGTTGACGATATAAGGTCTGACGCACCTGGATCGCTTCATCCGTTAAACGTTCTGGCTTGGCTAAAATGCGGGCCATCCGGGTACGGACATTTTCAAAACTTGGGTTGTTCAGGACTTCAATCGAACTTGGTAAATTTGCTGCCCAATGGGGTTCTACATACTCAGGGATTGCACCTGCATCCGGGCGGTAACCCATAGTTGTGGTCAGCACTAAACGATCCACTTTTTCTGGATGCTGAATTGCCAATTGCATGGCAACCCAGCCACCCATCGACTGACCTTCAAAATGTGCACGTGGAATATGTAGCTGCTGCATTACATCCAGAATTTGATCAATCAGTACCGGAATGACTTCGTGATCAAAGCCTGTGGTCTGTGAACGGCCATGCCAGATAAAATCTAGCGCAATGACACGAAAATGTTCAGCCAGTGCTGGAATGTTGCGAGCATAATTTTCTAAATGACCGCCAGTGCCATGCAGTAAAAATAGGGCAGGGTTGTTCGGATTGCCTGCTTCTAAAATACGGCTTTTATATTTGCCTTGAATAATGCGCACATCTGAATGAATCAGCTGAACCCAATAATGTTCTGCTTCGGTATGAACAGTGGCATTCATGCTTTCCTCCTTGTCTCAGTGTCAGCTTTAGTCTTCTAGTGATTGCGCTTTACTTTGTGAAATCGGACCACGCAAGGTTCCGTCGGACTTTTCTAGTCCAAAGGTCCATTCGGTGAAAATATGTGCTTCCGCTGCAAAATCTGTTGATTCCCAGTCTTCGGTTACAATGTCTTCATCTGCTGCATATTCCCAAGCGCCACCAAATGGGGTGAGGAAATACCAGAAACATGCTGAAGAAACTCGATGACGGCCAGGACCTGCAAAAGTTTGCCAACCTTGGCTGTCAATATGCTGACCGCCAAAAATCACTTCATGAATGTCGCGAACTTTAAAAGCAAGATGGTTGAAGCGGGTGCCTGGTGCTTTACCATTCATAAAGAACAAGTGATGATGGTTACCTTCGGCTGCACAGCGAATAAAGACACCGCGATCTGCATAACGGTCCGATACAAAAAAACCTAAACGGTCTAAATAGAATTTCACTGCTTCACCCGCATGATCCACGCCAATAGCTAAATGGCTGATTTCATAGGGCTGAGCTTTTTCGTAACGAGGGGCACGGCTATTGACACGTTTCGGTTGGCTCGGTGAGTTAAATTGTGTATCGCTAAATGGCACATAACTGCGCTGGGCTAAACGGAAAGCAATGTGAATACCCAAGTCATCTTGACTATGTACTGTACCGTCAGCATCTACAGTTACTTCACGGTCAGTGCTCAGCTCTGTAGCAATAGCATCTAGACTAGCTTGATCTTCTACCCCCCAGACCATTTCGCACATGCCGCTTGGATTGCCGATAGGGGTGCGGTCAGGATTAGTTGTATCCGCTTGGAAAATTTCGACTTGAGAATTGTCTGTGGTCACAAAAAGGTAGCTATTGTCCTGATCGCTTTCGACTTGCTTTAGGCCCCAATCATTAGCAAAGCGTAAAGCATCATCTAGTTGTTCAACGCCAAAGCGTATGCGGTCTAAACCTTTTATTTTAAAATTTTGTGCTGCAGTCATGTCGTACTCCGTTGGTCAGTACCAAAGTGTTATTCATCCTTGGTCTTCACTTTACGAAGCATTGGCATGTGAAAATAGCATTTAACTCATAAAGCAGTTATGCATATTTTGGATATCTGATTTAGGATTTCAAACCTAGGATGTATCGCTCATTTTTGTTTAATTAATCTCAAACAAGATATGAGTGGAGTTCAACTGACATGAGGTCATTACCGTTATTTCATCACCATATTCAAGGCAAAGCAGATGCGGCATGGGTTACCTTTATTCCAGGTATTGGCAATGATGCAAGTTTTTGGGCAGTGCATGCTGAAATTCTAGCAGAGCATTTTCAGGTACTGACCTTTGATCCTTGGGGACACAATCTCAGTCCTTTGCCACCAGAGCCATGTTCTTTTCAAAGCATTGTCGATGGCGTTGTTGCATTATGGGATCACTTAGGGATTAAAAAAAGTAGTGTAGTCGGTCTAGGTTTTGGTGGTTCTGTAAGCTTATCGCTGGGTCTGGCATATCCAGAACGGATTGAAAAAATCGTGGCGTGCTGCTGTCGTCCTCGTCAGCCAGATGACCGTCATGAATTTTGGCGTGAACGCTGTGCCAAAGCACAGGCCAATGGTTTGGATAAACTGGGTGATGTTACGGTAGACCGTTGGCTCTCAACAGAATTCCGTGCATCACATCCGGAAGTGGATCAGCAATTGCGTGCCATGATTAAACGCACCACAGTTGAAGGTTACTGTGCTTATGTGAATGCTTTTATTGAGATGGATTTTTCACATCAGCTAGGGCAAATCACAGCGCCGGTATTATTGCTCGCAGCAGAGCATGATCATGGTGGTGGCCCCGTTGAAGATATGCAGACGATGGCAGCACAATTACCCAATGCGAGATTAGAAATTATTCATGGTAGTGGCCATATCTGTAATTTTGAAGCACCTGATCAGGTGACACAGTATTTAACTAATTTTTTTAACCCATAAATGATTTTCATGGAGTGAAATCAATATGAATAACAATAAAAGAGTTGTGATTATCGGTGGCGGCCATGCCGGATGCAGCTGTGCCAAAGCACTTCGTCATGAACAGTTTACTGGTGAAATCGTACTCATTAGCAATGAATCGGAATTACCGTATCACCGTCCACCTCTGTCAAAAAGCTTTATTAAAGATGCAGATGAAATGGATTTATCCAAACTGTGTCTACAACCAGAAAACTTTTATGAAAAGTATCAAATCGATTTACGTTTAAATACCGCAGTGAGTGAGATTGATCCCGATGAGAACGTCGTGAAGCTCTATCACGGCGATATGATTAAATATGATTATCTGGTGTTAGCAACAGGTACACGTCCACGTCAATTACCTTTGCCTGGAACTGAACTGCAGGGTGTGATGAGCCTGCGAACTTTACAGGATGCACGCCTACTGCGTTCAGCACTTAGTGCCACTGAAAATGTGGTGATTATTGGTGGTGGTTTTATTGGTTTAGAACTGGCATCGACTGCACGCTGTTTAGATAAAAATGTCACAGTACTTGAGCATATGCCGCGAGTGTTAGGCCGATCTGTATCGCCGTTGGTGTCAGACTATATTGCCGAAATTCACCGTAATAATGGCATTCAAATTGAAACAGGTGCATTTATTAATGAATTTGTCGGTGAAAATGGCAAAGTCACAGGCGTACGCTGTGCCAATGGCGTGATTCCAGCTGAGCTGGTTTTGGTCGGTGTCGGTGCAATTCCAAATACCGAACTGGCAGAGCAGGCAGGTATTCAATGTGATAATGGGATTAGCGTGAACCGTACCATGCAAACCAATATCGCCAATATTTTTGCCATTGGTGATTGTGCCAACCATGAAAATCATTTTGCAGGCGACCGCCGTATCCGATTGGAATCGGTGCAGAATGCCAACGATCAAGCGATTACTGTGGCCAAGTTCGTCACTGAACAGCCTGCAGAATATAAAAATGTACCCTGGTTCTGGACAGATCAGGGCGATATCCGCCTACAAATGACCGGTTTATCCTTTGATACCAGTGACTATGTGATTCGTGGCGATATGAAGAGCGGCCGTTTTTCCGTGTTTCATTATGCGAAAGATAAACTTGTAGCTATTGATTCGGTGAATCAACCTGTAGATCATATGATGGCGAGAAAACTGCTGGAAGCAGGGATAACGCCATCCAAGCACCAAGTTGCAGATATTCATACCAATTTAAAGAGTTTTTTGAGCTTAAATTCGGTATAAAGGATGCTATAACCGTCTGAACCGGTCTGGGTTTCAGGCCGGTTTTTTACATGGAATATGAATAGGGAAATATGCATGCAATCAATACTGGATTCGAAATGGCTGGTGTTTATTAAAGTTGCAGAATTAGGCAGTTTGTCCAAGGCCGCGCATGCATTTAATGTACCGCAGTCCATGATTAGCCGGCATATTGCCCAACTGGAAGAACAATGCGGCACACGTCTGTTTAAACGTACAGGCCGTGGAGTGGTTCTGACTGAACTCGGTTATGAGTTATTGCCGCGCATTATTAACCTGGCGATTGAATGCGGTGCAATTGAAGATGATATCCGGACTTATGGTGGTGAACCGATTGGAGAAGTACGTGTCGGCTTGTTGCCTGCATTGGTGCGTCAGCTTTCGGGGGAGCTATACCGCTATTTGAAGCAAAATTACCCACGAATAGATTTACGCCTGAGCGAAGGTTCAAACGTCCATCTGGAAGAGATGATTGAAGAAGGGCGCATTGACATGGCGCTATTGCTTCGTGAAGGTGAAGTGATTAAATCGGAAGAAGCTGTGATTGCCGAGTTCGGTTTGATGCTGGTCGGTCAAATACACGATCCTTTGGTAGAGCAGCCAACGATTAAATTACGTGATTTACAGGATTTACCTTTAATTGTACCGAGTCGTCCGCATCCGCTGCGTGCGCGTTTAGATCAATTGGCACGTCAGATGGATTATAAGTTTGATTGTGTGGTAGAAGCAGACTCGAACCGTTTACAGCATGAGATTGTGGCAGCGGGTGGGGGGTATGCGATTTCTTCGGGACTATTTGGTGTAGAGAACCAACAGCGTTTGGCGGCAAGTTTGATTGTTGAGCCTGAGCTGTCACGTAGCGTGGTGCTAGCGCATACCATTCGACGCCCGAATACACGAGCTTCACGGGTCATTCAACAATGGTTTGAGAAGCAAGCACCGCTGATTTTAAAAGGGATGATAGTGAATCGGTGATGTAACGTGAAGAAGAATTCATTTCGCATAAGAGATTTTATATTAAATAAAAAAGACACCTTTTAAGGTGTCTACAAAATCGGTAAATCAGGCACTAAGTATGACAAGTTTAGTACTTTAATTTATTCGGCTACACGTTGTCCCCACAAGCCATGCATTGGCATATAACAAGCAGTACCAGTCAAATTCCAATTAACAATTTGCCAATAATGTCCAGCACGGCAAAAGTTGGAATGATACAAACCATTTCCATCTATAGACCATGCGCTATGTGTATGACTAGATAGGCCGACCAGTAATATGAACAGTACTTTTTTCACAACCTATTCCTTATAAAATGGGGGACATATTCTAAACTCGAATTTCCTGTTTATTTTGGTTATATGGTTGATAAATACACAAATAGACGTGTGCTTTGCTCTATAAGTAACCATATGATTTTTAAAAACTTAATTTTAAACACGAAAAAGCCCAACTGATGTCGGGCTTTTTCGTGTTTAGCTGTTAGGCAAAGCTGCTGTACTACCTCACGATCCTGGTGCTTGAACTTATTATTTTTGTTTTCTGTTCAGGAACATCCTGTTCCTGTATGACTTCATCATAAGTTAAAAACCTGTAGATAACCTAGCCGTAAAATCCCTAAATGTATGTGCGCCAGGGCGTACAAATTTGGCCAAAAATTGTCTCAGTTTTATCCGCAGAAATTGTGGATAATTTTTTCTCTAGGCATCTGATGGAATCAGGAAAAACCGCAAAATCGTCTATTTTTTAGATAAATTTATTGGCAAGAAGTATCAAAACCGCTCATAAAAAAGCCGACTTGTTTCCAAGCCGGCTTTTCGGGTTTACATTCCCGATTTATTACGGCATAAATTATTGAAATATAACACTATTTATTTTTAGTTTCGTATAATCACCATTATGTTAAATAATCGATCGAAATATACTTTAAATTAGTAAGATCGGTCATTCACTCTATCAAAAGCAATGAAAATAAAAAAATATCATTTCTCTAAAGGTTTCATTGGTGGGCTTGCCCTCATAATATTTATGGCATGGCTTGTACTTAAATGTATTCCTTTAACAGAGAAAGAACAGGATGCGCAGATTCGTGGACAAATGGAAAGACAAAGACTGAGATTAGCTCAAGAGCTTGACTCCTATACACCCGAAGATCTAGCAAAATTACCAAAATTTGATGCTCGTAAATATGCTTTACTAAAACGTAATGGCCGATTTTGGTTAATACCAAGGCAATACTATGGTGATACTGGATTTAATATAAATTGGCCTGATACTGTAAATGAAATATTGGGGAAAAAATGGAAAAATGAATTTGGTTATGGAACTTTTTTTAGAATTTCTATGTATTCACCTCAATACTATTCTGGAGATTTGAATACTTTTAATCATGAATCATGTAGCGCTAAAACAGGTCGTTTTAAATGGAATGGGATTCTTATAAGAATCTATAATGCCCATTTTTTTGATGTTACTAATGAACAATACTTAGATATCTGTTTAACAGCGTTAAAAATATTAAATGAGGAAATAAAGGAAATAAAGTATATTGACTAACCCTCAAAATACTAACCTCACTCTTTATTATAAAATTTAAGTTTTCCTGAAATTAACATAATACACCTTATACGAAATTCTTTATTTTATTCGTTATAAATCATAGTCTTATGTTGATGTGAAAAGCCCAAACATACGTGTTTGGGCTTTTTTGTTGATTCTTCATGTTCCACGATCAATATTTAAGCAATGTTCCACAATATTACTTAGAAAATCTTTATATATTTCGATTCAAACATTTTTTCATATCCATCCATTTAATAGATATCTGCTTTACACCTTACATGCTAGCTCCGTATATCACAGATCAGTACATTAGAAAAAAATGACTGAAACGGAGTTCAGCAGTGAACCACGCACACCATCCAACCTTATTCATCAATGATGATCATGTTGCAGAACTCGCAACCTGGTCCAATGCAATTGAAGCACTAAGCCAAGCTTATAGCCAACCTATTTCTGATGCGATGGTGCCGCCGCGAACTATGGCTCGTGGTGACGGCTTCTGGCTGCGCAGCCTATGTGCTGTATCACCTTCTAAGGAATATATGGGCTGTAAACTCATCGCAGCTAGCCCAAAAAACAAAAAAGCCAGTTACCTGATCTCTTTGTTCGATCAAGATACCATGCGTTTAGTGGCTTTAATTGATGGCAATCGCATTACAGATATCCGTACAGCCGCAAGTTCTGTTGTGGCAGTCAATGCCTTAGCCAGTACAGAACACTTTGATGTTGCAATCTTGGGTTCGAGTGCATTGGCCCGTACCCATTTAGAAGCACTAAATGCAACTGGTCGTGTCAAAAAAGTTCGCGTATTTAGTCCAACTGAAGCCAATCGTGAAAAGTTTGCACAAGAATTTCATACTCAATATGGCCTAGACATTCGAGCAGTTGCTACTGCAGAAGAAGCTGTGCAGGGTGCCAATGTAGTGATCTGTGCCTCACGTAGCCGTGACGGTGGACCAGTCTTTGATGCGGCTTGGTTAGAGCCGGGAATGACTATTGTTTCGGTAAGTTCAACATTGCCGGAACAGCGTGAATTGGATGTTGAAACCATGAAACAGGCTAGCCTGATTGTGGCGGATATGCCGGAAGAAGTCATTCATGAAACTGGTGACGCGCTTGTTGCACAACAAGAAGGCTGTGATGTCGCAGCAAAGACAGTTTCTTTATCTGATGTGATGTTAGGCAAAGTCAAAGTCCGAAATCATCCAGAAGACATTGTCATCTATAAGTCAGTAGGTTCAGCGTTGCAGGATATTGTCACTGCAGAAATGCTGCTGCGTAATGCCAAAACAGCAGACTTATATCAAGAAATGAGTGACAGCATTGTCACCATCGACCGCTAATCAACACTTTAGAACACAGATCTAAAAACATAGACATTTAAGAAAGCACCCAATGAGGGAAAAGGAGAATTTTGATGGCTAACTATAAACGCAATGAAGCACGTGCATGGGCAAAAGAACATTTAAAAGGATGTTCATCTGTAACTATTCCAAGTTATAGCCAAGATTTAAGCCGTTTAAATGAAAAAGGGATTCGCCACGACATTCAAAAAGTCATTGATCTGGGTTACACCTATACCTTGCTGTGTACAGAAGTTGCGATTACCCCAGAAGAAAATGCACAGTTTACTGCATGGGCAAAAGATCAGGCTGGCGACAAACTGGGCTTATTCTTCCATGCAGGCTTTGGCACACTGGAAGAAAATATTCGTGCAGTAAAACTGGCGGAAAAAGCCGGTGCAGATATCGTACTGCTGTCTTACCCGTCAAATTTCTGGCCGACCTCTGAGCAAGATATTTATGACTACACCAAAGCTTTCTGTGATGCAACGGATTTAGGCGTGATGTTATTCGCTATTCCGCTTTGGGGCTTTGAGCGTGTTCATCCACAAGGCATGTCACCAGAACTGATTCAACGCTTAATTGATGATTGTCCGAACGTGGTGTCTTTAAAAGCAGAACAGGGCTTCCCACATATTGCCGGTCTGGTGGATAGCTTTGAACGTTTCAATGATCAAATCGTGGTGACCTGCCCAATTGAAAGCGACGTGATTCCATTACTGCGTTACATGGATATGCAATTCTCAGGAACTAGCTATACGCAGTGGATGGGTGATCATTTTGTGAAAACCTTTAATCTAGCAAAAGAAGGCAATTTTGACGAAGCCATGAAGTTGTATTGGCAAGCACAGCCTGCACGCGGTGCGGTAGGTGCAGCAACAGGCGCTTATATGCCAGGCTCAAACTATATAAACCGTGCACACTGGAAATATATGGATTGGTTGGCAGGTTTTAACGGTGGCCCATTGCGCGCGCCAATTGCCCGTATTCCAGACCGTCAAATGAAAGTACTTCGCCAAGGTTTGATTGCTTCAGGCTTGCCGTGTACCAATGACCCGGACAGCGAATTCCTTGTTGGTCGTTTCCCTGAATAAGGCTAAATAATTTAAGGATAGATAAATGAATAGTTTTGCACATTTAAATCCAGCAGACCTGCTGAAAGATCCAAGCCTTTGGAAAACTGGCGCATTTATTAATGGTCAGTGGATTCAGGAAACTGCCCATGGCAGTTACAGCTTAAACAATCCTGCTACAGGATTAGAGCTGGTTAAATTGCCACGCTGTAAGGAAGAAGAAACCAATCAGGCGATTGCTACTGCGCAATCAGCATTTGAAAAATGGCGTAAAACCACAGCGAAGCAACGCTATGAGATTATCAATCGCTGGTATCAGTTGGTTGTAGAAAATAAAGAAGATTTAGCCACCATCATCACTTTAGAAGAAGGTAAGCCTTTAACTGAAGCACGCGGTGAAATCGATTATGCATCATCATTCCTGCAATGGTTTGCTGAAGAAGCCAAACGCATCCGCGGTGATGTATTGCCGGCACCGAAAGACACACAGCGTATTGTAGTGTTGAAGCAGCCGATTGGTGTGTGTGCTGCGATTACGCCTTGGAATTTCCCGGCAGCGATGATTACCCGTAAAGCAGGGCCTGCATTGGCAGCCGGTTGTACCATGGTGGTGAAACCAGCCAGCCAAACCCCAATGACAGCCTTAGCTTTAGCAGAATTGGCACGCCGTGCCGGTGTACCAGACGGTGTTTTTAGTGTGTTAACCGGTAATGATACGCGTGTCATTGGTGGCATTCTGACTTCACACCCTTTGGTTCGTAAAATTACCTTCACAGGTTCAACTGAAGTTGGCCGTACTTTGCTGGAACAGTCAGCTGCGACCATTAAGAAATGTTCGATGGAACTGGGCGGCAACGCACCATCGATAGTCTTTGATGATGCAGATTTGAACTTGGCGGTAGACGGCGTGATCGCATCTAAGTTCCGTAACACAGGTCAAGCCTGTATCTCTGCCAACCGTATTTATGTACATGATGCCATTTATGACGAATTTGCTGAGAAATTGGCAGCTAAAGTCAAAACCTTAAAAGTCGGCAATGGTTTGGAAGAAGGTGTGGTGCAAGGTCCTTTGATTGATGCAGGTGCGGTTAACAAAGTTGAATCACACATTCGTAATGCATTAGAAAATGGTGCATCTGTGGTGTGTGGCGGTCGTTGCAGCGAATTGGGTGGTTTCTTCTTTGAACCAACAGTTTTGAAAAATGTCACTAAAGACATGGTGATTGCACATGATGAAACCTTTGGTCCAGTCGCACCTTTAATCCGTTTCAGTTCGGACGAAGAAGTGATTGCTCAAGCCAATAATTCTGAATTTGGCTTGGCTGCATATCTTTACAGTCAAGATGCAGCACGTGTTTGGCGTACATCTGAAGCATTAGAAGCGGGCATGATCGGTATTAATACTGGACTGATTTCAAATGAAGTTGCGCCATTTGGTGGTGTAAAACAAAGTGGTTTGGGGCGTGAAGGTTCGCATTACGGCATCGATGAATTTCTTGAAATGAAATACATGTGTTGGGATGGATTGTACACAGAGTAAGTCAATCGTCAATTGGTCTTAGATCTACTATTGGGCTGTTTCAACTTTATTCACAATGCTGAACAGCTCAATAGCCAATGCATGATGCAGTAAAACGGCGAGATAAAAATACAAAGCAACAGGGGTATTCCGAGGAATGGAATACAGGAGAAATGGAATGAATATTATCGGTATAGATCAATTGATCTACGGTGCAAATAATTTAGTAGCCTCAGTTCAATTTATGCAGGACTTTGGTTTGACTGAAGTACCGGGTCAAGCTTTTGGTCGCTATTTTGAAACTTTAGATGGTACAGGTATTCTGGTTGCAGAAGCAGATCATGCTGCTTTGCCGCCAAAACTCTCACTAATGAGTCAATTACGCAAAATGGTGTACGGTGTTGCAGATCAAGCGACTTTAGATGCCATTCAAGCAGAATTGAGCACAGACCGTGAAGTGAAAGTGCTGGAAAATGGCGCGCTGGAAACATTCGATGATTCAGGCATCACTATTGGTTTCCAAATCAGCATTCGCCGTGAATTAAATTTGCCTGTAGAAAAAATCAATGCGCCAGGTGCTCCACATCAGCGTGGCTATAACCAGCTGGGGGTAGATCATTCTATTCAAATTCAACCGCGTACAGTTGCGCATACAGCAGTCTTTGTTCCAGATGCTGCCAAAGCCGAAGCCTTTTTTGTCAACCGTTTAGGTTTCCGCGTTAGTGACCGTCTAGGTGGCGGACCATTCCTGCGTGCTGGTGGTACCACAGATCACCATACCTTATTCTTAATTCAAGCACCGGAACATATCAAAGGTGTTGAACATATTTCATTCCATCTTTCTGGGCCAAGTGAGCTGATGCTGGCAGGCCAACGTTTTGAAAAAGCTGGTCACGAAAGCTTTTGGGGCCCAGGCCGTCATGGTTTAGGTTCGAACTGGTTCTGGTATTTCGACGGGCCATTGGGTTGCCGTTTTGAATACGATGCCGATATGGATCAGTTGGCTAACGACTGGGTACCACGTGAGCTGCCATTACATGAAGACAATGCCCAAGCGTATTTGCTGGAATTCAGAAAGCAGAACTGGGCACCATTTAATGGTCCTGCCAAAAAAGCAGGCTAATTTTTAGCTGCATGATTTTAAAGCAAGACAATTTTTAAACCGAGCGATTCTAGCGCTGAATCAGTCGGATAGCTGATTCAGCCGCCAGGCAGTAATAACAAAAATGGAAGGAGTAGTCACATGTTTAAGTACATTCAAGTGACAGCAGGAAGTGATGAAGATTACGTAGAGCACCTGTGTAATCGTGTTGAAGAAAGCATTAACAACGGTTTTTTGCCGATTGACGTTTTTAATGATGATGCTGTGTTCCGTGCCGAGATGGAACGCATTTTCACACGTAACTGGATTTTCATTGCGCATGAGACTGAAATTCCAAACCATGGCGATTATGTGCTGCGCCGTTTGGGCTTGGATAAAGTGATTGTGACACGTGACAATGAAGGTAAAATTAATGTCTTACTGAATCATTGCCGTCATCGTGGTACAGAGGTTTGTCATAATGACCGTGGTAATGCTTCTAGCTTTAAATGCCCATACCACGGCTGGGTATATAAGAACAATGGCGACTGGATGGGCGCACCGCACATGAAGGATGCCTATGGTGGCAAGTTGGATGCAAAAGAATGGGGATTACTTCGTGCTGCGAAAGTTGAAAGCATCTATGGTTTTATTTTTGCATCATTGAATGAGGATGTTCCGCCATTACGTGAGTACTTAGGCGATACGGTTTGGGCTTTGGATGCAATTTTTGGTATTCACCCAGAAGGTGTGCGTTTATTAAAAGAACCCGAACGCTTTCAAGTCAAAGCTGACTGGAAAAGCGGTGCAGAAAACTTCTGTGGTGATGCTTACCATGTAAGCACAGCACATTTATCTGCTGCCAGCTCTGGTTTTATTCCAAGTGTAAACCAAGTCAGCACGCATGCTTCGGGCTATGACTTTGGTAATGGAAACAGTTTTATTGGCCACAACTTATCAGATATGGTTGGCATTCCATTACCAAACTGGGGCTATCCGCCAGAGTTGCAGGCACATTTTGATTTGTCAAAATTGGACGATGTTCAATTAAAAATGATTAAAGATGTTCCACCGACTATTGGTACCATTTTCCCCAACTTTAGCTATATGCGTTTACCACATCCGCCAGCACCGGGTGAAATGCCAATACCATTTACTAATATCCGTATGTGGCAGCCTGTGGCACCAGGTGTGATGGAACTATGGAACTATGAATTTGAGTTCAGTTTTGTGCCAGAACAGTATGCAGAAAAAGCCTATGCTGCTGGTCAGTATGCCTTTGGTTCAGGCGGTATTTTTGAAGCTGACGATACAGCAGTTTGGGAAGGTATTGCCAAAGGTGCACAAAGCCCTTGGATGCGTAAAGAGCAAGTCAATCTGCATTATAGCCAAAAACAAACAGGTGCAGATCCAGCCTGGAAAGGTCCAGGTGAATTCCATCCATCGATTTATGGGGAATATTGCCAAATCGGTTTCTGGCGTCGCTGGTTAAAAGAAATGCGTGAAGGTCAAAAAGCCAAAGTAACTTGTTTGGCTGATGAAAATGCACAGCAAAAAGGAGTGGCTTAATGGACTATTCAACTCACAATACCGTACACAACTTTTTGGCGCAGGAAGCTTTATTGCTAGATGAGCGTCGCTTTGATGAATGGTTTGCACTTTTGGATGATGAAATTGTGTATGAGGTTCCGCTTCGTATTAGCTCATATCATTTTAAAGACGAATTCCCGGGTGAAGCTTATCGTGTACTAGATAAAAAGGCTCACATTAAAGTGCGTATTGACCGTATGGCATCGGGTCAGGCTTGGGCAGAAGTGCCACCATCACGTACATTGCGGGTGATTGGCAGTGTCATGATCGAGCCAACGGAACAGGCAGATGTGGTGAATGTGCACAGCGCGACTATTATGTACCGTCAGCGCGGTCACGATGAACAGGGCGATATCATTCCTTACCGCCGCGTGGACACATTAAAACTTACGGAGCAGGGTGCTCGCTTACTCAAACGTAAAGCCATCTTAACCGAAGCTGTTTTACGTACACCAAACTTGGGCGTGTTTCTGTAAAACAGAAACCGTCCGCTGGATTTGAAATTAAAGGATGAATCTCATGAGCAATCAAAAAATCGAAGTTATTTTAGATACACACCAATGCCAAGGCTATGGTATGTGTCTTATGTCTGAAGACATTTTTGAAATTCCACAAGGTAGTCAGGTGGCAAATCTAAAACAGCATTTTGTCGATATTGATCGTGAAGATGAAGTGAAAGAGCTTGCAGGCTCTTGCCCTGCACAAGCAATCAGCTTCCGTGTTCTAGAATCTGCTTAAGGGAACAACTGATGACTCAATCTGTACAAAATATGCTGAGCAAGCGCTTCGACCAAATCTGTTTTGTGGTTGAAGACTTGCAGCAGGCGATGGATTTTTTTAGTAAAACCAATGGCGTTGAAGTTTGGAATGTTGCGGAAGGACTTTCTCAGACGCAAAAAGAAAAAGAGTATTACGGCCAGCCGGGTGATTTCCAATTCAGCTGTGCCTACGGTTTTACGGGTGAAACGCTGATTGAACTGGCACGCCATGATGGCGGACAAAGTGTCTATAAAGACTGGCTAGATGAAAAAGGCAAAGGTCCGCATCATATCGGTTTTCGCCAAAAAGATGCGGCTGAATATGCACAGGCAGAAAAACATTACACTGATCTAGGCATCAAAAAAGCCATGGCAGGTTTTTTTGAAGGGCCATTTGGCAACTGCCGCTGGGCATATTTTGATACTCGAGAGCAAATTGGCTGCTTTACCGAACTGTACTATGTTGATGGTGAACTTGATCAACGTATGGCAGAACTGAAAAGCGGTAAAAATGTCAGTATTACCGACTAAACCTTCATTTCAGCTCATGCAGGCTTGGTAAACATGAGCTGAATCAATTTTTACATCAGGGATTTAAAACTATGGGCAGTCATGCTCGGGCGAAGCTATGCCTAAAAATGCAGAGAATTCAAAAAGGAGCAGTCGATGGCAGCTAATGAACATGCAATTGCTGATGCTTTATATCAAGCGGAACAAAATCGGACAGCGATTGCACCCATTCGTGAGCGTTTAGGGATTGAAGCTAGTGCAGACCATGCCTATGCGGTACAGGATATCAATACCCAACGAGCACTATCTAATGGCCGCCGTTTGGTCGGTAAAAAAATTGGTTTAACCTCGTTTGCAGTACAGAAACAGCTCGGTGTGGATTCACCCGATTTCGGCATGCTGTTTGAAGATATGTCATTTGTGGATGGTCAAACCATTCCATTCCAAAAGCTGATTCAGCCTAAAGTTGAAGCGGAAATTGCTTTGGTGCTGAAAAGCAGTTTAACCCATAGCCAGCATAGTGTGGCTGACATTATTGCTGCTACAGATTATGCAGTCGCTGCCATTGAAGTCGTCGATAGCCGCATTGAAAACTGGAAAATTTCCTTACTAGATACAGTAGCAGACAATGCTTCAAGTGCAGCCTTTGTTCTTGGAACTCAAAAAGTACAGTTGGCTGATGTTGATCTCGTGAATTGTCGTATGCAAATGGTACGTTCGGATGAAGTGGTTTCAGAAGGACAAGGCAAAGCCTGTCTGGATAATCCACTCAATGCTGCGGTCTGGCTGGCAGATGAAATGGTACGGCGTGGACGGCCTTTGAAAGTTGGTGACATTGTTCTGACCGGTGCATTGGGTCCAATGGTTGCAGTGAAAGCAGGTGAAGAATTTAAGGTAGAGATTGAAGGATTTGGCTCAGTCTCTGTGCGTTTTAGCGCATAACAAATAGGGATAAACATTATGGCAAAAATTAAATGCGCCATCATTGGTTCGGGCAATATTGGTACGGACCTGATGATTAAAATCATGCGCAATTCAAAATATCTGGAAATGGCTGCCATGGTCGGTGCCGATCCAAGTTCAGATGGTTTAGCCCGTGCTGCACGTTTTGGCTTTGAAACCACAGATGAAAGTGTAGAAGGCTTACTTAAACTACCTTCGTTTAAAGATATCAAAATTGTCTTTGATGCTACATCGGCGGGTGCCCATGCCCATCACAATCAGGTGCTGCAGCAGTATGGTATTCAGGTTATTGATCTCACTCCAGCAGCGATAGGCCCTTACGTGGTGCCTGTGGTCAATCTGGATGAACATATGGATGCACCGAATATCAATATGGTCACCTGCGGTGGTCAGGCAACCATTCCGATGGTGCATGCGGTAGCCAAAGTGGCAAAGGTACATTATGCCGAGATTATTGCCTCAATCGCCAGTAAGTCTGCTGGGCCTGGTACCCGTGCCAATATTGATGAGTTCACTGAAACGACTTCTAAAGCGATTGAAGAGGTGGGTGGTGCCCAAAAAGGCAAGGCCATCATCATTATGAATCCGGCTGAACCCCCTCTCATCATGCGAGACACCGTGTATTGTCTGGCAGAAGCAGGTGCAGACCAGGAGGCAATTCGCCAGTCCGTGAAAGAAATGGCTGATGCTGTACAGGCTTATGTACCAGGTTACCGCTTAAAACAGGATGTCCAGTTCGATGAATTCGATACGGCTCATCCGCTGAATATTCCCGGAGTAGGCAAACTGCCAGGTCTAAAAGTCTCGATCTTCCTTGAAGTTGAAGGTGCTGCACATTACTTGCCAGCCTATGCGGGTAATCTGGATATTATGACCAGCGCAGCACTGGCAGCCGCAGAGCGCTTTGCGGAAACACATTTAAATAAAAAGATCGCGTAAGGAGAGTCAACATGTTGGATAAAAAACGCAAAATCTATGTGTCAGACGTGACCTTACGTGATGGTATGCATGCCATTCGCCATCAGTATTCTCTGGATCATGTGCGTCAAATTGCCCGTGCTCTGGATGAGGCTGGTGTAGACAGTATTGAAGTGGCACATGGCGATGGTCTGCAAGGCTCAAGCTTTAACTATGGCTTTGGTGCATATACGGATCTGGAATGGATTGAAGCTGTCGCCAGTGAAGTAAAAAATGCAAAAGTTGCAACTTTACTGTTGCCAGGCATTGGTACAGTACATGACTTAAAAGCGGCTTATGATGCAGGAGCACGCGTGGTGCGTGTGGCAACCCACTGCACTGAAGCGGATGTGTCCAAACAACATATTGAATATGCGCGTGAACTGGGCATGGACACGGTTGGTTTCTTAATGATGAGCCACATGAATACGCCTGAAGGTTTGGCGCAGCAAGGTAAGCTGATGGAAAGCTACGGCGCACAGTGTATCTATGTCGTGGATTCAGGTGGTGCGATGAATATGTATGATGTTGCCGACCGTTTTAAAGCCATGAAAGATGTGCTGAAGCCTGAAACAGAAACCGGTATGCATGCCCATCATAACCTGAGCTTAGGTGTGGCAAACAGTATTGTGGCTCTGGAACATGGCTGTAACCGTATTGATGCTAGCTTAACCGGTATGGGGGCGGGAGCAGGTAATGCACCACTAGAAGTGTTTATTGCTGCTGTCCAGCGCATGGGTTTAAACCATGGCTGTGATGTGAAAAAACTGATTGATGCTGCGGAAGATATCGTGCGTCCATTGCAGGAACGACCGGTTCGTGTCGATCGTGAGACATTAGCCTTGGGCTATGCGGGGGTGTATTCAAGCTTTTTACGTCATACAGAAACGGCTGCAGAAAAATACGGATTATCTGCTTTTGACATATTAGTTGAACTGGGTAAACGTAGAATGGTTGGTGGTCAGGAAGACATGATTGTCGATGTCGCGCTGAATATGCTGAAACAGCAGCAGGTTTAAAAATGACAGGGATGATGTATGTGATGAGCTGCATCATTCCATTTGATTACAGAAGATATTGAGATGATTCAATATAAAAAATTATATTACCCAAGTTATGATGCCGACTTAAATGCAGTAAAAGAGCATGGTTTATATCTGCAATACATAGAAAAACAGGATAACCGTTTGTGTTATGAGGCGATTAAACAAAATCCACGCGCGATTAAATATGTAAAAAAGCAAACTGAAGATTTATGTTTAATGGTGGTTCGAAAAAATGGCGATTTATTGCAATATATCCATGAACCTACCCATGAAATGATTTTGACTGCTGTACAGAATGAAGGATTGGCATTGCAGCATGTCTTATTTCAAAATGCAGAAATATGTTTAGCTGCAATAAAGCAGAATGGTTTTGCACTGAAATATGTACGTCAACAAACAGAACAGATTTGTCAGGCAGCAGTGCAATCGAATCCACAAGCGATTAAATATGTGAAAGAACAGACAGAAGGTCTTTGCTACATGGCATTACGTAAAGATGGCATGGCTA